>JAKSLN010000077.1 GCA_024401165.1 Bacteroidaceae bacterium
GAATATGCAAAATGCAGGGAGCGATACGCTTCAAACTAAACTACTTTAATCGTGGGATGGAAAGTTCAAATCGAGACCCCTTACCAAGTTCGCTATAAACGTCAATAGTTCCATTCATGGCTTTGGCAAGTCGTTTACAAAGACTCAGACCTATTCCCGCTCCAGCCATCAAACTATTTTGCTTAAAATATTTATCAAAGATCTTCATGCGATTCTCGGGTGCAATACCAATGCCCGTATCTTCAACAAAAATCGTAATATAATCTTCTTTGCTTAACCATCCCAGTTTAATGCTGCCTTTGGGCGTAAACTTGATGGCATTATTCATCAAATTCGAGACAATCTGTAGAATAGAACTTCGATTAGCCAATACACGGTCATTGGGATTGCCAGGTTCGTAAATGAGCTCAAGATGTTGGGGAACAATAACCGTATGCATGGTGTACAATTCCTTCATAATTGCTTCAACAACCTTTTCCGTCAAGGGCAAATCCAATTTCTCTTCGGAACTAGACGAGTAGTTCATTACGTTATCCAATAACTTGAGCAACTGGGTGTTACTTTGCGAAATTGTTTCACGAATAACGGAGAGTTCGTCTTCTGAGAGAGAACCATAGTTTTCCACAAGCATGCGAGAAAAACCAACAATTGCGTTGAGCGGTGTGCGAATTTCATGTCCCATGCTGGCAAGAAAACTTGATTTCAGATTAGCATCCTCTTCGCGTCGTAGGGCTTCGCGCATCTCTTCTTGTTGGCGTCGAATATGATCGATCACGTAAAACAGACCATATATATAGCTTTTGCCATTGATATAGTTCTTTTGAATATACACAAGAAAATAGTGTTGTTCAGAATCTGCTGTTTTACGCGTTTTTAAGTAGAGCTCATCCCCATTCTCTGTTGCATTTTCGAATGCTTCATAAAAACGCTTTCGGTCTTCTGGTGCCAACAATCGTGCTGTCGTGTTAATTGAAATATTACGAGCACGCACTTTTACACGATCAAAAAAATGTTCTCCAAAGACTAAGGCCCCATCTTCTTCTTGATAAAACAAGTATGCGTGATTACTTGCCAATGTACTCATAATCATCTGCGTGGCAAGTTTGTCTGCTTCTGCTTGTTTTAAAAAGTGGTCAAAATTGCGATGGCGAACATACTTTATTGTTAATGGAACTACGACCGTCGACAAGAAGACGCAGATTAACAAAGTATAAAAAACGTATATGAGTGTATTGAGAAGCATAGGTCATTTGATTTTCTTAAGTCTAACACTAAAGGTTGTACCTTTGCCTAATTCACTCTCTACAGTAATGCGTCCATTCATGCGTTTTACAAATTCCCTAGCAACACTTAGGCCAAGACCAACGCCGGGAGCAAAGGGATCAACCTTATAAAAACGTTCGAAAATATGTTTTTGATGCTCTGGAGCAATACCTATGCCTTCGTCACGAACATAGATAACAACTTCGTCTTCCTCTATCTTCCATCCTAAATATATGGTGCTGTTGTCGTGTGAAAACTTGACGGCGTTAGAGGCAAAGCTGTCAATTACAGTGACCATGAATTGATGATCGATATGAACCCATGCTTCCGATGGACCATGCTCAACAACAACTTTGATGTTACGTTTTTTGCGTTCATTCTCGTAAAGCACACACCCTTCACATATATTTTCAGCTACGTTACTGTCAATGAGGTTGATAGAGACGTTACTATTATCCATATGTATAAGTAGAAGTATGTTGCCGATTAACTTAAGCAAACTCTCACCATTATCAATAATCGTGTTGCTAATCTCGGAAATATCTTCCTTAGTCAGCATAACGTCCTTGGAGGACAATAACTGCGAAAAACCCAGTATCGAATTTAAGGGAGTTCGGATTTCATGGTTAAGCATAGAGATGAATCGTTCGCGTTGTTGAGCGTTTGAGATGCGTCGATGAAGGTCATACGATTGCTTCTCAAGTTTTTTTAATTCATCAATTTGCACAGTCACACCATGCTTCTCGAGTCCCGACTTTGTTAACGTATTGTTCATGTGCAACTCGTACCAATGCTCTCCCTCAAATAACAGGGCACCATATACTTGCAGATTAAAATCTCCCGGTTCGTCGATGGAAAGAAAGTCCACTACAGCTTGTGCTGATTTTGCATCAAGTCCCTCGAGTGCATCACCAAACTTGACAACGACCGTTTCTGTATGAAGTTTGTTAGCAAGAGGTTGTGACATGACAACAGTCCGTCCTTTGACCGTCCAAGTATGTGCATGCAAATGACTTACAATTCGTTCAACAGATTCTCGGCGCTTTGTTGACTCGTCTGCTAAACTGCGTATGCGCAGTTCCACGTTTTTCTTCTGTCGATACAACTTGATGCCAAAGATTGCACTAATCACTAACACAAGAAAAAAAATAAGAATAAAAAAAAGACAAAACCAAAATACAAACGACGGGTGGTTTGCGCGGAATTCACCGTTAAAGCACGCAACACTGCCAATGGCAGGAAGCACTAACAATAAGGCATAGATGAATTCTTTGTTTTGCATGTTACAGATTTTACTATGCAAATTTAGTAATTTATAAATAAAAAAGCAAAATTATTGCGAATAAATCGTAATTATTGTAACTTTGTATTTGTAAATGTTACATTTTTCATAGAATAAGGAACACTAGAAACATGGTAAGTTATAATTAAGTTGTAAATTTGCATCCAAAATAAATTTGGCGCAATTTTTAAACTTTTAACATTTACTTGCATCTTATATTTAAATAATAATGTAATACGAAAGACACATATAAACAATAAAGGTTATGAAGAAGACAATTATCGCATTTAGCATGTTGCTGTTAGGATTCTCTCAGCAGTCATTTGCACAATTTGGTTTTGGTGGTAATCAACAAAGCGAAACGACGGCACAGTATTCCGAGAAGTTTGCTGATTTGAATTATGTTGGTGACGATCAGGCATATCACACTCTTGACATCTATCTGCCCAAGACACCTGCACCTCAGGGAGGATACCCCGTCATTGTCCACATTTATGGTAGCGCATGGTTCAGTAACAATAGCAAGGGAATGGCAGACATCAACACTATTTGTGCTCGACTTCTTGAAGCTGGCTATGCCATCGTGACTCCTAACCATCGCAGCAGCAGCGACGCAAAGTATCCAGCTCAAATTAACGACATCAAGGCAGCAATCCGTTGGGTGCGTGGTAATGCAGAGAAATACAACTTCAATAAAAATCTTGTAGGCACCTCAGGCTTCTCTAGCGGAGCCCATCTTGCATCGCTTTGTGCTGCCACAAATGGCATTAAAATTGCTGAAAAGAACAATGCCAAGTACGACATCGAGGGCAACTTGGGGCAGTACACAAACGAGAGAAGCGACGTCTTTGCTTGCTGTGAGTGGAGCGGTCCCATCGACCTCATGAACATGGATTGTGATGGTGTTCCCAAGACCGGTATGAAGCCTGAAGATGCCTTGATGGGTTTTGCTTTTCCTGGTCATGAGGATGAATACGACCTCCTTTCGCCGGCTTATTTCATTGGTGTAAACAAGGCTAGAGTCGCTCCAATCCGTGTTAATCATGGCCTGAAGGATAACGTTGTTCCTCAGTGTCAGGGTAAGGAACTTTATGACGTTCTCGCCGCCAATAACATTGAAGGTTGTTCGTTCCATTTCGAACCTGAAGGCGGACACGGCTTTAACATGTACAATAAGGAGAACCTCGATGCCATGGTAAAGCATTTCGAAGAGGCAAAGCCGATAAAAAAACTGTTGTCTGTTGAAGTAACGGTAAAGAATTCTGCGAAGAAGTCTCAGAAGACCAAAAAGACCTCGAAGAAGAAATAACAAGAGATATTTTCAAACCAATCCTAACAAAATAATCTATGAGAAATCGATTAACCAAACTGTTGGTTGCTTTGGCTCTAACATCTACGGCCAATGCACAAAACCCAATCATCCGCAACCAGTTTACGGCCGATCCTACGGCACGTGTGTTTAATGGTCGCGTGTACTTGTTCCCTTCACATGACATTCCCGCTCCTGAAGACTATGCACGCAAGGACTGGTTCTGCATGGCAGACTACCACATGTTCTCGTCCAACGACCTCGTCGACTGGACCGACAATGGTGTTATCGTCAGCCAGGAGCAAGTACCCTGGGGAAATCCCAAAGGCTACTCAATGTGGGCCCCTGACTGTATCCAGCACAACGGCAAGTACTACTTCTATTTCCCTGATGGCGCCAAGCCCCAGGAAGGTCGTCGTGGCGGTGGTTTCGGCATTGGTGTAGCTATTGCCGATAACCTCTTCGGTCGTGGCGGTGGCCAGTTGTTCAAGGTCCAGGAGAAGCCTGTTGCAGGTATCGGCGGTATCGATCCTTGCGTGCTCCAGGCCAGCAATGGCAAGAACTACATCTTCTGGGGCATGGGTGGTCTGCAAGGTGCCGAGCTTGGCGAGGACATGATGTCTATCGTTGAGGGAACCACCGTACGCTTCAACAACCTTCCTGGCGAAGGTTTGAAGGAGGGGCCCTTTGCTTTCGAGTACAATGGCAACTACTACCTCACCTACCCCTCTGTCTTCAAGAACGGTGAGACCGAGCAACTCGACTATGCTATGTCTAAGAATCCTCTGGGTCCCTACGAGTACAAAGGTACTATCATGCAGAAGCACCAGAGCGGTTGCTGGACCAATCACCACAGTATCATTCAGTTCAAGGATCAGTGGTATCTCTTCTATCATCACAACGACTACTCACCCAAGTTCGACAAGAACCGTAGTGCATGTATCGACTCACTGTTCTTCAACGCCGATGGTACCATCCGTGAGGTTAAGGCAACCAAGCGTGGTGTAGGTATCAGCGATGCCCGCAAGCCTGTTCAGATTGACCGTTACAGCAACATCGGCGGAGGTGCCTCTATTGAGTATCACGACACTACCGACTACTTCAAGGGCTGGTACACCAAGTTTCCCAAGACCGGTTCATGGGTAACCTACAATAAGGTAGACCCCAAGAGCAGCATGGCCAAGAACGTCTGCATGAAGGTTCGCACCAAGGCTGCCGCTACCATGAAGCTTCAGCTAGGCAAGTACGTTGCTACACTGAACATCCCCTCAACCAATGGTATCTGGAAGGAGATTAACGTAGCCACTGCCACCGCTATTCCTAGTGGCGTTAGCGACCTCAAGCTCAGCGTTGTTAAGACTACGGCTCCCATCGAGATCGACTGGCTGAGTCTTTCTGAGAATCCTCGTATGGTTTACTTCAACCGCGTACAGAGTACTGCTGCTGCCGCTAAGCCCGATGCCAACGGCTTCATCCGTCGTTGGATGCTCCTCGAACCCATCGTAAAGCCCAACCGCAGTAACACCATCTACACCAACACCTATCTTCGTAGCCATTTCTACAAGAAGTACTTCGACAACCAGCTGAGCATCATGCCTACCGACGGCCAGGAGGTCGTTGCTAAACCTCAGGACGAGAACGGCATTGACGGTGAGCAGAAGCTGAAGTGGCATGCTGTGGAGAGCACCCTCTTCAATACTAAGTTGTTCCGCTTTTCTTCATGGTTGGAGAAGACTGAATATGGCGTTATGTTCTGGGGTGTTACCGTCATCGACTGTCCTCAAGAGATCAAGAACGTACGTCTGAGTGCAGGCTCAAACGGTGCCTCAATGTGGTGGCTCGATGGTAAGGAGATCCTGCTGCTCGAGGGCGACCGCCGTATGGTTCAGGACGATGGCAACTCTGGCCTTCTCACCCTCAAGAAGGGTCGCAACGTCCTCCGCTTCGCCGTTGTCAACGGTCCTGGCATGAGCGATCTTTGCGCACGCTTCGTTGACGAGAATGGCAAGCCCGTAACCAACTTTAACATTACACTCAAGTAAACCAGCAAACAGAAACAAGCAATGAAAAAATCATTATCTATACTACTCTTCGGCGCTGCACTTTTTGGCAACGTCAACACAGCCAGCGCACAGGCAGGCTATCCCTTCATCCACGATCCTTCTACCCTAGTCGAGTGCGACGGTAAGTGGTTCACCTTCGGCACCGGTGGTGGCGGTCTCATCTCTGAGGACGGCTGGCACTGGGACATGAAGGCAGAGCGCCCTGGTGGTGGTGCTGCACCCGATGCCATCAAGATTGGCGATCGCTACCTCGTTGTTTACGGCGCTACTGGTGGTGGTCTCAACGGTGGTCATAGCGGCCGCATCCTGACCATGTGGAACAAGAACCTCGACCCCAAGCACCCCGACTTCAAATACACCACTGCCATTGAGGTTGCATCTTCTGATGGCATGGAGGACTGCGACGCTATCGACCCCGGAATCCTGCTCGACCCCAACACCGGTCGTATGTGGGTTTCTTACGGTACGTATTGGGGCAACATCCGTCTCATTGAGCTCGATCCAAAGACTGGTGAGCGTGTAAAGGGCAACAAGGCACTTGACATCGCCATCGACTGCGAGGCTACCGACCTCATCTACAAGGATGGTTGGTATTATCTACTTGGTACTCACGGCACATGCTGCGATGGTGTAAACTCAACCTACAACATCGTCTGCGGCCGTAGCAAGCAGGTAACTGGTCCTTATCTTGACAATATGGGACGCGACATGAAGGCCGGTGGTGGCCGCATGGTAGTAGCAGCTGGCGACCGCGTGAATGGTGCCGGTCACTTTGGCCGTACCGTCCTCGACGAAGGTGTTGAGGTTGCTTCTTTGCACTGGGAGGCCGATCTTGATCAGAGCGGTCGCAGCGTACTTGGCATTCGTCCTCTCCTCTGGAAGAACGGTTGGCCTTATTGTGGCGAGCGCCTGAAGGAAGGCACATACGCCATCATCTCTGAGCGTCGTGGCTACAGCCTCGAGCTTACTGTTGACTTCGTTCGCATGAATGTGCAGCGTGTAGGTGGTGGTTTCGGCCGTAACGTCGATCCCAACGCTCCCGTTGTCAAGATTCCCTATCAGACTCTCGACGAGGTTAAGTCAGTATGGCCCAAGGAGGACATCATCGACGTACGTTGTAGCGACTACATGATGCGTCCTCACCAGGCATGGACCATCACCGCCGTTCCCGAGGCTGGTGGCTACCTCTCAAATCCCTACTTCAAGATTTCTATCAATGGCACCGATCGCGTGTTGGCTGCCAACGACAAGAAAGAGGTATCTACCACCGAGAAGTACACCGGCGCCGACAACCAGCTCTGGCGTATCGAGCAGCTCACCGACGGCACCTACCGCATTATGCCTAAGGCCATCCCCGGCATCCCCGGCATCAACAAGGAGTACGTCATCTACACCACTTCCGACTCTAACGTTGCACTCTGCAAGTACGACTTCAACAGCGACAACAGCAAGTGGAACCTGAAGAAATTTGAGTAATTGTTATGAAGAAGAACATTCTTGCCCTCATCATGGGCGCGACATTCGCCACGCTGCCTTCGATGGCACAGGTGGATGACTTCTACAAGCAGAACCCCGTCTTGAACTACAGCGACGGCGAAAAGGCCGCTGGCGAGATTCCCCAGCCAACAGGCTTCGACCCCAACTTCCACATCTATCTCTGCTTCGGTCAGAGCAACATGGAGGGCAACGCCCGCATCGAGGCTCAGGATCGCCAGAACATCAGCACACGCTTCAAGATGATGGCAGCTGTAGACATGAACAATACCGGACGCAAGAAGGGGCAGTGGTATGCCGCCGTTCCCCCACTCTGCCGTGCCAACACCGGTCTTACCCCTGCCGACTACTTTGGCCGCACGCTCGTTGAGAAGCTGCCCGAGAACATCAAGGTGGGTGTCGTTATGGTTGCCGTGGGTGGTGCCAACATCCACCTCTTCAACGAGGATACCTGCGCCGATGACATTGCCAAGGCAGCCGACTGGTACAAGAACTTCTGCAAGGAGTACAACAACAACCCCTATCGCGAACTCATCAACCTGGCCAAGGAGGCACAGAAGGTGGGCGTCATCAAGGGTATACTCCTGCACCAGGGCTGTACCAACAACAACCAGCAAGATTGGCCCGGCAAGGTCAAGGTCATCTACGATCGCATGCTTAATGAGCTCAACCTCAAAGCAGAGGAGTGTCCTCTCCTTGTTGGCGAGCTTATGACGCAGGAACAAGGTGGTGCCTGCTATCACCACAACGCCATCATCAACAAAATTGGCGAGACCATTCCTACTGCCTATCCTATCAGTGCAGCCGACTGTCCCGGTGCCCGCGACCATTTGCACTTCACCGCAGAGGGTTATCGAATGCTGGGCCGTCGCTATGCCGAGAAGATGCTCGAGCTCCTCGACGAGCAGGACAAGAAGGTTGCCGAGAACACCGTACCCTGTCAGGACTACCCCAAGGTTGACAAGCAGGGCCGCGTCACCTTCATGGTCAACGCTCCCAAGGCCAACCTCGTCCAGGCCGACATCTGCAGCCACAAGTATCCCATGACCAAGGACGCCAAGGGCAACTGGACCGTAACCACCGATCCCCTGCCCTGCGGTTTCCACTACTACTTCCTCGAGGTTGACGGACTTAACGTCATCGACCCCGCATCCGAGGCCTACTACGGCTGTGGCAAGATGTGTGGCGGTATCGACATCAACTCGACCATCGCCGACAACGCAAGCCTCATGCAGAAGCTCCATGGCGCTACCATGACCGACGAGGAGATTGCCCTCTACAGCTTCAACAAGGACGTCAAGCACGGTCAGGTTCGCGAGTGTAAATACTGGTCAGATGTTGAAAGTCAGGAACGTCGCTGCTTCGTCTACACCCCCGCCTCTTACGAGAATGGCAAGCAGAAGTATCCCGTCCTCTACCTCCAGCACGGTATGGGCGAGGACGAGCGTGGCTGGAGCCAGCAGGGCAAGATGCAGTACATCATGGACAACCTCATTGCCAAGGGCGAGGCCAAGGAGATGATCGTCGTCATGGACAACGGTAACTGCTCCTACAGCTTCGGTGCCAAGAAGGGCGAGTCGATGGCCGACTTCGGTGCATCCTTCCAGAAGGTACTCCTGAGCGACATCATTCCCTTCGTAGAGAAGACCTTCCGCTGCAAGACCGACAAGGCCAACCGTGCCATGGCTGGCCTCTCATGGGGTGGCAAGCAGACCCTCGAGATCACCACGGCCAACCTCGACAAGTTCTCTTACATCGGAACTTTCAGCGGCGCCATCTTCGGTGTCGACGTAAACACGTATGGTGGCGGCGTCTTCAAGGATGCCAAGAAGTTCAACAAGGAGATTAAGTACTTCTTCATGGGTTGTGGTACCGAGGAGAATTTCGGCACCGAGGCTATGGTCAAGAACCTCAACGCAGCCGGTATCAACGCCGAGTTCTACCAGTCACAGGGCACCGCTCACGAGTGGCTCACCTGGCGTCGTTGCTTCGCCAAGTACGTTCCTCATCTGTTCAAGTAACAACTGCTGTCAGCGCACACATTCACATAAAAAGGAGGCAGACATCCATCTGCCTCTTTTTTAGCAATTTTCCTATAGGAAATACGAATAATCACGCCCTTACGATGGAAGAAATTTGTATCACAGAAGCAACTCCAGAGCAGATCCCCGTCATACAATGCCTGGCCGCACAATCTTATCCTGTTGCATACGCAGGCATTCATTCAGAAGAACAGAACCTCTATATGATGGAACAGATGTATAACACCGAGAGTCTGCAAAGGCAAATGACCGTGGAACACTCCTGCTTTCTTCTGCTCTACGTAGAGTCGCAGCCCGTTGGATATTGTGCCTACAAAATTCACAAGACCCAACCAGACACGCTTTACATCGACAAACTCTACATTCTCCCCTCGTACAAGGGAAAGGGATTGGGGCGTCGACTGGTAGAACGAGTCAAAGAAGTTGCCCAAAATCTTTATCCGCAAGGATATAGCATTCGGTTGGATGTGAATCGCACTAACTCTGCCACCTCGTTCTACGAGCATCTCGGATTCCGTATCCTGCGCAGTTGGGACGCCCCCATTGGAAACGGATACTACATGAATGGATACGAGATGATAGCAACCTACCGAACCTTATAACCGTAAAACCTCATAATCCCCAAACCTTATAACCCCCAAACCTATGTATACGATACTTAAAAACCAAGAACAACAACTATTGCTAACCATTGAGTATCAGGCAACAGACCCCGATGACCCCATGCTGGTCTACGATGGTGGAGACACGGCCCTGCTCATTCGAGACTGGGACAGCACCATTAAGCTCTCTTCCATCAGCGAAGAAGCCAGTCATGCCTTGATGGGGTCAAGCGAAATTCGCGTACACGAGCTACACAACGAAGTTCTCCTTCGCGACTACGTTGCCCGCATTAGGATTGTCAAAAATGTAAAAGCAATGATACAATAATTTACATTGCAGGTTTAATGTTCAGGTTCACGCCAAGTGACTGTTCGCTGTCGATGATGGTCCAGCTGCCAGTGGGATAGATATGTTCTACACGCTTTTGGTAGCCACGGTCAATGAGTCATTGACAACAGCATTGCGACGATTGCCAACGGCAAAGCCCAGATGATGAACACCATAGCCATGCTCCTTGATGAACTCGTTGTATGTGCTTGGATTGTCGTCAAGAATTTCATGCAATTCAATGATAAAACCCTGAGGCGCCATGATCGATGCTAGTTTAAGACCATACTTGTAGTTTTTACCGTAGTACATCAGGTTTGGATCGGTGGTGTCAACCGTCTGATGAACCCTGATTTCGGGTACAGGAACATTTAGAAGTTCTGCCCACTCGCGTGCCGCTACTTCGATATCTGGCACGATGATGGCAATTTGAATGAAACTGTCCAGTTCCAATGGGTTAGCCATGACGCCTCGGTCGGCCTTCAACTCCAACTTATGGTTCTGCGCAGCAAATAACTCTGGGTTGGTGACTTGGAGTGAATCGGTTACCTGCTTTAAGTCTGCGTTCTGAGCTGACTGACTTTCCTTCTGCGAACATGATAGCAGCATCATAGTAGCCATCATGCCGTATAAAAAAATGATTTTTTTCATAATTTAATGCTTTGTACAGTTATACACTTAAGTTTCGCTTTTATTGTTATTTGATCACTTCTAAAGGGGTAAAGGGAATAAATTCTTGACCACCTTCAAAAGTTAACCATAAAACCGTAAACCGTGTAATTTACGCCTTTGCCTGGGGCGAATCAGGGTCTATCATCATAAGTTCAACTTTGTTTCCATCAGGATCGTGGATCCAAGCCTGCCAATTCTTGTCTGCCGAAGTCTTGGGTTCTTGGTCAATCTCCACTCCGATGGCACGCAGATGCTCCACATCCTCGAGCAGATTATCGGTCTCCAGACAAAGATGCTGGAAACCGCGGGAGTTCCAACCCTTATTGGGGTTTTCACCTTCTCCGTTCGGAATCAACTCCAGATAAACACCATCTGCCATGCGAACGTAGTGCAACCAGGGGTTACCCTCGTCATCATTCTGAATGCCTGCAAGCTTCATGCCCAACTTGTTGCAGTAGAAATCGAGTGAAGCCTCTATATCCTTGCAAACAAAGCAGGCGTGACCGATGCCGACGTAACCCTCACGTCCAAATACGTAGGGTGCCTCGTTGCTCTGCATTTGTACGGATTCGGGAGTGTATTCCTGCAACTCGATGCCGTTGCCATCGGGATCGTAAAGCCAGAGATTCTTGCATCCGCTCTTCTCAAGTTCTGGTTCTGGCGAATTGATGTAGCCCCTCTCATAGATTCCTTGTAGCGTCTGTCTAATGTTACCAACAGTAACGCAAAGGTGGTTGTAACCCGTCTTTTTGAAGTCAAAGGCATAGTCTCGGTCGTTTTGCCCATCGTAAAACAGTTCTAGGAAATGCCCCTTGCAAATCTTCAGATATACAATCCAAGGATCACCATTCTCCTTGTGAAGTTCGAACATTTTCTTCCATCCGAAGACGTTGTCAAAAAAAGTAATCGTCTTGTCCATGTCCAATGGATTCAAGGCTATGTGTGCAATGTCTTTAATCATTTGTTAATGCTTAGTTATTTCATTTGATTTTTTCTTTAAATGCAAAATAAGCATTAAAATTCAAATTTCAACATATAAGAGACAAATAATTTTAGTTTTGACAACAATTAATAGAATCAAATTCACAAAAGAGCAGGTTCTATAGTCATTATTATGAATTAATTCGTAACTTTGCATGGTACAGGGACCGCCCGACCGAAGCAAGAGCAGATCCAAGTTCGCTGGGCAGTGCCTTACACTTTTGCCGCAGGGCAAAATGTAGAGAAGGATGACCGGCAGGTCAACAAAAAGCACTTGAAAAATATACCAACACTTATGAAGATACTCGGTAACATAATCTGGTGGATCTTTGGCGGTCTTGAAGCTGCCATTGGCTATTTTATTGGCAGTTTGGCGTTAGCCATCACCATCATTGGCATACCCATTGCCTTACAGACATTCAAGATTGGTTTGCTCTGTCTATGGCCATTCGGTTCAACCGTAAGAGATACGAAAAGTCCTACAGGTTGTATTCGCATACCCCTCAATCTGCTGTGGCTTATCTTCGGAGGACTATGGGCGTGGTTAATGCACGTAATCTTTGGAATACTGCTTTGTATCACTATCATTGGCATACCTTGGGGCAAACAACATTTCAAGATGGCAGGACTTTCACTTGCTCCATTCGGAAAGCATGTAAAATTAGGATTATGACATTCGCGTCTCGGGTGAACATGATTTCCCCTTATCGGCTATACAAAGATGTACTTAAGCATTGCCAAGTGCAGGTGGGGAAATGTTGAATGGGTTTAATAACAGTAAATAAAATATAATCAGACATGACAAA
>JAKSLN010000078.1 GCA_024401165.1 Bacteroidaceae bacterium
TAGGTTGAAGTGCCCTTGTAGATGCGTCCGTCGCGCAGGGTAAATAGTATGTCGGAGGTGTAGGTTGAAGTGCCCTTGTAGACACGACCGTCGCGGAGGGTACAGACGACGTCGGATGTGTAGACGGAGTTGCCACGATAGATCTTGCCGTCGCGCAGAGTAAGGAGCACGTCGGAGGAGTAGACGGAGTTCTTGTTGTAGACGCGTCCGTCGCGTATGGTGCAGATGACGTCGCTGGAATAGTTGGAACGTCCGCGATAGACTTTGATGGCTCCGGATGCTGAGGATGCTATGTGGTTGTTGGGGCGTGCGGTAATGTGGTTAGGTAATCGGTTGCTCCATAAGTGGTTAGTGCCTTGACAAACGCAAGGCACTAACACTATGATGAACCAGATGGTTCGTAGGAAACGCATCGTCATTGGATGTTTAGAAGTTGTAACCGATGCCGACGCCGAGGATGCTCTTGAATTGTACGCGCTCACAGGCGTAACCGTCCTCGTTGGCAATCATTACACCGTTGTAGTACTTGAGTGAGGTGGAGAGGGTGACCTGCAGTCCCTTGAAGAACTGGTAGGAGAGGGCTACGTCCCAGTCTACGTCGAAGTTGCCGACGCGGCGGTTGTTGTCGCGATAGATGGGCTTGCCGTTACCGTTGGTTCCAATCTCGGTCTTGTCCCATGCATAGGGGGTGTAGAGGCCGAGCATCGAGGTGAACTTGAGGTCTTTGAAGGAATAGTTGATGGCGCCCTTGAGCGAGAGGCCGAGCTCGGCGCGAGTGTTCATGCTAAAGTCCTTCTTGTTGTCGTTGTCATACTTCCAAACAGCGTATTTCTCCTTCAGGTTGCGCTCCAGGCCACCGTCGGCGATGGGATAGAGGTTGCTATATTCGCGGTTGAGCGACTCGCTGACGGCAACCGTGGTGAAGCGGCCTGCGATGGGGGAGGCGTAGACGGAGAAGATGTCGTTGGGCTTCCAGTCGATACCGACGGAGATGTCGGTGTAGGCGGGGGCCAGGAACTTGGAGATGATGGGGTTCTTGTCGTCCTTGCCTTCGTAGCTGCGACCCAGGGCGAACTGGGTGTTGAAACCTACGAGAGCGGTGGCGTACCAGTTCTTGGCGAACTCGTATCCGATCTTGGAACTGAGACGAATCTTGTCACTGGACTTCTGTACCTTGTCGAGGGGCTGGTCGATGTATGACATGCCATACTCGAGGTCGAGGTTGGAGTCCCATGCCAGCTTGTCCTTGTGGTAGAGGAGGCGGGCGCGACCATAGACAACGCCGTTGATGTTGTTGTTACCACCGGCCGACCAGTTGACCATGCCGGTTGCTGCGGCGTTGAGACCTGTGACGCCGGAGAACTTCCATTCCTTCTCGCCGGTGTCTACCTTCTTGAGGTCCTTCTGCGCATCGGCGGCGGCGTTGGCCTGACTCTGGACGGTTGCCTTGTTTACTTCTTGTGCATGGACTGTCATTGCTGCCATCATGCACACCATAATCATTGCTTTCTTCATCATTTTTTAATTTGTTTTATTCTATTCTGTTTTTTGTTTTGTTTTGTTCTTGTTTTGTTTGTTTTTGTTTTTGTATTTACTCAGGCATGCTGGGATATTAACCCCAATCGGGCAAAAACGGGCAAAAACTTTCTATCTTACATAGTAAAGTGATATAAAATTAAAGTGTTTTTGCAAGTTTTTGGTTAAAATTAAGGATACCGCTTTTGATACCGATATTTGGTGTATGAAAACTATTCAATCGTCATGTTGCGGACGGTTGTCTGCTCGATGAGTTGCGGGTCGAAGGCTTTCTTCTTGTCCTTGACTTTATTGTCGGTGAAGGTGAAGTCGTAGAGCTGGTACTTGTCAGAGAGGCTCACGTCGAAGAAGTTGTTGCTCTCGACGTCGACGCCCTGGATAGTGACGTTGTGGGCCTTGGAAACGGGCATGTCGGGACGGTCGCCAGGCGTGTAGAACTGGGTCCAGGGCTTGACGACGAGGAACGAGTTGCAGGTGCCGGAGAGGTTCTCGAGGCGGATGTTCTCGTAGTGCTGGGGCGTATCGGGGCGCATCTTGAGCCAGAGGACGCGTTGAGCCTTGGAGAAGGTGATGTTGCGCAGGATGATGTTGCTGCTGTGGAGCGACTCGGAACCGATGGTGAGGCAACCGTGCACGACGCCGTAACGGCAGTTCTGGACGATTATGTGGCTGTTGGGACCATTCTCGGGCTTCTGGTCGGCCCAGGTGCCCTTGCCACCTTTCAGCACCACTGCATCGTCGTTGACGGACATGTAGCAGTCGTCGATGAGGACGTCGTGGCAGACGTCGAGGTCGATAGCGTCGGTGGAGGGACCTCCGTGGCTCGTGTCGCCATAGGCTCCGATGCCGGAGGTGGGGGAGTAGATGTAGCAAGAGAGGTAGCGGACGTGGTCGCAACGATAGAGGTGGTTAGTCCAGAAGGGTGAGTTGACGAGGCGCACGTCCTGCACGGTAACGTTCTTGCAGTTAGAGAGATAAACGAGTCGATAGCGCATGGCATCGACGTTGGTACACTGGGGGTTGAAGACGCGGCGCACCCAGAACTCCTCCCAAAATCGGAGTCCTTGTCCGTCGATGGTGCCGCCTCCACAGATGGTGAAGCCGTCGAGTCCGTCGGCATTGATGAAGGCCGAGAAGTACTTGCGCGTCTCGCCCTCAATGCGTGTCTCCAGTACAGGGTAGTATTTAATCTCGTCGATGGCCTTCAGCTTGGCGCCTTCCTCTACGCACAGGTTTGTGCCGGGCTTGAAGAAGAGGGCAGCCGAGAGGAGCGTAGTGCCGCGGGGCACGACGATGAGGCCACCGCCCTCCTGCGATGCACGGTCGATGACGGCCTGGATGGCCTGGGTCTGCAGAAGGGTGGAGTCGGCCTTGACGCCACATTCTGTGAGAACGTATTTACGGCCCAGCATGCTGGTATCGCTCTTCTTCGTGTTCTGGAACCAAGCGTCGATGGGGGTTCCATCGGGCCATAAATCTACCTTCGCCTTTGGCTTGGCGATGAGTGAAAAACTAAAAGTGAAAAGGGAAAAGAATAGGATGAGTAGACGGTTCATGGGGAATTAGTCGTTTAGGGGATTGGTCGTTTGGGGGATTGGTCGTTTGGGGGGCAGTTCGGTTCTTTTTTTTCGATTTTCCGATTTTTCGATCTATCGATCAATCGTGTAGTCGATTCTTTTATTTTTCGATCATTCGGTTATGTGCTTTGTTTATTCGAGGCGATAGAGTTTGACGGGGGAGTTAAGACCCGAGGTGACGGGCTGCCAGTCGGCATAGGTCGTCTTCTTGTAGTTGAGGTCTACGACGTTGATTTCGTTGAACTTACGCCAGGGTATGCCTTGGCGGTCGTAGGATGCGATGCGGTTGGCGGGAAGGTTGGTGACCTCGATGCTGAGCTGGTTTTTGCCCTCGTTGAACATCCAAGCGGGGATGTCGAGGGTCATGGGGTGTGCCCATACGGTTCCGACATAGCGGCCGTTGAGGTAGACGCGGGCAGACTCGCGGACGTCGCCAAGGTCGAGGCGGTAGTGTGCCGCTCCTTCTTCGTTCAACTCGAACTGAGTCTCGTAGACTCCCGTTCCCATGAGTACGGACAGGGAATCGTGGGACAGAACGCCCTTGTCCCAGGGCGTGGGTGCGTTCAGGCGGAAAGTTTCCTTGACTGCAGGGGTCGACTCTACGAAATGGAGCGTCCAGGTGCCCTCGTTGATGTCTTTGACGAGGTTTTCGCGGCCCTGCTCACGGGTGATGGGGTAGGTGAGCGTGGGCTGCCCCTTGGCGTCGACATCGATGAAGCAGCTTTCGCCACTTCGGAGGTCGAGCAGCAGGGGCTGGGAGGCGGTGCTTAGGGTGACGGACTGACGCACGTCGTTGGGGGTGAGGTTGGAAACGAAGTAGACAGTCGTGCCGGCCTGTTTGCGGCGTATCATCTTGAGGCCGAAGCGCGTCTTGATTTCTTCTGACTTGGCGGCCTTGGCCATCTCACTGGCTTCTATATTATAAATAATGTGTGCACCCTGTCGCTGCAAGCTCTTGATGTGCTTCTGTAATTCCTTGGTCATGAGCGTCTTGGGACCGGGGATGATGAGGCCCTTGTAGCGGGTGCCGGCAGCCGTCTGCAACATGCCGTCGCGATAGGTGGTGCCGAGGAGCAGCTTCTCGGAGATGTAGTCGCAGTCGTAACCGAGCGAGTCGATGCGCAGGATGGCGCTGATGAAGTCGGGCGCCTTCTTCTGCATGGAGTGGATGTCAAACATCATGAGGCGGCTCTGCGTGTTCTGCTGCCACATGTCGCGGACAGGCAGTAGGACGAGGAAGTCGTTGTCGGGCTGGCCGTCCTGAAGGCGTGTCTGGCAAGTCTCGATGTAGCGCGTCAGTTCGGGGGCGTCGCGCCATATGGAGTTAGTGGGCGACATGTCGACCGAGGCATAGAATCGCCATCCGGGCCAGGGATCGTCCTTGGGCGAATAGCAGGCTCCGTGGAAGAACATACGGTTGACACCGGCGCAGAACATTAGGTCGAGGTCGGGCTTCATCTGGGAGAGTGAGGTGCGGAAGTGCTCGGTGAGCCAGGTGAAGGTCTCGCTGGATGTCAACTTCTTACCCGTGACATGAGCGGCCGATGGCGCGTACTTGAGCATGGAGAGGTCGGAGTCGTTCTTCTTTGTGAAGCCGGGGTCCTTGCGTAATCCCTTGATATTGAACTCGGAGAGGCCGAAGCCTTCGATTTCGGGAATGTCGACGGCGCCGTAGATGTCGATGAGGTTGGCGGGCGAACCATGGGCCTGGTTGCGAACCTGTACGCCGTGCTTGTGGCACCAGTCTACCCACTGGCGGGTGAAGTTCTCCTCAAGGAGTTCGCCCAGCGTCTCGCGATAGTCGCTGATGACCTTGGGATCGCCATCCACAAATTCGCGCAGCTTGTCAGCCAGGTCGTAGTCACGGCGTGCCTTGAACTCCTTCAAGAGGGAAGGCGTCCAGTCGGCATTGTAAACCTCGTAGCTATCGTTGAAGAAGGTGGTGGGGTAGGGTGTGCCGGTCTGCTCGAAGGCACGTTCGATGCGCTCGAGATAGTGGCGGACGGCAGTAGCATCGAAATGGTCGATGACGTAGCCCTCGCCACCCGGAGCTGCACGCTTGACCTTTTGCTTGGTGCGGTCGAGGTAGAGGGCGATGATGCGCTTCATGCCGTTGTCGAGTTTGTATTCTTTGCTGACGATGAGAGGCAAGCCCTGCGCCTTAGCCATCTTCTCCGCATCCAGCTGCCCCGTCTTGGTGTCCGTCGTCACGTCCACCACGGTTAGCTTGCAAGCAGCCTCGTCGAGAGGCACGTCGGGGCCACCGAAAGGCCAACCGGTTCCGCAGGTCATATCAATCTGAACACCAAGTCTTTCGCCTTCCGTTTGGCAGACGCGCAGCATCTTCATCCATTCGGGCGAGAGGAAGGGGATGTTGTTCGCATCGTTGCCATGCACGCCATAGATGGGTGTGATCTCCACGGTTCGGATGCCGTGACTGGCCAACTGCTCCAGGTTCCAGCGGAGGTTTGCCTCGTCAACAGCCGAACCGAGCCACCACCACCTCAAGCCCGGTTTCGCTGGGCTTGAGGCAGAGGGGACGATCTCTCGGCTCTTCGATTTCTCGGGTTTTCGAGGTTTCGAGATTTCGGTTTTTCGATTTTTCGTTTCTTCGATTCTTCGAGCTTTCGATTCTTCGAATTTTCGTTTCTTCGATTCTTCGAGATTTTGATTCTTCGATTCTTCGAGGTTAGAACTCTGAACCAACTTCGCGTATTCCGTGGCGCCCAGCAGGAAGCAGCCTATGCCATAGTCGTCGAAGTCGGGCAGGCGGTCGTAGGTGACGGGCTGTGAGTCGCTGGGCTGCTTGCCGGTGCCTTGCTGCCATCCCAGGAATCCGTCGGGATGGACGCAGGTGGCCATGGCTTTCCATGCTCGATCCATGACTGTGAGGTACTTATCTGCAGGCAAGTAGTTGTGTGCCACGCACCAGGCCATGGCATAGAGGAAGAGGCTTGTTCCGGTAACTTCGGGGCCGCCAAAGTCGGTGGGGTCGGCAAGCGAACAGTTCCAGAAACCATCCTCGCGTTGAAGGGGCAGAAGGGCATCGAGCATGGAGGTGAGGTCTTGCAGGTAGTCCTTGTAGTGAGGCTGGTCGGGCGTCATCTCATCGAGGACGCGCACGAGGGCAGCTGCCACCCAACCGTCGCCACGGCTCCAATAGCAGTCCTTGCCTCCTGGGGTGCGATAGGGCGGGTTGAAGTCCTTGTCGCGCCACCACAGTCCATCCTTGGGATTTCGAAGACCGCCATCTTGCTGGTTACGTGCGTATTCGTACATGGTCCATGCCTTCTCGGCATACTTCTGTTCGCCTGTTGTTCGGGCTAGCTTCTGCAAGACGGGCATTCCCATCTGAATGGCATCAATCCACCACCAGTCAGGGTCACTCTCCTTACCGCGTGCCAGGATGTTGTCCATGCAGGCTATAGTTGGAGAAAGGTATCCTTCATTAACTCCCTTAACTTCTTTAACTCCTTTAAGAATACGGTACATGTCGATGTAGGTCTGCGAACAGCAGTAGTCATCGGCATCGTGGGTGGTGACTCCGTTTCGGGGCGTCCATTTGTGAGCCTCGCACCAGCGGAGGGTGTAGTCGTAGTATCGTGGCTGCGGGTCGATGGCATAGAGCGCCATGAGTCCTTCGTAGTAGACGGCGCGTGTCCAGAGTGAACTGGGACGCACTTTGTTGCGCACGAAGGTGTCCTTGGCAGGGTCGGGCCAATGGCGCATGAACCAGTCGTTTGCCAGCTTTGCTTTCTCCAGAATGTCGATGGATTGCGTCTGTGCCAAGGCAGATGAAGTGCCCCAAAAGAACAATAAAATAAATAGGTAGGGCAACTTCCGGAAACTATGCTTTCTCTTCATGGTCTGTTATGTGTGAATTGGGATTACAGGACAAAAGTAGTCATTTTCTTTGAATTAGCATTATTTTCCGCCTAAAAACTGTTGCTTCCGGCCGCTTGAAGTTGCTTAATTGGGTGAATAGGGCCAAATTGCAACTTCAGAAATGCTGATTCCTATACCTTATTTATTATATAAAGGAGGCTTGTGGTAATCGTGTGAAACGATAGGTTTTTTATTTAGCGCAGCAGTAATTTATAATTTTTGCAGCGGAAATTGTGAACTACTGCAGCGCTAATTTTGGACGGCAGTAGCGAATATCCCATTTTTTTTATATTTTTTTTGCAATTTTGTTGTGCTATACATAAAAAAATAGTAATTTTGCACATTGGAAGTGTAGTGGGTGTATTGTCTTTATGCCAAATCTGCATCCAAAAACGAGTCTGAAAATACTAACAAAATAATTTATTAACAATTTTATTAACTCAAATCAACAATCAACATGAAAGCTAAATTACTTTCTTTGATCACGCTGTTGTTGTTTGCTGTTGGTGCTAAAGCCCAGGTCAAGCCGACTCCTAAGTTCTCGGCTATGGTTGCGGACGGAAAGACCGTACAGTACATTTACAACGTTGAGACTGGTGCCTTTCTTTTAGGTGCCAATGAATGGAATACCCGAGCCAGTGTTTCCACTGAGAAGGGTTACAAGTTTATGGTTGAGCCAAATGGTGAGACTTATAAACTGAAGAACTATGTAGAGACCAAGAATAACTGGTACTACATGTTTGCTGAGGGTGCTAGCGCAATCTACGTAGACCGTGCCGCCCAAGCAAACTGGGACAACTGGGAAATCACAGCAAAGGGTGACACCTATGAAATCTCAAACAAGGGTTATGCTGGTAAGTTCGGTGTAAATGACATTGCTTCTGATAGCCGTACTCATCTTTCTGCAACTGTAAAGAATGCTACTTGGGCTTTCGTAAGCGAGGCTGATTATGCTCAGTACGCCAAGGACGTTCAGATTTACATGACTGAGGTCTATGGTAAGCAGCGTCTGGAGGCAGCAAACGGCTTCATGGGTGGTGATGTTCTGATTCAGAATGTTGAGACAGGTCTTTATCTTGGTGGTGCAAACGACTGGGGTACCAAGGCTTCTGCTCTCAAGCACGCTGACTTCGTAACTGTAAACCGTATGTCTGATGGTCTCTACAACATTGACTCTCACGTGTCAAACGGTGGTGCAAGTCACTTCCTCAACACCAATGGTTATGTTGATGGTGCTGCAGTAAACTATACTTTTGTATATGACAAGGCTAACAAGGCTTACACTATTGTAGCTCCCGATGGCAAGCTTCTGAACAACAATGCTCAGAACCTGATCAATTTCGATGGTACTGAGAAGAATGGCCGCAGCTTGTGGCGTATGGTTTCAAAGGCAGAATTGGTAGCTTCTTTGACTACTGCTTCTGCAACCAATCCTATTGATGTTACTTCTCTGTTGGCTGACGCTAACTTCGGTCGTAACAACCAGTATGTTAACCAGTGGGCCGTTGGTGGCAACTGTACTAACAGGAACCTGAGCGGTGGTAACAACAGCAACAACAATGCTGAGTCGTTCCACTCTACTTTCGATATCAGCCAGAAGTTGTTCGATATGCCTAAGGGTACTTACATGGTTAAGGTTCAGGGCTTCTATCGTCAGGATGGTACCAGCGATTCACCTGCTATTTTCTATGCAAACGAGGCTAAGGCTGCATTCCCCAACGTTGTAAGCGAGGGTACCAAGGAGTCTGACGCTAACCACACTACTCTGAAGGATGGCGTGTACATCCCCAATAGCATGGCTCATGCATCTGACATCTTCTCTAAGGGTGGCTACACCGTAACTCTTCCCTATGCTGTTGTTGACGACAACGGTATGCTTGAGATTGGTGTACGCAACGAGGGCAACAAGGAACTCTGGTGCATCTGGGATAACTTCGAGATTTACTACCTCGGTGCAGAAGAGATTCCTTCATATCCCTTCTACAACAAGGTAATGTTGGCTTCTATCGAGGGTGCTCCTGTGAAGAAAACTCTTTGGACTAACGATGGCACGACCTCTTCTTTCCGCTTCTGTAAGGTTGGTACCAACGGTAATCCTGCTGATGGTATTACCTCTGATCGTGAAATCAGCGCAGAGGATTGGGCTATGATCAAGGATGGTAAGCTTACTATCAACTACGAGGGTAACAATCCTGCAATCTCTACTGGTTGGTGGAGTGACAACTATGCTGGTGAGTCAGTATATGGTACTGATCTTATCACTGGTGAAAAGTACGTGACTATCCAGTTGAGCACTTCTGCTGGTTTGTACAATTCTGTTGACGAAAAACATCTGTTCTTCCAGCCCAACGGCTGCACTGTAAAGAGTCTGTCAGTTGAGCTGCCTTCTTATGGTCAGACTGTAGAGGGTGTAACTATCGATCCTAGCAAGGACAAGACTCTTTACCTCACTTTCGCTCCCAACGCTACTGCTGACGATGCACTCGACTATAGCACCTTCGACGTAGAGGGTTCTGTAATGGGTCCCAACGGCGTATGCCGCACATTCAGCGCTGCTGGTGTTGATGCTGCTAAGGGTGTTGCAATTGATATTGCTGGTCTCGATCCTATGGAGTACACTAACTACACTGTTGAAATCACCAAGCTCGTATTCGGTGGTGTTGAGTATCCCACCGCTAAGGATATTGAGGATTACAACAAGCTCGGTCAGAAGCCCATCCTCTCATTCTTCGACTTCGCTGTCAAGTCTCCCGAGAAGATCGACTACGAGGTTGCTGCTCAGTTCGTAGAGGCTCAGAAGCAGCTGAATGTAACCTTCTACACCTATGGTGCAGAGTTCACTTATGAGCGCGACGCAGAGGATAACTTTGTTGAGAAGGCAGTTGAGCCTCGCAAGGTTGACGCTGTAGAGATCAGCACTAAGGGTGCTATTATGATTGATGGCGAGGATATTGACCTCGGTTATGCATCTGTTAAGGGCAATGTTATCACTATCGATCTTAGCAACTATGAGATTGAGGATGGTGAGCATGTTCTTACCTTCGCTCCCAACACCTTCATTACCTCTAATAAGAGCGCAAAGACTACTTACCAGTATGCATTCGAGACTACCTTCGGTTGCTCAGGTCTGACTACTCCCGTTGTTAAGGAGTTCGAGGGCAAGCGCTTTGCTTTGACTCCTGGTGGTGGTTGCCACATGCCTGTTCTGGATGCTGCTCCCCGCACATTCACCTTCAACAGCCAGTGGTCAAATACAACTCCCAACAAGGCTAACTTCACCTCTGACGAGTACTCTAAGATTGTAGTTGAGTTTGCTGAACCTCTTGAGTTCGAGTTCAATACTCCTTATAAGGATGCAAATGGTGGTCAGCAGTGGCACACTGGTTCTGGTATGCACATCGGTAACACCGAGTGGACTGTTGACGTTGCTCAGCTTGGTGTAATCAACGAAATGAACATTCAGAATGTACAGGCCAGCGGTACTGTAGCTAGCTTCACTATCGTAAATGCTTATGCAGAGAAGCTGAATGGTACTAAGGAGAATATTGTATTCAACGCTCCCGGTTGGGGCGGTTCTATGACTGTTCAGGCTCCCAACGTATACAGCGGTCTTTGCGAGCTCTCTTCACAGTGGGGTGGTGTTAACGTAAGCGACGATATCATCGGTCTCCCCGGCAAGAAGGTACTGCGCATCTACTCTAACTCAAGTCTGAAGGATGTTAACATCCAGTGGTGCTGCAAGGACGTTGATGGCAAGGACTTCTGGCCTCAGATTGGTATCTCTGAGGAGGATGACCACTATGCTGAGTGTGTAATCGAGGAGACTCTCCAGTCTATCTATCTCCAGCACACCGTTGGTGATGCTCAGTCAATCGACGTTAAGGCTATCACTTGGGAGATCCAGGGTGAGGGTGCTGCAGAGTTCGAGGTTGCTCTCGTAAATGGCGAGGAGAACTACACTCTGAATACTCATGCTTCTGTTTCTGTTGAGAAGATCGACGGTTTGACCGTTACCTTCCCCGAGGCTAACGTTGCTTCTGCTTCTTATGACATCGTACCTCTGTATTATGTAGAGAACGCTGAAGGTGGCGAGTGGGTTCCCGCTATGCCTCAGGCTATCGTTGGTGACTTCACCATCGCTAAGAATGTTGCTTCTGCTTCTCTGAATTCAACCGCAACCCTCATGCAGGGTACCAAGTATCAGGTTGACGTATTCGTAACCTTCAAGAATGGTGAGGATGCTAAGCAGACCTACACTGTTGACGGTGCTACCGTTGATGACACTAAGTCTGCTGCTGAAGTACTCGGCAATCCTGAGATTGCTATGGACGCTGACAAGCTGACTATCACCTTCTCTGGTGCTGGCATCGCTGAGGTAGAGGGCGCAAGCCTTGCTT
The DNA here is from genome assembly GCA_024401165.1 of Bacteroidaceae bacterium. Taxonomy (GTDB): domain Bacteria; phylum Bacteroidota; class Bacteroidia; order Bacteroidales; family Bacteroidaceae; genus Physcousia. Next base: position 11,396 of record JAKSLN010000078.1, read on the forward strand.
CTGCAGGTGTTATTATCAACGCTGCAGGTGTTGACTACTTCGGTAACGCTGACGAGGCTTATGCTGAGAATGGCAAGATCGTTCTTTCTCTGAATCTCGCTGCTACTATGAACATGGCTGACTTCAGCCCCTATACCTTCAAGGCAGGTGACGAGCTGACCATCACCGTTAAGGAGCCCGAGATTTATGCAAACCACGCTGATGGTTCTTGGGATAAGGTAGCTGCTGGTGACGACATCGTTGCTAAGTACACTACTACCGCTGCTGCAGGTCTCGACCTGGATGGCAAGATGTTCGTTATCACTGACGCTACTGGCAAGACCACCTTTGGTGTAACCCATGAGAGCGGTGTTCGCCCCGGTGGTGAGCAGGATGTATTCTCAGTTTCAAACGACGTTTACTCTGATGATATGCACGTTTACGCTAAGTTCGCTAAGGTTGAGAAGGCTGGTGTAGAGGGTAACATCTACACTATCCAGCTCTGCAAGGCTGACGGTACCAACTACTCTTTGTGGGGTTCTAATGGTTATCTGAACTTCCAGCCTACTGGTCAGAACATCGTATTCGCACTCGGTCTTGGCGACGGTGAGAAGTATGGTCAGGACGCTGAGAACTGCGGTCTTTGGGACGTACAGGAAGTTGACGGTGGTGTAACCATCAAGAACGTTGGTAACGGTGGTTACCTGAATCCTTGCCCTGCAAGCGCTGAATCAATTGCTATCGCTCCCTCTGCTGAGGCAGTTGTTTGTAAGCTCGCTAAGAGCTTCAGCAAGGATGGTGCTGAGTTCGTTAAGGACAACACTACCGCTATCGCTGGTATCGATGCTGAGGCTAACAAGGTTATCTTCAACCTGAACGGTGTTCGCATGAACAAGACCGTTAACGGCATCAACATCATCAATGGTAAGAAGGTCTTCATCAAGAAGTAATTCAAAACCAAATAATTCTAAGAAGGCTGGGCATTTCGCTCAGCCTTCTTTTTTTATTTTCTTTTGCTTATTTCGTTGTTAAACTCCTGCAAATAATTGGTTTATTGCTCGTAAATTAGTATCTTTGCACGCTAAATATGTATTAATTGACTTTGCACCCATGATAAAACGTGTTTTTGGCATGATGTTCGCTTTTCTTGCGTCCATTTGCTTGTTTGCAGAGAACTATACTTTGACTGTTGGAGAGAATACCTTAAAAAGCTACCAACCGGC
>JAKSLN010000079.1 GCA_024401165.1 Bacteroidaceae bacterium
CCGACGGCATGACGTTCGAGGAACCCTCGGACAACCTCTTTGCCTTCAACTCGCCTGCAGGTGCCTGCCCCGAGTGCGAGGGCTTTGGGCGCGTCATCGGCATCGACGAGCAGCTGGTCATCCCCGACACGTCGCTCAGCGTGTACCAGGGCTGCGTGGTGTGCTGGCGCGGCGAGAAGATGAGCGAGTGGAAGAACTGGTTCGTCAACTTCAATGCCCAGCGCGGCTTCCCCATCCACAAGCCCTACTTCGAACTGACGCAGGCGGAGAGGGACTGGCTGTGGCACGGCGTGCCCTCGGCGAGTGATGCTTCCGCACAAAGGATGAGGAGCGAGACACTGGGCGGGGTGACGGTGAGCGTGCCTGCCGACTGGCATTTGCTGCCCGAGGAGCGCGAATGGGGACTGATGAGCATCGATGCCTTCTTCGATTTCCTGCGCCAGGGGCAGTACAAGATACAGAACCGCGTCATGCTGGCCCGCTATCGCGGCAAGACGGACTGCCCCAAGTGCAACGGCACACGCCTGCGCCCCGAGGCCAACTACGTTAAGATTGCGGGCAAGACAATCACCCAGCTGGTCGACATGCCCGTCACCGCGCTGAAGGTGTGGTTTGACGAGCTGGACACGACGGGCTGCATCTCCGAGACCGACCAGAAGGTGGCCACACGCCTCCTGGCCGAGATACGCAACCGCCTGCAGTTCCTCCTCGACGTGGGACTGGGCTACCTAACCATGAACCGCCTCTCCAACTCGCTCTCCGGCGGCGAGAGCCAGCGCATCAACCTGGCCACCTCGCTGGGCAGCAGCCTCGTGGGCAGCCTGTACATCCTGGACGAGCCTTCCATCGGCCTGCACAGCCGCGACACGGACCGCCTCATCAAGGTGCTCAAGCAGCTGCGCGACCTGGGCAACACCGTGGTGGTGGTGGAGCACGACGAGGACATCATGCGCTCTGCCGACTGGATTATCGACATCGGTCCCGATGCCGGCCGACTGGGAGGCGAGGTGGTGTGGCAAGGAGAGCCAGTTCATAGTTCAAAGTTCATAGATCATAGTTCTGAGTCTAAAGATCAAAGTTCTGAGTTGATTGATGAGACGCAGCCAAATAACTATGAACTAAGCACTATGAACGATGAACTAAACCCTGGCTCTGAGGGGGCAGACAGCGAGAATACGGATCCCGACGAACGGGCTTTGCTGCGTTCGCACACTTATCGTTATCTGTACGGCCTCAACACAGATTTACCCACAAACGCAACTACCCCCCGCCCTAGCGAAGCGAAATGGGAGGGGCTGGGAGAGGGGCGTCTTCGCCGACCCTGGACTCACTCCATCTGGGTGCGCGGAGCGCGTGCCAACAACCTGAAGGGCATCGATGTGCAGATTCCGCTCAACGTGATGACGGTGGTGACGGGCGTGAGCGGCAGCGGCAAGTCCTCGCTCGTGCGCGACATCTTCTACAATGCCATGAAGCGCATGAAGGACGAGGTGGCCGACCGGCCGGGCGAGTTCAAGTCGCTGGACGGCAGCATCGACGCCATCCAGCACATCGAGTTCATCGACCAGAACCCCATCGGCAAGTCGTCACGCTCAAACCCCGTGACCTACATCAAGGCGTGGGACGAGATACGCAAACTCTTTGCCAGCCAGCCTCTGGCCAAGCAGATGGGCTACACGGCCGCCTACTTCTCCTTCAACACCGACGGCGGACGATGCGAGGAGTGCAAGGGCGACGGCAACATCACCGTCGAGATGCAGTTCATGGCCGACCTCATACTGGAGTGCCCTTCGTGCCACGGACAGCGCTTCAAGAGCGACCTTCTGGAGGTGCGCTACGAGGGGCAGAACGTGAACGACATCCTCAACATGACCATCAACCAGGCCGTCGAGTTCTTCACAGAGCACAAGCAGAAGAAGATCATCGAACGCCTCAAGCCCCTCCAGGACGTCGGCCTTGGCTACATCAAGCTGGGGCAGACGAGCAACACGCTGTCAGGAGGCGAAAACCAGCGCGTCAAACTGGCCTACTACCTCGGCATGGAAAAGCGCGACCCCACCCTCTTCATCTTCGACGAACCTACCACCGGCCTCCACTTCCACGACATCAAGAAGCTGCTCGAAGCCTTCGATGCCCTCATCAAGCGTGGCCACACGCTGCTCATCATCGAGCACAACATGGAGGTCATCAAGTGTGCCGACTACTGCATCGACCTGGGTCCGGAAGGAGGCGACCAAGGCGGACAGCTCGTATTTGCTGGCACGCCCGAGCAGATGGTCGAGTGCAAGGAAAGCTACACGGGCCGTTTCCTCAAAGAGAAACTGGGCTAAGCCGTATAACCAGATAACCGAATAACCGCAAATTTTCGGTTTTGTTTGGCAGTTAGATTTCTTTTTTCTAACTTTGCCGCCAAATTGAAAGTCAGTCGTGGACAAACTGAACACAAATAACAGACGTAAAGGCCTCTTGCTGCTGCTGATGTATCTGACGATACTCGTGGCCAGCACCTTGCATGTGCATGACAATGGGCATGAGAGAATCGTCTGCCAGGACTGCCTTTCGCACGTCGTGCACAACGGGCACATCAGTCAGGGAACCATCATGGAACTCGACTGCTTGTTGTGCAAGACCCTCCAGACTTCTTACACGACTCCACTGGTACTGTCCCTCTCGGCAGCAGTACTTCTAGTCTTTACCTTCTCGAAGCAACCGACGCCAGACGTTGTCTTCCGTAAGGTCACATTGCCGAGTCTCCGCGCCCCTCCAGTTATGGGTTGATTACAGTTTGTAATTCACCTTATTTAATAACTGTAGGGATGGCAGCGGCCTTCCCGTAACAAACGTTTTACGATGACGTATCAACACTTGCAGTCTCTGCTGCTTGCGTGTTGTTCGGTCGTAACCCTTTGTGCACAAACTCCTGACAGCCTCAAGAGCACCCAACTCAAGGAACTCTCCGTCAGCGTATCCTCTGTCCCCAAGTCGCCTCTGGCTACTCAGTCGGCCGTCCTTGTCACGTCCGACGAGATGCAGCGACGCTCGGGCCATAGCCTGATGGATCTGCTTGCCCAGACCGAGGGCGTGCAGGCGATGGATATCGGCGTAGGCTTCAGCAAACCCATGATACGTGGGTTGGGATTTCAGCGCATTGCGGTTACGGAAAATGGTGTGAAACAGGAAGGTCAGCAATGGGGAGCCGACCACGGACTGGAGATCGATGCCTTCCACGTGGAGGGTGTCCGCGTCATCAAAGGCCCCTCTTCGGTGCTCTACGGCAGCGATGCCATGGGTGGAGCCATCGAGATTCTGCCCCCATCCTTTCCACCATCCGACACCCTTTCGGGCGAAGCCCTTGTGTCGTACCAGAGTGTCAGTTCCGGCCTGAACGGATCGGTCATGCTGCAGATGAAGCGCAACCGCTTCTTTGCCAAGGTACGCTACACCGAGCGACACTGGGCCGACTACCGGGTGCCTGCCGACAGCTTCACGTACCTGAGCATGCGACTGCCCATACACAACCGCCGACTCAAGAACACGGCAGGCCTGGAGCGCAGCGCCAACGCCATGCTGGCCTACAGGCACGGCAGTTACCAAGGTCGCCTCAACGTGAGCGACAGCTATCAGAAGTCGGGTTTCTTCAGCGGAGCCCACGGCTTGCCCAGCAGTGCCAACTTGCAGGAGGACGGCGACAGATGGAACATAGACCTGCCCTACAGCCTGGTCAACCACCTGAAGCTGACCTCCACCAACACCTGGACAACCGCGTTGCTTCAGACCAAGCTGGTGCTTGGCTACCAGCTGAACCACCGTGAGGAATGGAGCCGTTTCCACACGCACAATCCCTCGCAGACGCCTCCTGCCGTCGACCCGGACAAGGAACTGATGTTCCACCTACATACGGGGAGCGCACAGCTGCAGTTCCGCCTGACGCCCAGCACGTCCTGGGAGTTCTACAGCGGCCTGTCAACAACGCTACAGCACAACGGCATCGGCGGCTACGGATTCCTCATTCCGGCCTACGACCGTTGGGACGGAGGTGCCTTCTTGCTGGCCAACTACTGGCACAATTCTGCCCTGCAGTTCAGCGGAAGCATACGCTACGACATGGGGCACATCCATGCCCAGGCTCATGGCAGCGAGGTGTGCGAAGTTGCGCGAGACTTCCACGACTACTCCCTGGCATTGGGTGTGGAGTACAAGCCTTTCCCTGGGCACGAGCTGCGTGCCTCGATAGGCCGTGCCTTCCGACTGCCTTCCGTCAACGAGCTGACGTCCAACGGTGTGCACCATGGCGCCTTCCGTCACGAGCTGGGCGACAGCAGCCTGGTCAGCGAGCAGGGCTGGCAGGCAGACCTGTCCTACACCATCCGTCGCGACGGATGGGAGCTCTCGCTATCGCCCTTCTACAGCTATTATCCACACTTCATCACTTTGCACCCTACAGGCCGTTGGTCTATGTTGCCCGACGCCGGGCAGGTGTATCAGTACATGGATGCACCTACCACGCTGGCAGGTGGCGAACTGCGCCTGAAGGCTCGCCTTTGGCGCGGACTGCACTACACGGTTGCTGGCGAGTACGTCCACACCTACGACCACCACGCCCACACGGCCACTCCCTTCTCGCCTCCCGCCACCTTGCGCAACACGCTGAGTTGGGAGGCCAAGCGGTGGAGGTGTTTTGCAGAGTGCCAAAGCGTGGCTGCCCAGAATCGGGTTTGCCACAATGAGATGAAGACACCGGGTTACAATCTGTTGCACATAGGCGGAAATGTCGACTTTCAGGTCGGCGGGAAGACGCTATCCCTGCTCCTCCACGTTCGCAACCTCCTCGACACGTCCTACCTCAACCATCTCAATTTTTACCGACGCATCGAAGTGCCCGAGGCGGGCATCGACGTCCAATCAACCATTCGCCTCAACTTCTAAAACAAAACAAACATTATGAAAAAGTTATTTATCCTTTCCATTCTTTCCATAGCATTCACCCTGTCCTTCACCGCCTGCAGCAACGACGACGTGGCCGACACCACGCGTCCCGTCATCGAACTGGACGAGCCCGAAGACGGCGGCGAGCTGCTCATCGGAGCTGGCATCCACTTCGAGTGCGACTTCTCCGACGATGTGATGCTGGGCAGCTATCTGATTGAGATTCACAGCAACTTCGACGGTCACTCACACAAGGCCGCTTCCCGTGCCGCCAGCGAAGAACCCTTCTTCTTCAAGAAGTCGTACGACCTCTCCGGCCTGCGCAACACGCATGTTCACCACCACGACGTTGTCATCCCCGAGAACGCCACTCCCGGCAACTACCACCTTGTGGTCTACTGCACGGACGCTGCCGGCAACCAGTCGCTCGTTGCCCGCGAAATCATCCTCTCGCATGATGCCGAGGAGCACCATCACGACCATGCCAATTAATGCCCTGGAACAAAAACCGCGCAATCGTCCTTAAACCTTATTTATAATAAGGGGTCTAACAAAAATCAACAAGGTTTATCAGACCAATCAGTCCAATTAGGCCAATCAGTCCAATTAGACCCACAATCTTTTAAAAACCAATAAACCAAAACAATATTAAAATCTATGAGACTCTACACCCTGTTACTCTGTGCTGCCATGGCCCTGCCATCACAGGCACAGCTGAAGAACAAGAGCGTACAGTTCGACACCTACGAGTGGAACTGCGGCACCATCCAGGCAGCCGAGGGTAGTGTATGCCACTACTTCACGCTCACCAACAAGAGCAAACAGCCCGTCACCATCGCATCGGTCAACCCCAGTTGCGAGTGCATCACGGCACAGTATCCCACAACCCCCATCCAGCCCGGCGAGAAGGTCAAGGTGCTCGTAGCACTCAACCCCACCAAGGGCGAGGGCAAGACCTTCCGCAGCATCGAGTTCTTCGACCAGAACAACCAGACGCTCGGTAGCCTTACGATGACGGCCGACGTCAAGACCGGCGCCATCGCTGACCAGGCTACCCACGCCTATCCCTACAAGGACGTCAAGCTCTCGTACGAGGAGCGCGTCGAGAACCTCATCTCTCTGCTCACCCCCGAGGAGAAGGTGGGTCTGATGATGAACAAGAGCGTGTCTGTAGACCGCCTCGGCATCCCCTCATACAACTGGTGGAGCGAGGCCTGCCACGGCGTTCGCCAGGGCGACTACACCGTATTCCCCCAGCCCATCGGCATGGCAGCAGCCTTCAACAGCAAGCTCGTCTACGACGTCTTCAACAGCGTTAGCGACGAGGCTCGTGCCAACTGGAACCGCTCCGACCACAACGTCTTCAACGTGCCCATGGGCGTTACCTACTATCCTGGTAACCCCGAACTGACATTCTGGGCACCCAACGTAAACATCTTCCGCGATCCCCGCTGGGGACGTGGCCAGGAGAGCTGCGGCGAGGACCCCTACCTCAACGCCGTGCTGGGTGTGCAGACCGTACTGGGCATGCAGGGCAACGACGACCGCTACTTCAAGACCCACGCCTGTGCCAAGCACTACGCCGTGCACAGCGGTCCCGAGCGTCTGCGCCACACCTACAACGCCAGCGTGTCTATGCGCGACCTCTGGGAGACCTACCTCCCCGCCTTCAAGGCCCTCGTCAAGAAGGCTAACGTTCGCGAGGTGATGTGCGCCTACAACCGCTACGAGGACAAGCCCTGCTGTACCAGCGACCGTCTGCTCGTCGACATCCTTCGCCGCAAGTGGAACTACGACGCCATCGTCCTGACCGACTGCGACGCCATCAACAACTTCTACAACAAGGGCCAGCACGAGACACACCAGGGTCCCCTCGACGCCTCTGTCGACGCCGTCCTCAACGGTACCGACCTCGAGTGCGGTAAGGTCTTCATGGTCCTGACCGAGGCTTTGGAGAAGGGACTCATCAACGAGTCAACCCTCGACTTCCACCTTCGCAAGACCCTCATGGGCCGCTTCGAGCTGGGTATGTTCGACCCCGCCGACATGCTGCCCTGGGCCGACCTCAAGCCCGAGGTCATCAGCAGCGAGGCCAACAACGACCTGGCCACCGAGGCTGCCCGCCAGTCGCTCGTGCTCCTCAAGAATACCGGCGTGCTGCCCCTCTCTAAGAGCATCAAGACACTCGCAGTCGTAGGTCCCAACGCCGACGACACCAAGCTTCTCAACGGCGAGTACGGCGGCTCACCCACCAAGAACCACGAGCACTCGCTCCTCGAGGGTCTGAAGAACGCCGTTCCCGGCGCCAAGGTCATCTACGACAAGGCCTGCACCCTTACCGACGAGTACAATACCGTAAGCCACCTGGGCGACTTCAACAACGGCGAGGGCGTCAAGGTAGAGTTCTGGAACAACCGCACCATGACCGGCCAGCCCGACGTCGTAGGCAACTACAAGGAGCTCAACTTCTCTACCTTCGGCGGATGGGGCTTCGCACAGGGCATCAACACCGACAGCCTCTCGGTTCGCATCAGCGGCCAGCTCAAGGCCGACTTCACCGGCATGATGAAGTACAACCTCTCTACCGACAACGGCTACAAGCTCACCATCAACGGCAAGGTCGTTGAGGAGGCCAAGGGCGGCAACAACCGTGGCGGATTCGGCTTCGGACGTCGTGGCGGCCAGGACTACAAGGAGTTCGCCGTCGAGGCTGGCAAGACCTACGACATCGTCATCGAGTACGCCAAGGGCAACAGCAACTTCGCCATGCTGCGCGGCGACATCTGCGAGCGCAAGCTCGTCGACTTCACCGGCATCGCCAAGGAGGCTGGTCAGGCCGACGCCATCATCGTCATCGGCGGCATCCACCCCAGCATGGAGGGTGAGGGCGGCGACAAGGCCGACATCGAGCTCCCCATGGTTCAGCAGCGCCTCGTCCGCGCCATGCACGCCACCGGCAAGCCCGTCATCTTCGTCAACTGCTCAGGTTCTTGCATCGCCTTCGGTAGCATCGAGGACCAGTACGACGCCCTCATCCAGGCCTGGTACGCCGGTCAGGGTGGTGCCAAGGCTTTGGCTGACGTCATCTTCGGCGACTGCAACCCCAGCGCCAAGCTGCCCGTCACCTTCTACGCCTCTAACAACGACCTGCCCGACTTCCTCGACTACAGCATGACCAACCGTACCTATCGCTACTTCACCGGCAAGCCCCTCTACGCCTTCGGCGAGGGACTCAGCTACACCAGCTACCAGTACGGCAAGGGCAAGCTCAGCAAGGCAAGCGCCAAGATCAACGAGAAGGACACCGAGGCCACCCTCACCACCCTTACCGTCCCCGTTACCAACACCGGCAAGATGGCAGGCGACGAGATCGTCCAGCTCTACGTCAAGGCCCTCGACTATCCCGAGGCACCCATCAAGTCGCTCAAGGGCTTTGCACGCGTAAGCCTCAAGCCCGGCGAGACCGGCAAGGCCGTCATCGACCTCAACAGCGAGTCGTTCGAGTACTACGATCCCTCTATCGACGAGCTCAGTCCCCGTCCCGGTCGCTACCAGATCCTCTACGGCAGCTCATCGCTCGACAAGGATCTCCAGACCCTCGACTTCGTCCTGAAGTAAGGTCATCTGAATTTCATACAAAAAAACAAGAGGTTCATACAACGAGCCTCTTGTTTTTTTGTTGCATGTTTTTCCTTCTGTAATTTTGCACTCGTAAATCAGAGACGTTACACATCTCACACAACGTAATTAACATTACTAATTATGAAAAAATTAATCGTTATCCTGATGACCGTGCTCATGAGCATGAGTACATCAGCGTTCGCTGCTACGACAACCAGCACAGAGTGCAAGACTGACCTTACGAGTATTGTTGTTCCTGCAAACATTACAGTAAAGCAGACCATCACTTTCAAGGACGGCACAACCATCGAACTTTATTACCAGAAGAAAGGCGATGTGTGCAAGCTCTATTCTACCACAGATGTAACAAAGTACAAGGAGAGCGATCTTGGCAAAATCAAGTCAACCAACTTCGAGTTTGTCGATAAGGTTGAAGGCAAATGCTACATCACGCGCAAAACAAAAGATGTCATGGCATTCGCAAAGAGCGTATTAAAGCAATTTGTATAATCCATCAAAGAATGATGAGAAACAACGATTTCAAGGTGTTTTTCAACACACGTGACGAACTCACGAAGGTTTGTCTTGACGATGTGATGTATGTGGTAAGCGATGGCAACTACATCGTGCTGAAATTCAAGAGTGGCAGGTCAGTGACACTGCTGGCTAGTTTGCAGAATTTCATCCAAGTAGCGGATTATATGAAAGACTCCCGCTTTGTCAGAATAGGCAAAAGCCATATCGTAAACCTTGCGTACGTTTCGCAAGTCAACACCCTTTGCCGTACCGTAGTCCTCGTTGACGACGATGTTGACGGACGTGTGGAACTGGTCGTTTCCAAAGAAGCGGCACAAATCCTGAAGACATCCATCATATCTTCCAAGAAGGCTGTCATATCAGATTTCAAGACATCGAATGGCAATATGGAGGCGTTTTGCCTTGTAAAGTAATCACGGGGTTTTGTAAAGTATGATGAAATTGATGATGCCATGTCTTCCAAAATCATTAACTTTACACCCGAAAAAGCATAGGCAAACTATATAATCACACAAAAAAAGTACATAACATGAAAAGAATCTTTCTAATTTCACTCTTTACATGCTTTGCAGCACAGTCAAATGCGCAGGTTCCATTCGTTCATTACACACCTGTCATCGTTGGATCTGACGGTCAGAGAGTGCAGCAACAGCAACGGCAACAGGAGCGTGACAACTTCCAAACCGTCAATGCGTATTTCATAAACCGACGAGGTAACTTTGAGAAGATAAGAATCAAGATTAATGTCGTGCAGAACACATACGGTTCTCCCTCGGTCTATGTTCGCGGCTACTACGACAAGACGTATGAGCGTTGGCGTGACACGAATTCCAGGGCCGACAAGATTAGCGTTCTGGACGATGAGGTGATAAAAGAGAACTTCGACTACAAATGCTATATTCAGTATATTGGCTACGTATATTTCTAAGCGAGGCATCTCCGTTTCATACAACAAAGCAAGGGGGTCATACAACGAGCCCCTTGTTTTTTTGTAGAGTGCATTTTCTTCCGTAATTTTGCATTCGAAATCAAAATCACAACCGTAAATCGTATGAGTAAAAGAATTTTTAAGATTATTTTTTTTGCATTTTCGAGTTGTTTGACAGTTTCTGCCTGTACCATCGGCAATGCTACAGTAGAAGAATGGGAAAAAAACGAATTCTTCGGTTTGGACCTTGACAAAAGTAACCAGGTCGCTGAGTTTCATGAACTCTTGAGTTTTGGCAAGCTAGATTGGCATGGTACCAAACTGGAAGAATGGGATGACGGATGGGGCAGTGATTACGACCTCTCAGAGGGAAAGGTATCAACTACCCGCCTGTTCAACGGCTCAGCGCAAAAAGCACGGTCACTATTCATTCATTTGGATAGCATTTTCTTCGACCGCTACAACAATCGTGAACCATTAAAACAAAAAAGATGGATAGAGCATGACGATGGAATCTTCACCATGACGTACCTTAATTTCTTTGACTACAAGGGATATAGAATAGGGCTTACCTTGGTTGTAGAGTCGACTGAAGAAGACGAAAACAAGGCAAGTGCTGGGAGCGTTCTAATCGGATTGGGGACATTTTCTCTTCCTAGATAAAACAGAAGAAATTAGACAAACCGTAGTGAATGCTTATAAAAATCAGAATTCTATACTAAAAGCAGATAAATCAAGCAGTTTGTCTCTCACAAAATTTGGATATATCAAAAAAATGCCGACCTTTTAACCACGAAATAAAAACAATAACAATGAAACAACTATTTTGCGGAAGCAGGATACCGAGAAGTGTGAAATGTGACCAATGCGGACTGCATCTAACCTACAACAAGGCAAGAGGACAAACAGAAGTGACTTGTCCCAAATGTGGCAACAGAATATCTATCGTACGGCATAAATACTAGATATTTTTGCCGAGAACAATCATTTCTACCTCTATCTATCGTTGCTTTGCAAAAATTTAATTAACTTTATCGCGTAAATTTAATACCAAACATACCATGACAGACAAAGCAACAGAAGAGAAAACAGAATCGACTAGCGACATAACAGACATCATAGGCGAACATGTACATGATTATTAATCCGGAGTTTTTAACAAGTAGGAAATATCTAACGATATAGTATGATGAAGCATATAGTTTTCCTAACTGGTGCAGGTATAAGTGCAGAAAGCGGCCTTAGCACTTTTCGCGGAAAGGACGGACTTTGGACGAAAGACAATGAGTACCTTGCAAGTCTTGAGTGTCTGGAGCGGGAGCCCCAACGATTCCTTGACTTCTATAACAAGAGGCGTGAGCAACTCGCAACTGTCGAACCCAATCGCGCACATCAGATAATTGCAGAAATGGAGCAGTACTACAAGGTAAGCATCATTACGCAAAATGTGGATAACCTCCACGAGAGGGTTGGCAGTACACATATTCTACATCTGCATGGTGAACTTACCAAGGTGTGTGCATCCGGAGATCGATACAATGAGAAGTATGTAAAGGAATATCCGCTCACTACACCAATAAAGGTGGGTGATCTAGCTGATGATGAATCTCAACTTCGTCCTTATATCGTAACATTTGGCGAGAATGTGACAAACCTGTTGGACGCTGTCAACATAGTGAAGCAAGCCGACGTTTTTGTGGTAATAGGTACATCATTGGTTGTTTATCCCGCATCACTCCTGCTTGACTATGTGCCTAGAAGAGCCAAGAGGTTTATCATCGATCCCAATGAAGTGCTTTCCTTCGAGGAATTAGGATATTCTCATATTCGTTCCAAGGCTTCAGATGGCATGGAGGAATTGTTTGAGATCATAGATCAGATGGATATAATGGGAGAACTAGATGACTGTAGCTATAATGGACATCAAGTAAGTGACTCTATTGCACATTCCGTTGATATCTGGCAGATGACAGATGCCATACGGACGGTCGTGGAAGCTAACCACTATTCCGCTTGGGACATTCGCCAAACATCAAGTGGATTCCGGGTTGAACTGAACGAGAGGCTTAGCGATGATGCTTCCTGCTTACTATGCGGACAATTTCCCCTGATTGCCGACTATGAAGGCGAAGGGTCTCATGGAACAATCTTTTCATTGTATTCCTGACAACTGTTCTGAAAAAAACACTTAACTCCATGACATACATTTGTGTGGCAGTTCTCTAGTCGATAAAAATAACATGATTTTTGAAAAAAGTAACGACAATTTGGCGCCGTCCTGCGCGAATTTCACACTTTTTAACGCTGATCTACTCGTTTTTTACCCTGATTTTTGAAAAAATACGGCTGTTTTTTCAAAAATATGAAGTGTGACGGAAAGTTACCTACACATCCATCAAACCCTTTACATCATGCTATAGATCTGCATTTTACAATACAAAAACAACATCTTTTTGAACACCCCTTCGCCCACCCTTACCTTCACATCCTTCACACTACCTTCACACTTACCTTCATA
>JAKSLN010000008.1 GCA_024401165.1 Bacteroidaceae bacterium
GGCAAGGGTGTAGCTACTGTATTTGAAGGCGAAGGGGATGCTAAGCACGATATCTATGCCGACCACGGAAAGGTTGAAGGTGAGACTAAGATTATCTATTATAATGATGGTACATTCAATGGTAACGTCTATGGTGGAGGCGCGTTAGGTTCTGTAATCCCCAAAACTACACCTGCCGATGGCTATACTACTGAAATTTATCTGGAAAAGGGTATTATCAACGGTCAGATATTTGGTGGCGGCTATGGTGAAAAGACCAATGTTGACAAGGCAAAGGTCGTAGGAAATACTTTCATTACCACTCGAGAGCGAGGTGCTGTGGCTGGAGAACTCAGTGGCGATATGAACCACATCTACGGAGGTGGCGATATGGCCATGGTGGACGGAAATACCAAGCTCGACTTTACTCGTGGCGAGTTCAATGGAGAAATCTTCGGCGGTGGTCATGGCGTAGAGTCTGAAGGGGATAACGAATATCTTGAATGGGGTAAAGTGACAGGCTCCACAAATGTAGTCATTGATGGTGGAAGACTTGGACAGAACGATGATGATCCTGATCATAAGATCCGTATCTATGGCGGTGGCGCCCTCGGTCTTGTGGGAACAGGTGTCGATGGCACATGTATAAATATTGAGGTGAGGAGCGGTACGCACTATGGCGAAGTCTTTGGTGGCTCGCTGGGTGAGGAGGGTCACATTAACAAGGCGAAAGTTGTAGGTAACAGTTTCATCCAGACGGTTGCTAATGCCAATAATGATAAATTAGATGGCGACATTACCTTCTATGGTGGTTGTAATCGTGCTCAAGTAACCGGCAACTCCCAAGTAGTCATAAACCACGGTACATTTACCGGAGCTGTCTTTGGCGGTGGTAAGGGTGTGTCTGGCTTTGACGAGGAACATGCAGAAGACAATGTCTATGGTAAGATCTTTGGCAATGCCTCTGTACTTATTAAGGGAGGTGACAGCCGCGCGGATGTCTATGGTGGATGTGCGCTGGGTATTGTCGGAGGCAACACGACTGTTGATCTGGTTGGCGGTGCTGTACAGAATGTTTATGGTGGTGGTCTTGGAGAAATAGATGATCCAGACACTAACACAATAGACGAAACTACAGCTGCTCTCGTAATGGGCGATGCAACCGTAACGCTGAATGGCAGCACGGTTGATGGCGCCACCAACGACTGTAAGGTATATGGTAGCATCTTCGGCTGTAACAACGTAAATGGTACGCCTAAGGGCAAGACAAAGGTACACATACTGAAAACTGTGGCTCGTACAGGTCAGGCATCTTCTGAATATCATGTTAAGGCTGTATATGGTGGTGGTAATAATGCTGCATACATTCCAACAGACTTGGAGAATGGTTCGACAGAAGTGCTTATAGAGAATTGTTATAACTCAATAGAGTATGTCTATGGTGGTGGAAATGCAGCTCCGGTACCTGCCACAGACATAACCATTTATGGTGCTGATGCCATTGACTATGTCTTTGGAGGTGGTAATGGTAAGGGCACAAGCAAAGACCCTGCAGAGCCTGGTTATAATCCTGGCGCAGATGTAGGTTACAATGGATATTATTCCAAGACAGGCGATAGCACTCCTATATACGGCAAGGGTACAGCGGACACAAAGATATATGGTGGTACTGTTCACAATGTCTATGGCGGTAGTAACACCCTTGGCTATATCCGTACAAAGGCTTATGTTACGGTTGAAGAAAATATTAGTCCAAACATACCTAATGCGACTCAGTGTGATTTGGACGTTACTAATATCTTTGCTGCGGGTAATGAGGCCGATATGTTCTGCGATGGTGTGATCAACATTGGCTGTGTAGAAAAGGATATGGATCAGATATTCGGTGGATCGAACAACGCTAATATCAAGGGTAACATCACGATGAACCTCACAAACGGTAAGTTCAAACAAGTGTTTGGTGGTAACAACAAGGGTGGTAACATCGAAGGAACCATCACCGTGAACATTGATGAGACAGGATGTAAGCCTGTTGAGATTGATGAACTTTATTGTTGTGGCAATCAGGCTGCTTATTCCGTATATGGATACAATTCGGATGGAACGCCAAAGGAAAGTGGCGAACGTGTGGCCGCAAAGGATCCAACCATCAACATCATTTCGTTTACCCGCATCGGAAGTATCTTCGGAGGAGGACTCGGAGCAAAGGCTGCGGTT
Organism: Bacteroidaceae bacterium; assembly: GCA_024401165.1. Taxonomy (GTDB): domain Bacteria; phylum Bacteroidota; class Bacteroidia; order Bacteroidales; family Bacteroidaceae; genus Physcousia. The sequence goes on from JAKSLN010000008.1 coordinate 2,197, forward strand.
TATGGCAACACTAACATCAATATCAATCCAATCCCTGGTAAGTTTGCGGCTGCCATGCCGACGAATGAGAAGTATGGGGTAACCAACAATAATGATGGCAATTCGCAAAGCGAGCAGGCACTGCCAGATAGCAAATGGTATACAACCACAAACTGTGGCATCATCGGCAACGTCTATGGTGGTGGCAGCGAGGCTATGGTATATGGTAATACGAATATCACAATAGGTTCGGAAGCTCACAACTCACACGTTACGGGTGGTGCTGAGCTCATGGCAAAGACCTATGACGTTGGCGTGAATATCACTGGTAACATATATGGTGGTGGTAAGAAAGCCAAGGTGACGGGTGATACGAACGTGAAGGTTGGAAAGTAAAGAAAAGACTATGAAGAATTTGCACAAGATATTTCTACTGTTGTTGCTGCTCTTAGGGGGAGTGACAGGTACGACATACGCTCAAACTATCCGACTCGGAGGAGAGATCTTCGGAGGAGGAGAAGGTGAGCTGAAGGCCGATGGCACAGTGAATGCCTCTGCTGACGTAGGTGGCAACACAAATGTGACCATCTCGGCTGGTAAGTTCGTTGTTGAGCAATACGATGCGGATGATACTGCAGGCCCAAAGCCGTATTATACAGGACAACTGAAGAACGACCACAATGTTTTTGGCGGCGGCAATTTGGCGTGCGTGGTGACTGGCAATACTAACGTGAATATGAATGCCTGCCTCCTTCCGGTAGAGTTCTTTGCTGTTACCCCGGGAAATGACCCACCAACTACGGCTACTAGTATGTATCGCCGTTGGGGTGAATATGTTGGTCGCATGGAAGGCATGGCTGCCGCTGGCGCACCAGTAGAGAAGGCTGTGCAAGGTTCCGTCTTTGGCGCTGGCTACGGTGTGCATACCAGCGTGTTGGGTACGACGAACGTCAACATCACAATGGGTAGCGAGGAGTTGATTAGCAGTACTGATGATATCTTGAAACGATACGGTTTTGCCAAACGAGGTGGCGACCCGACGGGAACTACGCTTGCCTCCAAGTTCGTCATCACGGCTTTTGGCGGTGGTTATGACGGAACGGCCAATAATACGAACGTGCAGATTTCTGGTTCGCCATTCCTGCAGAACGTCTTTGGAGGCGGTCTTGGATCGAAGGCTGGTGCGAATGCCAATGGCGGTTGTGCCAGCACCGTGGGAACTGTGACTGGTAGTGCTAATGTGACTATCAATGGTGCTACTGTCTATGGCAGTGTGTATGGTGGTGGTGCAGGTATCTTCGGCGAGCAAGTGGTAGATATTCCTGGTCGTGGTACCGCCAAGATGCCATACTACAAGGCTGCCATGGTGATGAAGGATGCAGAGGTGGAAATCAATGGTGGTACACTCGTCTTCGGCAATGTGTATGGTGGTGGTGACATTGCCAACACTGGTTGGTTTGAGGAAGGCTACCGTCCTTCGGTTGAGCATCAGGCATACGAGAACGAGAGCAAGGCGAAGCTTGACCTCACCACTCACCTGCAGATGAAGGGTGGCAATGTGATGGGTAATATCTTTGCCGGTGGCAATGGCCGTAAGATGACAGAACTGGAGAAGGCAAACTTCATCGGTGCCGTCATTGGTAATACCAGCGTGGTGCTTGGCAAACAGAATGGCAGTACATGGGATGCCGGTACCCGCGTATGGGGTTCGGTCTATGGTGGTGGTCAGAATGGTAGCGTATATAGCTGCGCTGTGATGGCTGCCAACAATGGCGGTGCGGCACGTACACTTGATGCTGGTTTGCTGGATGGATGCACGAACGTAGAGTTCAAGCATACGGACATCGGACAGGATATCTTTGGCGGTGGACTTGGCGCTGTGGAAATGGTGGATCATGACCATGATCCTGCAACTCCAGATCAGGAAGTCATCACCTCTGCCAATATCTCTGGCGGCACGTTTGTGTTCTTCAATCGTGGCAATCTTATCACAAATGTATATTGGGATCCGGTAGATTGTGTATTCAAGGAGCAGAACTGTGGTGAGCGTTTCCGTGATACAGAGAGCGACATTGCCCATAACCTCTATGGCGGTGGCAATGTGGCTTGTACCATCGGAACTAAGGTTGACGGACAGCTTGTCGCTAAGACTGGCAACACTACCATCTATATGCTTGGCGCACCAGTGGTAGATGCTGCATTCATGGGATCGCAGTATTATAAGGATGCTCTGGCTATCTACGGCAAGCCACACTTCTCAGCCTTCGGTGCTGGTTATGGTAAGAATGCCGTGGTGCTTGGCAATGCTTATAGCGATATCGCGCTGACGGCCGCAGGATTCCATAGCGTCGTAGGAGGTGGCATGAATGGTCCTGTAGAGGGCGAGTGTATCACACACATCGCATGCGATGCGGAGAAGACGCGTATCCACAATGTCTATGGTGGTGGATACTATGCGCCTGTGGGTGGCACACATCTTTATATTACTGAGGGACACATTCTGGAGAACGTCTTCGGTGGTGGCGTGATGGGTAATGTTGCTCCTACGAATGGTGACATGACGAAGTCTGTTGCCTCTACTATCATCGGATTGAAGAATGATGGTTCAAACTTGAGCAGTTACATTGTCCATGGTACAGACGGTACTTCAACCGTTCGCGAATATGCTTACGCTAATCACCAGAACAAGATCATCATCGAAGGCAACGTCTATGGTGGTAACGACGTGTCGGGTACAGTGAATGGTATTGCCGAACTCGCCATCTATGGTGGTGAGATGAAGCACGACGTCTATGGCGCTGGCAATGGTGACCACGACGGATACTATGAGCCAGGCTATGGAGTGTATGACCGTGGCGACTGGGGAACGGACAACTACTACTATGTGGATCATAGCGCGGATGTCAGTACGGATGGTTCAAGCGTACAAGGACCTAAAGGTGATACCTACGTTGGGCGTCCTCAAACCGTGGGTGGCGTGAAGCTTACACTTGCCGGCAATAGCACTACTGACCGTGTAAAGGTGCTTGGCCAGGTGTTCGGTGGTGGCAACTCTTGTACAATCGGCAAATGGAACCAATCTCTTCTGACAACTAAATATGCAGGCAATCCTCACCTCGTTCGTGATGATCCGGATTACTTCCTTGGTGGCGGTAAACTATCTGTCACTTTAGGTTCGCACATCCGCATTGGTCGTACGCATGGTGAATTGGATGCCGCTTCGGCTCAGGACAAAGCTGATTATCTGCAGAACGTCTTCATCAATGGTCAGAATACAGCAGAGAATGTGTCTGGTCTCTATATGGGATGCTCTGGCCGACATCTGGCTACACAGACAACGGACATTGAAGACCATAACTATCATCATTATTATGACCGCGTGACAGCAAGGTACTGGCCTGGTTTTATTGTGTATAAGAATGAAGATGGTCATACTAACGAACCGGTAGGACGTGCCGCAGGTCTTGCCACCTTCCGCGCGTACCTTAATAATATATTGATTAAGACCGATGACGTGTCGCTCAACATCGCCGACGATGCAGAGGACATCTGGCTTGCCAACTTCGTGGGTGGCGGTTTCCGCGGTTCGATGAAGGCGGCAACCGCTGCGGGTCAGTTCCACTATAAACTGAAGCGTGGTGTAACCGTAGGTCATGACGTGATTGGCGGTGCTTATAACACAGACGTGGTGTATCATATCTTCAAGACGACTGATGGACATAACTATCCAGTAGTAGATGGACACTATCAGTACTTGACTGAGGTTGGTGACTTGAAGAGTAAAGATGAAGTTGATGATATCAATGACGCTGACTACCATCACCTTGAGAAAGACCCTCTTACAGGCGATGTTACCGGTATCATCCGCTTCTACTATAATGGAGGTATGTTATCGGAACTCCCCTACGAGACTGATCCAGCATCGAACACTCGTATCAATCGCATCTTTAATAATTATGTAGCGAAAGGTGGTTCCGATTCTAACAAGGACTTTGCTGGAGAAGACCAAAGCAGCGATATCGCCTTTAACAAGTACAGAACCGATGCTCTCGTCTATCTTGAACTTGAGAACAAACTCGAGACGGAGTATGTAGATGGTCATGTGCATGGTGGCAACGTCTTTGGCGGTTGCTTCTCTTCTGGTCGTGTAGAGGGTGATATTTGGACCGACTACCGTTGCTATCAGGAAGGTCAGCAGGCACAGAGTGAGGATTTCAACCTCTCGGTAACAAACTTCAATAAGGCAAAGAACTTCAACGATAACTTCGCTATGATGCTTTTCGGAGCTGGCTATGGTAGCAACACAACCATCCAGGGTTCTGCATACGTGCGTGTGCTGCATCAGGACCACGTAACACCAGGACGTGCATACGGTTATCCTCGTCTTTACAACATCTTCGGCGGTAGCTATGAGGGTAGGGTAGAGAAGAACACTAATGTCTATTTCAACCCGGGACTCTATGGCTATGTGGCTGGCGCTATCTATGGTGGTGGTTGTAACGGTTATGTCGGTGGCAAGACCTATGTCGAATTGGCTGGTGGCTATGTGGATGAGTGCTATGGTGGTGCTCGTAATGCAAACATCGGTGGCGGTACGTCTGTATGGGCATACGATGGTACAAGCCGTTGGTGGGGAGAGGATTTCAATAAATCCGACGGTAATCCTGTAGATGAATCAACTGCCGAGAAGGCACCTCTCTTCATCGGTAAGATATACGGTGGTACGGATATCTCGGGAAAGATATGCTACAGTGAGGATGGTAGTACTTATACCAAGGAGAATGGTTATCAGCCATTCTTCACCGCCTCTGAGTGGCCAAAGGATCTCTACGTGAATGGCGTTGATAATAGTGAGGGCATGATCTATCTTGATTCGTATCTTCAGATTGGTGGTGTGGATCAGAGTAACCGTGGCTTCCCTATCATCGGCGAGATATTTGCTGCAGGTAATGGTGAGAAGACGGCTGAGTTCTTCGGCGATGCCTACGATGACTCAAAGCTCCCTCACCAGAACACCGCCTTCATGGAGGTGACCGATGGTAATGTGGTCTATGCGTTTGGTGGCGGCAACCGTGCTACGGTGACGAGTCAGAACTATATTCATGTGCGCTCGTATCTGGATGGAACGCACACTATCTCTGGACTTGGTGGTCGTATGTACGAGGTCATGAAGAGCCGTGTGCTCAATGTGGCTGTTGACTGCTATGATGAGATTGGTGGTAACCTGAGTTTGAAAAATGCCAGCATCCAACGTCTCTTTGGTGGCAACAACATCGCCACGATGGACATCCAGCCTAAGTGGATGCTCAAATCAGGACGCATCAACAACGTCTATTCGGGTGGTAACATGGGTGATATGACCTACTATAACCCTGATGGTGTGGCTGCAAGAACGGAGAAAAATGGTAACTGGACCTCTGGTATTGAAACTAATGCTGACGGCACCAATGCCAACTACAATCCCAAGGGACTTTCTATCACCATTGACCAGCCTCAGATTCATATCGTTTCGCTCTTCGGCGGTTGCCGTATGTCGAATGTCAATCCAACTCCTAAAACTGGTCAGGCGGAGTGGCCAACTGGAACAGAAGGAGAAGACTGCTATGGCGCCACGGTCAACATCAAGGATGGCTACATAGAGAATGTATATGGAGGTAATGACGTGAGCGGAAGTGTGGCTCACGGAACAAACGTGAACATCTCTGGTGCCGTATCTGGTAATGTGTATGGCTCAGGCAACGGCTTCTACCTCTATAAATATGATGAGAGAGAGACGCAGGTAACGGAGCATATCAGCGATGAGTATGGCATCTACTATACTGTGCCAAACCGAGGAGATGACACCAGTACTGGCGACACCCATAAGATTCTTACCATCAATGCTGTGCGCCCATCTGTAGAGAAGGCATTCCTTAACATCGCAGGTATTTCACCAAGGGATGCACAGGGAACAGTAGGAGACCCTGGTTATAAACCAGCCATTGCAAAGAAGGTGGCATACGTGAAGGGTAACGTATATTGCGGTGGAAATGCCTCAACGATTATCGGCTCTGGCGAGAATACCTTCACCAAGTTCAAGATCGGTTCATACGTTACGCTGAACGGTGTGTTCATGGGATCGGATGGTTTGGCATATACACAGAATGACCATATATCGCAGTTCGCAAAGATTAATGGCATTACGGATATGGGTGCAGCGACTTCATTCACTGATCCGGCTTGTGATGATGCCAAACACAACCCGATCCTGCTCAATGCCTATATGATGGCGGTGGATATGAAGTCGCAGCCAAAGGACTTCAACCTCAACCTGCCACTCGTTGAGGCTCACATCGGTACTTACTGCGGTGGTGGTAACCGTGGTTCGATGCTGGTGGATAAGACGGTGACGCTGCCATTCCATCATGATATTGTCATCTATGATAAGATCGTAGGTGCGTGTCTGGATGCTACGGTATCGTACAACCAGAACGGTCAGATCATCAAGTCGTATGGCGGCTATACTCGTGCTCTTGATATTGCCCACAATGGTACGAATGGCAACACAAAGATGAACCTCACCATCGCCTCGCAGTTTGCTCCGCTGATGATGGACGTTCCTGCTGACAAGGTTTCGACCACGGTCAACTCCCATGGTGAGACATTCGCTGAGGCAGAGGCTCATGACTTCCTCTATCCTCGAATGAATGGCAATACGTATGCGGAGTCTTCGGCTTACGTCACTGGTTGTAACATCTATGGCGGCTGCTATCAGTCTGGTGAGGTAGAGGGCGACATCATACTCAACGTGCACACTAATATGCTTCGTTATGTCAATAGTGATAAGCTTAAGGCAGCAATAGACAACAATCAGGCTTGCTTCAACGTGTATGGCGCTGGCTATGGTCAGGACTCTCACGTTTGGGGTAATGTCAAGATCAACGTGGAGCGAAATCTCGACACCAGTATCATGGGTACTGTAGGCGGAAGTACGCTGAGTACAGCCCTTGGCGAAAGACTTGGAGGATCTGGAGTTTGGAACATTCAGCATAGCACAACCGTAGCAGGGAATATGCTTGCTCTTACCAATGCCAACACCTATCCTTCGTTCAACAACATCTTCGGTGGTGGACGTAGCGGTCAGCTCATCGGTAACTCAGAGATACAGCTGAAGAACGGTCTCGTATTCTCCGATGTGGCAGGTGGTTGCTATGCTTCGGATATGTATGGTTCAACACAGATTGTTGTTGGTTATCCGGAGTATTATCAATGTAAAGCGAGTGGTGTTTATACTTTGACTCGTGGTGACAAGTGGAATATCGAAACCAAAGCACCACAGTATAAAGATCGTGATGGACACCATGTAATTAAGACTTCGGTCAACTATCTGAAGGGAGACCTCGTTCCTGCCAATGTATGGGCTCAGATGAGCAGCGATGGACAAAGTAACTTCACCAAGATTGAGGCAACTCCTACTTCATGGGATGATGTCCACATCAAGGTAGGTGGCGGCATCTACGGTGGTGGTTACTCTCTGGCCAACAGTACCTCTGGTTCTGCTGGCACCATCACTACACATAAGCTCAACTCAGGCAAGACCATTACAGATAATCGCAAACTCGACTTCGATGGACGCCATGGTATTGATGTCGCGTCAACTAATGGCTATGGTGGCAACGCCAGCATTATGGTGGGAGATAATACCAATTTGATATCTTCTTTGACGGATGAGGCAAAAGACCATATCCGTATCTCGACACTCAACCAGTCGGCAACGAATGTGTTGACGGGCGAGGGAGGTATTTATGGAGATGGTCACCTTACCTTCTGCGAAGGTTTCCGTGCTGCAGACATTATCGGTTATGGTTATGCTGAGGGTACTCCAAAGAATCCGATTGCACTGAACACCTTCCAGCGACTGGATCTTCTTTCTGCAACTGACTGCTGTTTGAAGATGTACGGTTCGCAGGACTTTGCTACCGACCAGGTAGATGCCACCGTCTATAGTATGACGCGTGTCAGCGAGTTGCGCTTGAACTCGTCGATTAGCAAAGATGCGAAGCTTGGTGAGTTGAGCAGTTCTGCAGACCAGTCTCAGCCAAATGCAAGCAGCGATGGCGCTCAATTTGATTCGAAACGACAGCGTAACTATCTTGCTTTCATGAACAATGTGTTATATCTTGGCTCAATCATCAGTGACGATGAGTTCACGGATAGTTTCCATGGAATAGATGGCACGAAGGGTAGCAATTCTTATATTGACGAGAAACGTAATTACATTTCTACATACAGCGCTGCTTCAGACAAAGATAACGAGGCTGTCAATCTCGCTTTCAAGAAGCGTAATGTCGGTACAGCGCGTAATGCTGTTGGCATTGACAATGGTTATGCACTGCGTATCCAAAACCAGTACTACGACAGCGACAAGAAGGCACAGCGATACTATGGTCCAGTGGTTGGTGTGGTAGAAGTCAAGCTGCTCTCGCTCCAACCAGGTGAGGGTGGTGGCTATGTGTATGCCGACAATATTCATGCTGATGAGAATAACTTCCTTAATACCTCAGGTAACTTCGTCTTCCCGGGCGTTGTTAATACGGATACCAAAGTCGGAAATCAGTATATCGTCGATGATTGCTTCCTTGATCACTTCGGTACGCAGTCTAATATTACGGCTAAAGATGGGGTTCTCGATGAAGCTCACTACTGGTATGTTGAGGGTAACCATTACTATTATAACACCACTCTTACCGGTTATACATTCAATGCCCAACAGACGGTTTTCAATCTTGTTGATAATGATCCAAACATTCTGCTCTCTGGTTTGAAGAGTGGTAGTCCACTTAGGGTGCTGAGTGTGGAGTGGGATGAGACGAACCACTCTGCTGGTTATGGCTGCGTATTACACAATACCACACCAAACAAGATCGAAGACTATCAGTTCGACATGATGGTAGATGGCGAGACGACTTGGAAAGATGCTATGACGCGTTATACATATAATTATCCGGAGCCTAGTCCGGAAAAGAAAGTAGCGGAGAAAGACAACTTCAATCCTCAGTTCAACATTCGCTTGATAGACAAGGTCGATAATAGTGGTGACGACAACTACTATGGACATCTTGATGAACCTGAGAATGTCATAATCAAATTGAAGGGTATGAATGGTGGAACAGAATACTTCTATGACATTCGTCTGAAGATTGTCTATCTCGAAGGCCCTTCATATACAGGCGGTGTGAAGATCCTGAACTGTGCATTGCCTGGCGAGCGTATTGGCTTCACGTCAGAAGGTATCACAATCAAGACACACGAGACGATGCCAGTGACCGCTTACTCTTGGAAATTGCTTCCATTGAGCAGTAAAACCGACGGCAACTATATTTGGGATACAAATAATGGTACTACGCTCGAGAGGGGCGTCAACTACACCGTTAATCCTGATGGCTCAGTTGAGGGTTGGATTCCCGCATACTACAACGAGAACGAGTACAACATCTCGTATATCTTTACTGTAGCAGATCATGACTTCCCAGTACTTCCTAACCAGAATGTTGTAGAAAATCCTAAACAGGAGAACCGCATGGTTGTGGTGCACAACTATCACCGCATGAAGGATATCATATCTCGTGAGCTAGAATCTTCTGTCATTGCGGGTGCGCGCGTATATATTGAAGATGTAGCGGATCTCACGGCATTCCAAAATTGGGTCAATAGCGAAAAGACCACGGAGGGTGTTGATTTCATCCTGCAGAATAATTTGACTTTGCCTGACGGATGGAACTTTAGCGAAAAGTTCAAAGGTACATTCCACGGTGATGGTTATGTGCTTACAGCTCCTTCTGGTGTAAGTACTATCTTTGGCGATAATCTTGATGGTAGGGTCTATAACCTCGGCCTCATTGGTGGTACAATCACTACAGTTGATGGCAATGCTGCCGATGAGCATGGCGTGATTGCTACAGGCAACAGCGTCTTCAACTCTTACGAGTACAAGGCAGATGAACCATACTTCGCCTACGGCACCAATGCCTACGCACTCAGCCATCACTTCACTCCAACGACTGATGGCTATGTGGAGAACTACTATGCTAATGGCGACTACCAGTACGCTGCTGTCGGCAAGACCACGGCATTGAGCTTCGATGGTACAAATCTGCGTACTGGTGCTCCGAACTATGGTAGTACGGATACTCACCACCTCATGTCTCACGATCATGACACCAAGCGATGGAACGAGACGAGCGAGGTGAACATCCCACTCTATAGTGCTACTGAGAATGCTACATACAATGGTGCTCATGATGCCTACGAGAACGATTACCTCTTCTTCGGACAGCACCTTGACAAGACCAATGCCGATGCATATCCTGTGCATATCAGCGGTGTTGCCAAAGGCGATGCCGTTGACGCTATGGGCATAAGCGCCAAGGGTGGTAACCGAGTGTATAAGGCTACGGCTTACTATCAGGATGCCACTGAGGACAACTTCCTGTATAATAAGGATGCATGGGCATTGCACCCATTGCTCACGGCTATCGACTTCACAGAGATGGTGGTAGAGGGTGATGGTGCAACGACTATTCCTGCTACATTCAGCGTGGATAGCAACAAGGACTATGATGCTGATGGCACTCCGATTGCAGCAGGCACTTACACGAATGCCTCAAAGGGGCATGTCACTCAGAACCTGCTCGTCTATAACTCTGGCGAACCAGTCTTTGACAAGCATGATGCTGCCGGTATTGCCGAGAAGGATGTTGTCTATCACAACCTCGTGAAGAGCGATGCTACCTTTGCTACCAACTATCTCCACCTCGTAGATAAGCAGGAGTTCTGGTGTCCTATAGCATTCAATGTCAACACTCGCGCATGGTATGAGCGTTTGCCACATGCTTACCGCAATGTTCAGTCGCTTGGCTATGACAAGGGTTCGGCATGGGAAGGCATCGTGCTGCCATTCACCGCGACAAAGGTTACGGCAAGCACCAATGGTGAGATAAGCCACTTCTACGAGACTGATGAACTGAACCATGAGTACTGGTTGCGCGGATTTACTTGCGTTGATGCGAGTGCTTCGCCTGTGGTAGCGGCAGCATTCATGCAGCCGGCGTCGGGTGCGGAGAATGGTTTCGCTGTTGATGCACAGGGTACATCTAAGATTCCCAGCTATCTCTATAAGAACACTTATTTTGCCAACATTCCGACTTACGATCGTTCGGAAAACTTCGGTAAGCATTATGATGACGCCCTTAATGGTGTAACTTTCCAAAACTATATCCCACTTACCGCCGGCGTTCCTTACATCGTGGCTTTCCCTGGCAACGACTTCTATGAGTTCTCTATGGAGGGTGATGGCAGTTACTCTACCTCTACCCACGATAAGCCGGGCAACGGACAGTGGGCAACCTTCGAGACGGGCGCAACAACAATCCCTGTCACATCAGCGGCAATGAAGACCACCGTGGGAGACTATGCTCATGTAGGCACCTTCCTCCATGCTGATTGGTCGAGCATCAAAAGTGGTGTTTCGTCATACGGCATCAACGATGGTGGTTCGGCATTCGATGATGATGTGAAAACGGCAGTGCCATTCCGTACATATATGGCTACCGCAACTACTCCTGGCCGTGCTCATCGCATCAAGATTGCCTATGGTGCGGAACCAGCAGTAGAAGAGGAAGATGACGTTGACGGACCTGCCTTCCAGATTCTCGTGGATGGTATGGACGTGACGGTTGAATCGACCTATGAACAGAGTGTTCCTGTGACTGTGCACACGGTTGCGGGTCAGTTAGTGCTTCGCCATGAGGCTAAACCGGGTACAACTCACTTCCGTTTGCCCAAGTCGGGTGTCTACATCATCGGTGGAAAACGTTACTTGGTGCGTTAATGATTGGAACGACTCTGCATCGTCATTGTGCTGAGACACCCTCCGAAAAAATGCGAATTATTTTGCGCTTTTTTGTGCTTGCTGGGCTGCCTTGGAACGCTGTTCCACGGTCATGCGTATGACTTTTATGTCCTCGATGGGGCGGTCAAAGGCATTTGTCTTGACTGTCTGTATCTTTTCGGCAACGTCCATGCCTTCAATGACTTGTCCAAAGATGGTGTACTTGCCATCGAGGTGGGGTGCACCACCGTATTGCTGGTAGTCTTCGAACATCTGAGCACTCATCTCAATGCCGTCGGCTTCTTGCTTGGAGCGAACTTCTCTCAGCGAGGAAGGACCGAACTTCTTGCCGGTGACGATGTAGAACTGTGAACCGCTGCTTCGCTGTTCGGGGTTGACGTCGTCGCTTTCTCTGGCTGCTGCCAATGCTCCGCGAATGTGGTAGTACTCGGGAATGAGAAACTCGGGTGCCAGGGTGTAGTCGACGTCTCCATCACCAAGCATCTGGTTAGGCACGGCTGTCTTGCTGTCGGGGTCGCCGCCCTGAATCATAAACTTGTTGATGACGCGGTGGAAGAGGGTGCCGTCGTAGTGTCCACTCTCCACCAATTTGAGGAAGTTGTCGCGGTGGCGTGGCGCCTCGTCGAGCAGCGCCACACGAATGTCGCCCATGGTGGTTTCTATGCGAACGATGCTGCGCTTGTCTTTCTTTTTTGCAAGGGCGGGGATGCAAAGTGTGGGAAGGAGAACAATGAGGAGAATGAGAAGGCGTTTCATAGGATGTAAAGTGTTAAAAGGTTTTTAATGCGTGCTTTTTGCTGATTTTGGTGCAAAGTTAGGGAAAATTCCCCACTTCTGCAAGTCTCTGATAAAATAAGTGTTTTTGAATTACTTAACATTCATAAATACAGGTTAATGTGTGCTTCTTTCTGATACTGATAAAAGAGTTATGCACAAGGTTATGAACAGGGTGTTGAAAAATAATTTGAAAGTTTTTTGAAAAAAGTGTGGGGAATTGTGGGGAATTTTGTAATTTTGCCATCGAATTCATTGATAATGTGTAAACGTATATGCGATTCACGGGTAATTCAGATGCAAAAGCCGATGCGAAGGGCCGCGTTTTTCTGCCTGCCGCTTTCCGCAAGATCCTGCTCACCGCTGGTGAGTCGGGACTGATTTTGCGTCGTGATGTCTTCCAGCAGTGTCTGGTCATCTACCCTTTGTCGGTGTGGGACAAACTTGTCGACAGTATCACAGAACGCACAAACCCCTTTGACCGTCAGGGACGAGAGAACCTCCGCCGCTTCGTTGCCGGTTCGGAGAGTTTGTCGCTGGATTCGGATGGCCGCATCCTGATTCCCCGTCGATACCTGGAGGCTGCGGGCATTACTAATGAGGTTCGCTTCATCGGCATGGACAACACCATTGAGGTATGGAACCGTCAGGCTGCCGATGACATGCTGGCCAACGACGCCGATCTGGGCGACAGTCTGGAAACAATGATGAACCCAACTGGTCTGCTGGGCTTATAATGCCAAAGAGTCCAATAGGACCATAGGATTAATAGAAAAAGATGAACTGTGAGACCTACCATAAACCCGTAATGTTGGCCGAGTGCCTCGAGGCTCTCGACATTCAGCAGGACGGCGTCTATGCCGACATGACGTTTGGCGGAGGTGGCCACAGCCGCGAAATCGTTGCCCGATTGGGAGAGGAGGGACATCTGTATGGTTTTGACCAGGATATGGATGCTTATGCGACTTTCTCCAACGAAGGTAATGCTTTGTCAAGCGAGGCCGAGAAGTCTGTTTGCCTGGCAAAGGACAATCGGTTCACCTTTGTCCGCAGCAACTTCCGTTTCCTGAAAAACTGGATGATGTACTACGGAGTGGAGGGACTGGATGGCATCTTGGCCGACCTGGGCGTCAGCAGTCATCATTTCGACGAAGGAAGCAGAGGCTTCTCATTCCGCTACGATGCTCCGCTGGATATGCGCATGAACCAAGCTGCCCCTCTGACTGCCGCCAAGGTGGTGAACGAATACAGCGAGGAGCAACTGGCCGATATCTTCTATCTTTATGGAGAGATGAAGAACAGTCGCAAACTGGCCAACATGCTGGTCAAGGCACGCCAGCAAAACGAGATTAAGACCACGGGTCAGTTGGCCGATTTGTTCCGCCCCTTGCTGGGACGTGACCGTGAGAAGAAGGACATGGCCAAGGTGTTTCAGGCGCTGCGCATTGAGGTCAATGGTGAGATGAAGGCCCTGCGCGAGATGTTGAACGGTGCCATTGAGGTGCTGAAGCCCGGAGGCCGTCTGGTGGTGATGACGTATCACTCGCTGGAAGACCGCATGGTGAAGAACATCATGAAGAGCGGCAACATCGAGGGCAAGACGGAGCAAGATTTCTTTGGTAACCTGCTCTCTCCTCTTCGACCTGTCAAGAAAGGAGTGGTGACTCCCACGGAGGCTGAGCAACAAGAAAATCCTCGCAGTCGCAGTGCCAAGTTGAGAATTGCAGAAAAGGTGTGACTTCGAACGATAATTGTCAAATAGACAATATATATATAAATAATGAGTAAACGAGGTAAGGACATAGCCAACCAACCGGACGAACTGGAACTTGAGCTCGACACGTCGATGGACCTGCAGGAAGAAGAGACCCTGGAGGCACAGGACGATGCACAAGACGAAGACCTGCCGGAAGGTTCGAAGAATCGTCGCCGAGGTTTGATGACATCGCTCCTCAACAATGAGGGTGAATCGAATGTCACCAACTTCAGAGACCTCTTCAGGAGCATTGACTTGAATGGCGAATGGTTCCGACGAAACCTCTTCTTCATCGTCCTCGTCACCGGATGTCTGCTTCTCTTCGTCACCAACCGATATCAAGCTCAGTTGGAACAGATTGAGGAAGCCAACCTCAAGAACGAGTTGGCGGAGATGAAGTACAAATGGCTGACCCGGTTCAGCGAACTCACCACCAGTACTCGACAGAGTCAGATAGAAGAACAGTTGCGGGAAAACGGAGAAACGGACCTCTCGCACAGCAAACAACCACCTTTCCTGATAAGGGCCAAGAAGAATAAATAAGGACATGGCTACAGACAAGAACATAGGTAACGAAAAGACACCCCAGACGAACAAGACTGCGGGCAAGCCAAATGTGGGAACGGGACGTTTCCGCATCGTCTTTTTTGTAATGTGCCTTGTTGGAGCGGCCATCGTTTTCAAGGCTCTGCGAACAATGCTCGTGAAGCGCGACTATTGGGAAACCGTGCGTGAACGCTTCACCAAGACCAACATCATTGACCCTGCCGTGCGTGGCAATATCTACGACTGTAACTATCGTCTGCTGGTAGGTAGCGTGCCTGAGTACCGTCTGTGCATTGACTTCCGCGTCATCGACAAGGATACCATTGCCCAGCGCAAAGCGCAGGCTTGGCGCGACAGTGCCTTCGTGGCTGATTTGGACAGCATCGTCGATGGCCTGAACCTCATCTTCCCTAAGTATAGCAAGGCCTACTTCCGTGACCGGCTGGAGCGTGGCTTCAAGGGAAAGAAGAACGGATGGGGCATCTTGCCTCCCCACATGGCGACCTACATTGAGTATCAGCAGTGCAAGCAGCTGCCCCTCTTCCGTGAACGCTCGTACAAGGGCGGGTTCCACGGAGACGAAGTGATGATGCGCAAAAAACCTTATGGCAGTCTGGCCAGCCGTACTCTCGGATCGCTTTACAAGGACTCGGACCGTGTTGCCAAGAACGGAATCGAGGAAGCATACGACAGCATCTTGCGCGGTGTGGACGGTGTTAAGCACAACACTAAAATAAGGAATGCGCGTGTAGACTTCAGCGACAAGGCAGCTATCGACGGCAACGACCTGATGTCGACCATCGACGTTGACATACAAGATGTGGCCGAGAAGGCATTGGTCAATCAGTTGAAGGAACTGGATGCTGAGATGGGCGTGGTTATCGTGATGGAAGCCAAGACCGGTGATGTAAAGGCCATGGTAAACATGACACGACTGGAGAATGGTTCGTATGCCGAGATATACAACTATGCCGTTTCTGAATGCATGGAGCCCGGTTCTACCTTCAAAACCGCAAGCCTGATGGTTGCCTTGGAAGACAACCGGGTAGACACCGCCAACATCATCGATGTGGGCAACGGAACCTACATGATGCATGGTCGTATGATGAAGGATGCCTCGCGAGGACTCGGACGTGCCTCTATCAAGCGCATCATGCAGAAGAGTTCGAATGTCGGCGTCAGTCGTATGATTGATGAGAGATATGGCAAAGACCCCAAGGCCTTTACCGACGGACTGCGTCGCGAGGGTGCCGGCATCCCCTTGGGTATCCCCTTGAAGGGAGCGCAGGAACCTCGCATGAAAACACCTGACGACAAGACCAACTGGTGGAACACCACGCTGCCCTGGATGAGCATTGGATACGAGTCATTGCTTCCTCCCATCAGCACCTGTGCCTTCTACAACGGTATCGCCAACGATGGTGTGCTGGTTCGTCCCCGCTTTGTCAAGGCTGAGATGAAGGATGGTCAGGTGATTCGTGAATTCCCCATCGAGGTGCTTCGCCCAAAGATGTGTTCGGAAGGTACATTGAAGAAGATACGTGAGGTGTTGGAGAGTGTTGTCAGCGTCAAGGACGGTACGGGCAAGCGCGCTCGCTGCCATCTGTTTCGCGTTGCCGGCAAGACGGGTACGGCTCAGATTGCGGCCGGCAGATCGGGCTATCACTCAGGAACGACACGCTACTTTGTCAGCTTCTGTGGATTCTTCCCCTATGATGGCCCTAACCGCTATACCTGCTTTGTGGGAATCCGCAAGTGGGGATTGCCCGCATCGGGAGGAACGCACTGTGCTCCCATCTTTGCCCAGGTGGCTCAGGCCGTGATGGCAACTGGCATGAACCATCGCATCCCCGAGCATGCCCGCGACTCGAACGCTGTAATGCGTCCCACCGTACTGGCAGGCAATGAAGTAGAGACACGTCGTGTGCTGACTGATCTGGGTGTAAAATATGATGTCGTAGACACCGTGAAGAAGGACAAGCAGGCAGAGAACATGCTGTGGTGCCAGGTGGATACGGCGGACAGCAAGACTTCGCTTGTGCGCACCGCAGTCGAGAAAGGCAAGATGCCCAGCGTAATCGGCATGGGTGCCCGTGATGCTGTCCTGGCTCTGCACGAAGCTGGCGTCAAGGTGAAAATGAAAGGTGCTGGAAGGGTAGTGGAGCAGAGTATCGCTCCGGGTGTAGTCTTCAAGAAAGGTATAACTGTAGATTTGGTATTGAAGCAAAATACAAAGAAGAAATGAAACTTGAGCAACTGATAGAGAACAATGCCCCCTTGCAACTTGTTGGCAAGAGCGAGGTGGACGTGACAGGCATTGAGATTGACTCTCGACGTGTCCAACCAGGATGCGCCTTTGTAGCCATGCGAGGCACACAAGTTGACGGTCATGCGTATATCCAGAAAGCTGTTGAACAGGGTGCGGCCGTGGTTGTTTGCGAGACGCTTCCCGATACGTTGGCAGAAGGCGTGACGTACGTACAGTATGCTAATACGGAGGATGTGGTCGGTCCGCTGGCAACTCATTTCTATGGCGATCCGACAAAGCGCATGAAGCTGATTGGCGTGACCGGAACCAACGGCAAGACGACCATCGCCACCTTGCTCTATAAAATGTTCCTGAAGTTTGGCTACAAGTGTGGTCTGTGCAGTACCGTATGTAACTATATAAATGAGGTGCCCGTTCCCACCGAATGTACCACGCCTGATCCCATTACACTGAACCGCCTGTTCGGACAGATGGCCGATGAAGGCTGCGAATATGCTTTCATGGAGGTGAGCAGCCACAGCGTGGCTCAGAAGCGCATCGGTGGACTGACTTTCGCTGGTGGCATCTTCACCAATCTGACCCGTGACCATCTGGACTACCATAAAACTTTCGAGAACTATCGCGATGCCAAGAAAGCCTTTTTTGACATGTTGCCCAAGGATGCCTTTGCCGTAACCAATGCCGATGACAAGAATGGCATGATCATGGTACAGAACACCAAGGCCACGGTAAAGACCTACTCGCTGCGTGCAGCAGCGGACTACAAGGCTAAGATCCTGGAGGAAGGCTTCGAGGGCATGAATCTCGAATTGGATGGTATGGAGACGTTCGTTCAGTTTGTGGGTCGCTTCAACGTGTCTAACTTGCTGGCCGTCTACGGTGCGGCAAGGATGATGGCAGAACATCAGTCTACAGACAACGGACAGCGCATAGGGAAAGAAGACATCCTGATTGCCCTGAGCACGCTGAAGCCTGTCAACGGACGCTTTGAGAGCATCCGAAGCAAGGAAGGCGTGACCGCCATCGTTGATTATGCCCATACGCCCGATGCTCTGGTGAATGTGCTGACCACCATCAACGAGGTGCTGCAACACAAGGGCGAGTGTTGGACCATTTGCGGTGCCGGCGGTAACCGTGATAAGGGTAAGCGTCCCCTCATGGCACAAGAGTCGGTGAAGCATAGCGACCGTGTCATCATCACCAGTGACAATCCCCGCAACGAGGAACCTCAGGACATCATCAACGACATGCTGGCAGGCCTCGATGACGAGCAGAAGCGCAAGGTGCTGACCATCGTTGATCGCAGGGAAGCCATCCGCACGGCCTGCATGATGGCCAAACCTGGTGACGTCATCCTGATTGCTGGCAAAGGTCACGAGGACTACCAGATCATCAAGGGGGTGAAGTATCACTTCGATGATCACGAGGTGGTACGTGAAGCGTTTGGGTTGGATTCATAGTTGTTCGACTACTGATTTAATTGCTCCATTTTACACTTCAATCTATTCTCTTTACATTTAAAATCCTACCCTTGACAATATGCTATACTATTTGTTCAGATATCTTGAAGATTTTGGAATCCCAGGTTCTCACCTATGGGCTTACATCTCGTTCCGTGGTTTATTGACGCTGGTTTTGTCGTTGATTATTTCTGCATGGTTTGGTGAGTACTTCATCAAATGGATGAAGTGTCACAATGCCAGTGAGACACAGCGCGACGCCAGCATTGATCCCTTTGGCGTGAATAAGGTTGATGTGCCCACGATGGGTGGTATCATTATCATCGTGGCAACGGTGGTGCCCTGTCTGCTGCTGGGACGATTGCGCAATATCTACATGTTGCTGATGCTGGGTACCATCTTGTTGCTGGGACTGTTGGGCTTCCTAGACGATTATGTCAAGATGAAGCGTACGAAGGACGGCATCAAACCTCGTTTCAAACTGATTGGACAAGCTGGCCTGGGACTGGTTGTTGGTCTGACGTTGTGGCTCAGTCCAGATGCCGTTATCCAGGAGAATCACACAACGGTGAAGGCAAATCACGAAGTGGTGGTACACAATACGAAGAAGGTGAAGAGTACCGATACAACCATTCCTTTTGTGAAGGATAACAACTTGAGTTACAGCGAGGCCATGTCCTTCATGGGTAAGTATAAGACGGCTGCCGGATGGATTTTGTTCGTCCTGGTAACGACATTCATCGTGATGGCAGTGAGCAACGGTTCGAACCTGAACGATGGCATGGACGGCATGTGTGCCGGCAACTCTGCCATCATGGTTTTGACGCTGGGTGTCCTGGCCTATGTAAGCAGTCACACGGCGCTGGCATCTTATTTAAATATAATGTACATACCCGGTTCGGAGGAACTTGTGATTTTCTGCCTGGCATTTGTAGGCGCGCTGGTCGGTTTCTTGTGGTACAACAGCTATCCCGCTCAGGTGTTCATGGGTGATACCGGTTCGCTAGCCATTGGTGGCGTCATTGCCGTCATGGCCGTCATTCTGCACAAGGAACTGTTGATTCCCCTGATCTGTTTCGTCTTCCTGGTTGAGAGCGTAAGCGTGATTCTGCAGACCAATGTGGCCCGAATGGGTAACAAGCGTGGCGAGAAGTGGCGTGTGTTTAAGCGTGCTCCCATCCATGATACGTTCCGTGTGAAACCTGGTCAGCTGGCAAGTGACCTGAAAGTGTATTTCAACTGGCCTAAGGGGTGCTGGTTGGAGTCTAAGATTACAACCCGTTTCTGGATCGTCACCATCATCATGTGTGCGTTGGCAGTAGTGACATTGAAAATTCGATAAGAAAAAAAGAAAGATATGAGCAAGAGAATTGTAGTTCTGGGAGCTGCAGAAAGCGGAGTCGGCGCTGCTGCCTTGGCCAAGGTCAAGGGATTTGATGTGTTTGTAAGCGACATGGGCAAGATCAAGGATAATTATAAGGACATCCTTGTCCAGTATGAGGTGGCATGGGAGGAAGGCCAGCATACCGAAGCACTCATCATGAATGCTGATGAGGTGGTGAAGAGTCCTGGCATCCCTGAGAATGCACCCATGGTGCTGAAACTGAAGGCTGCTGGCATCCCCATCGTCAGCGAGATTGAGTTCGCGGGTCGCTACACCCACGCCAAGATGGTATGCATTACCGGCAGCAACGGTAAGACAACGACTACGAGTCTAATCTACCATATTTTCAAGTCGGCCGGTTACAATGTTGGCCTGGCAGGCAATATTGGTCGTTCGTTGGCCTTGCAGATAGCTGAAGGCAAGACCTATGACTACTATGTGATTGAATTGTCCAGCTTCCAGTTGGATAACATGTACAAGTTCCGTGCCAACATTGCCGTCCTGCTCAATATCACGCCCGACCACCTGGACCGCTATGACAACTGCATGCAGAACTACACCGACTCAAAGATGCGCATCCTCCAGAACCAGACGGAGGAAGACTCTTTTGTGTACTGGGCAGACGATCCCATCGTGAAGGAGGAGTTGAAGAAGTATGGCATCAAGTCGCGCAAGTGTCCCTTCAGTATTCTGAGCAAGGAGGGTATGATCGGTTATATCTCGGAGGGTAAGTATGTCATCGAGTATCCCACTCCCTTCAATATGGAGCAGGAAGAATTGTCGCTGCGTGGCAAACATAATATGTACAATTCGCTGGCTGCCGGCATCACGGCCCATCTGAGTGGAGTCTCTGATGAAAAGTTACGTGAGTGCTTGGGTGACTTCGAAGGCGTAGAACATCGTTTGCAGAAGGTGGCCCGCATCGGTGGGGTGCAGTATATCAACGACTCGAAGGCAACAAACGTGGATGCCTGTTGGTATGCGTTGGACAGCATGACGACGCCCACCATCCTTATCATTGGAGGTAAGGACAAGGGTAACGACTACAACGCCATCAAGGATCTGGTGAAGGAAAAGTGTGCTGGCATCGTTTACCTTGGTGCAGACAACCAAAAACTGCACGACTTTTTCGATGGCATGGGTATCCCCGTTGCCGACACGCACAGCATGAAGGATTGCGTAACTGCTTGCAAACAGATGGCAAAGCCCGGCTACACGGTGTTATTGAGTCCTTGCTGTGCAAGTTTTGATTTGTTCAAGAATATGGAGGACCGCGGTGAGCAGTTCTGCCACTATGTAAATGAGATCTGATGAATATGCAATTGCCCCATACAACATTCAAGTCGAAAGGCTGGCTGCAAGGTGACATGGCCGTGTGGATGATACTCATCCTCCTGTGCGCTATTTCGCTCATCGAGGTGTATAGTGCTTCAAGCCGAGACAGCTATGCATCAGGACGCTACTGGGGACCGGTCCTTGACCATGGTTTTATGGTATTCTTTGGCCTTTTCATCGCCTGGATTACACACATTATGCCCTGCAAACTGTTTAAACTCATCTGCACCTTCCTCGTGCTTGTTTCCATTGGCATGCTGGTGTATGCCCTTTTTGCTGGACAACGCATCAATGGCGCAGGTCGTTGGATATCGTTCTTTGGACGATCCATCCAACCCAGTGAGTTTGCTAAGCTTTCGACAATTGGTTTTGTGTCTTTCCTGTTGACCATGCGCAATAAGGAAACTGGCGAGGCTCACATGGGTGGCGTGAAGTTTGCATTGGGGTTGACGGCAGTCATGTGTCTGCTTATTGCCTCTGAAAACTTCTCGACAGCCGGCATGCTTTTTGTTGTCGTCATGGCGCTGCTATGGATCGGTAAAACACCGACGAAGGTTATCCTGTGGATTGTGCTCCCGTTGATCGCGATAGGCAGTATCGGTTTTGTGACAGCCAAGACGATGCCAATTGAGACGGCACGTGAAATAGGTCAGAACGTATCGGCGCTGCACCGTCTGCCCACTTGGGTAGGTCGTCTGCAGAAGGGCGGTAGTCTGCCTGAGGATCCCAAAGAGTATAATGTCAACGACAACCAACAGGTTGCTCACGCACAGATAGCCATCGCTACGAGCAATGTGGTGGGCAAGGGGCCCGGCAACAGTGTTGAGCGCGACTATCTGCCCATGGCATTCTCCGACTATATCTATGCCATCATCATAGAAGAGGGCGGTATCGAGATGGCAGCTCTCGTCCTGTTCCTATACCTATTTTTATTATATAGGGCTTGGCGAATTGCAGGTCGTTGTGCAACGAGATTCCCTGCCTATTTGGTCATGGGTCTTTCGCTCATGCTCGTGATGCAGGCTCTGATCAATATGGGTGTGGCTGTAGGTTTGTTGCCCGTGACCGGACAACCTCTTCCCTTGGTCAGCAAGGGGGGGACATCGACCATCATCACCTGTGCATACATTGGCATGATACTGAGTGTGAGCCGTTCGGCTCGTAAGATTCCTGAGATGGAAGTCGTAGACTGCGAGAACGCAGAATAAAAGAAGTAAAAATGGAAGATTTGAGAATCATCATAAGCGGTGGCGGTACGGGAGGACACATCTTCCCTGCAGTGAGCATTGCCAATGCCATCAAGCAAATCAAACCGAATGCAAAGATTCTGTTTGTTGGTGCGGAGGGGCGTATGGAGATGACGCGCGTGCCAGCAGCCGGATACGAAATAAAGGGGTTGCCTGTAAGAGGTTTGATTCGTCCTTTGTACAGCTTGAAGAACTTTGGCGTGATGCGTGACTTCTTCAAAAGCAAACGCATCGTCAAGAGCATCATCAAGGAATTTGCTCCTCAGGTGGTTGTGGGCGTGGGCGGTTATGCCAGCAGTCCAACCCTGAATGCCGCCCATTCGCTGGGCATACCTTGTCTCATCCAGGAGCAGAACTCCTTTGCCGGTGTCACAAACAAGTCGTTAGGCAAGAAGGCGGAGAAGATTTGTGTGGCTTATGAAGGCATGGAGCGTTTCTTCCCGAAAGATCGCATTGTGCTGACAGGCAACCCTGTTCGTCAGAATCTACTTCATGTGACTGAGAGCAAGGCAGAGTGTGCGGCAGCTTTCGGCATGAACATCGATTCACCCATCATTCTGCTCGTAGGCGGAAGTCTGGGGGCACGGACACTAAACGAGAGCGTACTGAACAACTTGCAGCAGATCGCCGATGCTCCCGTACAGTTCATTTGGCAAACAGGAAGCTACTACAAGCAGCAGATTGAAGAAAATCTGAAGGCAAATGGTAAACCTACCAATCTGTACGTCACCGATTTCGTGTCCCGTATGGACCAAGCCTATAAGGCGGCAGATCTGGTTATCAGTCGTGCAGGTGCTAGTAGCATCAGCGAACTTTGTTTGTTGGGCAAACCCTCCATTCTTGTGCCTTCTCCCAACGTGGCCGAAGACCATCAGACACACAATGCAATGGCACTTGTGAACAAGAATGCTGCATTGTATGTAAAGGATGTAGAGGCGCGTGAGAAACTCATTCCGTTAGCACTGCAGACGGTGACGGATGTGGCGAAGCTCCATCAACTCGGTGATAACGCCCTAGGAATGGCCTACCCCGATTCGGCAGAGGCTATTGCAGAGATGGTTTTGAAGTTGGCAAGAAGGTAGCTGGAGCGAAAAATGTTTGCTCTGGTATAGAAGAAAGATTACAAGACATAAATCATTAATCAAAGAAACTCGTGAAGGCAGTATATTTTGTAGGTATCGGTGGCATAGGCATGAGCGCCATTGCCCGTTATTTCCTACACCAAGGACTGGTGGTAGGTGGGTATGACCGTACGCCCAGTGAACTGACCCGTCGTCTGGAAGAGGAGGGCGCGCACATTCATTACGAAGAGAATGTTGACCTCATCCCCGAGGCATGTAAAGATAAACAGTCGACGCTCGTCATCTACACGCCAGCAATCCCTGCAACACACCAAGAATTGGTGTTCTTCCGTGAAGGAGGTTTCGACATCCAGAAGCGTGCACAGGTGCTTGGCACCCTGACGCGTGCCCATAAGGGACTCTGCGTGGCAGGTACCCACGGAAAGACCACGACGAGTAGCATGGCAGCTCACCTGTTGCATCAGAGCCATGTGGACTGCAACGCCTTCCTTGGAGGCATCACTAAGAATTATGGCACCAACTACATCTTGAGCAACAAGAGTGACTACGTTGTAATTGAGGCCGATGAGTTCGACCGATCATTTCATTGGCTTTCACCTTATGCAACCGTCATTACGGCAACGGACTCAGACCATCTGGACATTTATGGCACAGAGGAGGCGTACCTGGAGAGCTTTGCCCACTATACTAGCCTTATTGTGGAGGGTGGTTATCTCATCTTGCACGAGGACTTGAAGATGCAACCGCGCACCGGAAACGGTGTGACAACCTATACTTATGCTCGTGAAAAGGGTGACTTCCATGCCGAGAACATCAAGATTGGTGGTGGTGAGATTACCTTTGACCTGGTTTCGCCTCTTGGCAACATCAAGGATATCCGCCTAGGTGTTCCTGTGAGCGTTAATATCGACAATGGCATTGCAGCAATGGCACTGGCGCAGATTGCCGGTGTTTCGACACCTGAAATCCGCGAGTCTATGGCATCGTTCAGTGGTGTCGACCGCCGCTTCGACTTCCGCGTGAAGACGGATAAGATGGTCTATTTGAGTGACTATGCTCATCATCCGGAAGAGATTCGCCAGAGTATCCTCAGCATAAAGCAACTCTATGCGGACAAGCGTGTCAAGGCCATCTTTCAACCTCATCTATATACTCGCACGCGTGACTTTTACTGCGAGTTCGCCGATGCCTTGTCGCTGCTCGACGATGTTGCTATTGTGGATATTTATCCAGCCCGTGAACTTCCTATTGAGGGGGTGACAAGCGCATTGATCTATGACCGACTGACGAGTGCGAAGCGTGAGATGATACGCAAGGACGAGATCCTCGACTGTGTGAAACGAGGCGGATATGATGTGCTTGTCACGCTTGGCGCCGGTGACATCGAGGACTTCTCGGATGAGATTGCGTCTATCCTGAAATAAGCATTTTGCTCCCAGAAAAGTAAGATACGTTAATGAAGACTGCGTTCAAAATACTCATGATCCTGGTTGTGGCCGGCTTTCTTGTCTGGTCGTTTGGAGGTTTTGATAAAAAGGCCGATGACCGAACATGCAAGGATGTGAAGCTTGTCGTGGAAGACAGCCTCTCGTTGGGTATGATCAACGATGAGGAGGTTCTTGCTATCATGAAGGCTAACAAGATGTCGTTCAAGGGCAAAAAACTGATCGATATCAATTTGGTTGAGATAGAGAGAACGCTGAGCAAGAGTCCCTATATCGATACAGTGACATGCTCATTCAATGCATCTGGCGTGTTGCTGATGAAGGTACTGCCCAAGATTCCCGCTCTCTATGTCATCCCCAACCGTGGAGAACCATATTTCTTGGACCGAAAAGGTGCGGACATGCCTGTTGGCAACTTATCCGGCAATCTTTGTGTTGCAACGGGAGACATTTCGAAGAAGTTTGCCCACGAACGCCTGGCTTCTGTTGCTCGATGTCTGCAGGATAGTGCCTTCTGGCGTGCCCAGGTGCAGCAGATAGATGTGGTAAACGATCACGATATCCGCATGTACACCCGCTTTGCTAATCATGTCATCCTATTAGGAGAAGCAAATGACCTGCCTGATCAGTTATGGCGTCTGCGTGTTTTCTATGCCAAGGGATTGACGGAGATTGGATGGGATAAATATGAAGCCATCGATGTTTCGTTTGCTGGAATCGTTATAGGTCGGAAACCCGATGATGGCAAACGGAATGCAGAGTTGGAACCTCTTTTGCTTCCCACCCAGGATGCCGTTCAATCACTCGATACTTTGAATGCGGTTCAGGGCATACAATCTGCTCAACCGTCGGTTCCGACAACCTCAGCTTCAGCCCCAACACCCCAAAAACAGTAAATAAATTGTCTATACATAATTAAATATAACACACCATGGTAGCAGCAGAAAACAACATCATCGTTGCCTTTGAATTGGGCAGTTCTGCCATTCGGGGAGTCGCCGGAAAGCGAGAAGCTGACGGCAGCATCCAGATTCTGGCAGTTGAGCAGGAACGGATAAGCGGCAGCATTCGTCGTGGCACTGTTTACAACATTAACAAGACCACTAATGCCATAACCCGCATCAAGGATCGCCTGAACGAACGTCTGGGCGTCTACATTACCCGTGCCTATGTTGGCATTGCAGGCCAATCGCTGCATACGGCTGGCAATAAGGTGATTCGTGCCTGCGAGACAAAGGAGAAGATGACGCAGGAGGTTGTAGACATGTTGATGGACGAGAACCGTGCCGTTGAATATCCCGATCGTGAGATTCTGGATGTGGCACCTCAGGAGTACCGTCTGGGCATCGACAGTACGGCAGACCCCATAGGCATTCAGGCTGATCGCATTGAAGGACGCTACCTCAACATTATCGCCAGAAAGAGTCTGCAAGAAGACATCCGTACATGCATGCGTGATGCCGGATTGGATATTGTGGAACTGCTGATTACGCCACTTGAACTGGCAAAGGCTCTGCTCCCTGATACGGAGAAGCGTTCCGGCTGCGCCTTGGTTGACATCGGTGCAGAGACAACGACGGTAGCCATCTTCACCAAGAATATTCTTCGCCACCTTGTTACCTTGCCCTTGGGTGGCAATAATGTGACAACCGACCTCGCCAACTTGAAGAAAATGGAAATGGACGAGGCTGAATCGGTAAAGTTGAAGTTTGGAGTGGCTCAAGTCTCTGCCGATAAAATGGACTCAAACCGCCAGATACACATCAGCAGCAATCGCAATATCAGCGAGGAAGAACTGCAGCGCATTACCAGTGCTCGCTACGATGAGATTATCGCCAATGTGTGGAACCAGATAGGTAAGGACAAATGGCAGAATGATCTCCTTTCTGGTGTGACGCTGACAGGTGGTGGCGCTGCCATGCAAGGACTTGCCGAGGCATTTGCCAAGATGAAGAATTTCGACCCTGCTAAGATTAAGATTGCCAAGCAGCTTCTGTCTAGTATGCAGTGTGTGCCTTCCGTTGATAATTCGACAATTGGTTTCAATGCGGCCATTGCCTTGCTCATGTCTGCAACCGAAGGATGCGTGGGTGAGGCACCTGTACAGCCCGATCCGGAAGAAATCATTGAAGAGACTTTGTCTGAAGCAGCAGAAACCGTACAGGCAGAAGAGCGCGAAGAGAACCCCAAGTCCAAGAAGAGGGGCATCTTTGGGCGTCTAGTAGATTTCGCCAAAGGAATGGTTGAAGATGAGGAATAATTACTACGAACCCGATAAAAGATACGACATATGGCTTTAGATTTTCAGCAGAACGGAGGTATTCAGTTTAACCTCAATCCCAGTAATCCCAGCATTATCAAGGTGATTGGCGTGGGTGGTGGCGGTGGCAATGCCGTCAACCATATGTTCAATGAGGGCATCCACGATGTGACCTATGTCTTGTGTAATACCGACAACAAGGCATTACAAGATTCACCCGTTCCCCACAAGCTCCAGCTTGGAAAGGATGGACTGGGAGCAGGTAACCGCCCTGCGAAGGCTCGTGAGGCGGCTATGGAGAGCATCGAGGAGATAAAAGATATGCTAAACGACGGCACTCGCATGGCCTTCATCACTGCGGGTATGGGTGGTGGTACAGGCACGGGTGCTGCCCCCATCATCGCCCAGTGTGCCAAAGATGCAGGCATCCTAACCGTGGGAATTGTCACCATCCCCTTCAAGTTCGAAGGCAAAAAGAAGATTGTGCAGGCTTTAGAAGGAGTTGCTGAGATCAGCAAGCATGTGGATGCACTGCTGGTCATCAACAACGAGCGTTTGCGAGAGTTGTATCCCGAGTTGACTTTGCTCAATGCCTTTGCCAAGGCTGACGACACGCTTTCCATTGCGGCCAAGAGCATTGCTGAGATTATCACCATGCGTGGTAAGATTAACCTCGACTTCCAGGATGTTACAACGGTCCTGAAAGAAGGTGGTGTGGCCATCATGAGTACGGGCTATGGCGAGGGAGAAGGCCGTGTTACCAAGGCAATCAAGGAGGCGCTCGACAGTCCTCTGCTTAACAACAATGACATCACTAATTCTCAGCGCATACTGATCAATATCAACTTTGGCACTGAAAGCAGCGACGATGAGGTGACCATGGAGGAGATCAGCGAGGTGCATGAGTTCATGAACAACTTCCGCGACGATGTGGAGGTTAAGTGGGGTGTTGCCGTTGACGATTCGCTGGGCAATAAGGTCAAGATCACTTTGCTGGCAACTGGCTTTGGATTGAAGAACGTACCTGGCATGCCCAAGGAAAAGTGGGAACCAGAACCAGAAACGGAAGAGGCCAACGAAGTGCTGATTGAACAATACTATGGTCGTGGAGATGGTTCAAACCTTTCACAGCGCCGCCCCAACTTGTACATCTTTGAGGATGACGAGATGGATGACAATGACACGATTGCCATGGTGGAGAACACACCTACCTATCAACGTACGAAAGAAGACCTGAAGCGCATCAAGGGAAAGAACGCTCAAGGTGAAAGCAGCGATAGCGAGGTTGTTGAGGAGAACAACCATATCACCTTCTGAAAAAAGAAAAAACAGTATAGAATCTCTATAAATTGTGGTTGGCGGGCACTCCTTAAGGGGAGTTGTCAGCCAACCACTTCTTTTAGAACATCCAGACTCTTGATCTCTGGGAAGTCTGGGATGTGGAGGCGGTAGTATCGGCAAAGCTGGTCCAATACGTAGTTGCGCTGTTGTCTGTTCATCTTAAAACGGCGCATCGTCTGGTAGTTCATTTTTAGGAAGCGAGGCACCCATTCTGCCTCTTCCCCTTTTAGATAGTGGGTGTGGATGGGGTGGAGCGCGCAAAATGAACCTTCCTGCAA
This sequence comes from Bacteroidaceae bacterium, assembly GCA_024401165.1. Lineage (GTDB taxonomy): Bacteria > Bacteroidota > Bacteroidia > Bacteroidales > Bacteroidaceae > Physcousia. The sequence continues at coordinate 31,243 of JAKSLN010000008.1, forward strand.
GTCAAAAAAATGCATCTGGTCGCGATCCTCGCAGTTGGGCCAGAAACCTAGGTAGCGCGTCATCTTAATCAGGAATGCCAGATGAAAGTTGGCATAGTCGGATTCTGCAATGTCAAACCAGCAGAGCGAGTGCAGGAGGAACTTGAACAGGCGGTCGTTGTGGTCTTCGTTTCGCAAGGCGTAGTAAAGCACCTCGCCCAGAAACAGCGCAACCATACTCTTCAACGGCTCGTAGGGTAGGGATTGGTAGGGTTCGTAAACGTGCATGTCGCGGATGCGCTGCATGTTCTGCCGGGGACGGTAGTCCATGTCCAACTCAATGATGGAGAGAGGGCGCAGAAGTTGGGTCTTCACGCTCGACTTGTGAGATTTTGGCATCTTGACTAGGAAAGGCACTGTACCTCTGTTTTCTGTCAGGATGTCCACAATCAGACTATCGTCGTTGTAACGGAGTGAGTGAAGGACAATGCCGCGAGTCTTCTCGTACATTATTTTAGTTGTTAGAAGAGCCTGTAACCTTTTATTTATTCGCAAAGTTAGTCAAAAAAAATTGGAAACAGTTCGCTGGCGTGGTGAAAATGTGCTTTTTGAAACATTTTTTTGCTCAAATGTTTTGTCAGTTCGAAAAAACACCTTACCTTTGCACCCGCAAAACGACACCAGACTTTTTCATCTGTAAGTTGTTCTGCTTCCGGTAAGGTCCCTTCGTCTATCGGTTAGGACGAGAGATTTTCATTCTCTAAAGAGGAGTTCGACTCTCCTAGGGACTACAATAATTTGGAGAAAGGTGCGAGGTCTAAGAGCCATACCACATCATACTCCGCAATACTTAAAACAATAAATAAAATGGCAAATCACAAATCATCACTCAAGAGAATCCGTCAGGAGGAGAAGAGAAGACTTCACAATCGTTACTACGCTAAGACCATGCGTAATGCTGTTCGTAAGTTGCGTGCAACTAGCGACAAGGCTGCTGCTGTAGAGATGTATCCTTTGGTTCAGAAGACTCTCGACAAGCTCGCAAAGCGTAACATCATCCACAAGAACAAGGCTGCTAACTTGAAGTCAAAGTTGGCTAAGCATATCGCAAAGCTCGGTTAATTGTCAGCCAATCTTTGTGAGGGTAATAGAGAGAGTGCCGCAAGGTGCTCTCTTTTTTGTTATGCCGCTAATTGCTGGCAAGTTGTGAGTTTTTCTGCAGCATTGCCTACTTTAGTCTTTTTCTACGAAAAAGAATTCTAAAATGTTTCTTGGTTTCCGCTTTTTTTTGTATCTTTGCCCTCGAAAATATACAATAAAAGAACAGAATGGAAGAATTGGAACAGAATCAGGCCAGTTATTCAGCCTCCAGCATTCAAGTCTTGGAGGGTCTTGAGGCCGTGCGCAAGCGTCCTGCCATGTACATTGGTGACATCAGCAAGAAGGGTTTGCATCACTTGGTATACGAGACGGTAGATAACTCTATCGATGAGGCGCTCGCTGGCTACTGTACACATATAGAGGTTGCAATTGAGGAAGACGGCAGTATTTCCGTACAGGACAACGGTCGTGGTATTCCTGTTGATATGCACGAGAAGGAACACAAGAGCGCCCTAGAAGTCGTCATGACTGTTCTGCATGCCGGTGGTAAGTTTAATAAGGACTCATACAAGGTCAGCGGTGGTCTTCATGGTGTGGGTGTGAGCTGTGTGAATGCTCTCTCAACCAAGATGGTCAGCACCGTATATCGCGATGGCAAGATTTATCAGCAAGAGTATTCAAAGGGAAAGCCCCTTACTCCCGTTAACGTCATCGGTGAGACCGATTTGCGCGGAACGCGTCAACAGTTCTGGCCCGATGATACGATCTTCACGACGGTGACCTACGAATATGACATTCTGGCAAACCGAATGCGCGAATTGGCTTACCTCAACGCAGGCATCAAGATTATCCTGACTGATAAGCGTCTCGACGTCAACGAGCAGTCGGGCATCGAGGGTGTTCGCACGGAAACCTTCTACAGTGAGGGCGGTTTGCGCGACTTTGTTCGCTATATTGATTCCACTCGTACCCGTTTGGTCAATGATGTCATCTATCTCAATACTGAGAAGCAGAACACACCTATCGAGGTTGCCATCATGTACAATACGGGTTACAGCGAAAACCTCCATTCCTATGTAAACAACATCAACACCATAGAGGGAGGTACCCATCTTCAGGGTTTCCGCACCGCTCTTACCCGCACCTTAAAAGCCTATGCAGAAGCACAGTGTCAGAAGGAACTGGAGAAGTTGGCCAAGAATCACGTTGAGATCAGTGGTGAGGATTTCCGTGAAGGTCTTACTGCTGTCATTAGCGTAAAAGTGGCAGAACCTCAGTTTGAGGGACAGACCAAGACTAAGTTGGGTAACAGCGAGGTTGCAGGTGCTGTGCAGCAGGCTGTAGGTGAGGCTCTGACCAATTATCTGGAAGAGCATCCCGCCGAGGCCAAGTTGATTGTAGACAAAGTCATCCTGGCTGCAACTGCTCGTGTGGCTGCTCGCAAGGCACGCGAGAGCGTACAGCGCAAGAACCCCATGACGGGTGGCGGATTGCCCGGCAAATTGGCAGACTGCTCTGACAAGGATGCGGCAAAGTGCGAGCTCTTCATCGTTGAGGGTGACTCGGCCGGTGGTTCTGCAAAGCAGGGGCGTAGCCGTCAGTTTCAGGCCATCCTCCCCATTCGTGGTAAGATATTTAATGTTGAGCGCGTGATGTGGCACAAGGCCTTTGAGCACGAGGAGGTTAACAACATCATTCAGGCGCTGGGTGTCCGCTTTGGATTGGGAGAAGATAGCAAGGAGGCAAATTATGAGAAACTTCGCTACCACAAGGTTATTCTCATGACCGATGCCGACGTCGATGGTTCGCACATCGACACCCTTCTGATGACTCTCTTCTACCGCTACATGCCCGAGCTGATTCAGAGCGGCCATCTCTACATCGCCATGGCGCCCCTTTATCGCTGCTCAATCGGTAAGGTTGAGGAGTACTGTTACGATGAGAAGCAGCGTTGGGACTTCATTCGCCAATATTGTGATGGCAACGAAAACGACACCCGCTTGCACACCCAGCGTTACAAAGGTTTGGGTGAGATGAATCCCGAACAGTTGTGGGAGACGACCATGGATCCCGAGAAGCGTCTGCTCAAGCGTGTGACTATAGAGGATGCCGCCGCCGCCGACTATGTTTTCTCCATGCTGATGGGTGAGGATGTGGCTCCGCGTCGTGAGTTCATCGAGCAGAATGCTACTTACGCAAATATTGATGCGTAAACTTTGCACTCAAAAGAGATATAAGAAAACATACAAAGAGAAGGGTTGAGAAGCGCTAGGTGCAGATTCTTGATCCTTCTTTTTTAAAATACCGATAATCTCGACCTGGACAATGAAAAATATCAAGCGTTTTACCCTCCTTTCCTTTTCCCTCTTCTTATTATCGCTCCCTGCTTGGCCACAGCTTACCTATCTCGAACGCAGCACGCCCGAGGAGCAGGGACTTCAGTCCAAGGATGTTCTGGCCTATGTCGATTCGCTGATGAGTCAGTCAACGGCAGACATGCACGGCCTCATGATCCTTCGCAATGGAAAAGTTGTTGCGGAAAAGTATAACGAACCCTTTGCCGCACAGTACAGCCACACACAATACTCGGCTTCCAAGACTTTCACTGCCGTTGCTGTAGGCATGGCGATCCAGGACAGTCTGCTTTCTTTGAACGATCACCTTGTTGATTTTGTCCCCGACATGTTGCCCGAGGTTGTCGACGACTCGCTTGCAGCCATTACGGTCGAGGATTTGTTGACCATGCGCTCGGGGTTCCCTGTCGATACTAACATGCGCACCATATATCCCGACTGGATTCGCCAATACTTGTCCCATAGGTTGGTGGCGTTGCCCGGCACGCACTTTGCCTACGATAGCATCGACACCTATCTCCTCTCTGCCATTGTTCAGAAGGTTGAGGGTATCACCATTTTCGAACTCTTGAAGAATCGCCTTTTTACACCGATGGGCATTACCCAGGTTGCCTGGGAGGAGTCGCCCGAAGGCATCACTTGTGGCGGTTGGGGGCTTTATCTGCAGTTGGAGTCAATGGCAAAGTTCGGTCAGTTGCTTTTGCAACGTGGTCAGTGGAATGGTGAACAACTAGTTGATGCAGAATGGATTGACGCGATGACGACCTTGCGAGTTAGTCAGCCGAACGGACAGAAATACGGTTATCAGATATGGTTAACGGACTATCCTGGAATGGTGCGATGTGACGGTGCGTGGGGACAGTATATCTATGTTATACCCGATCGTCAGATGGTGGTCGCTATGACCCAGTGTAAGCGTTCGGGCACACTCGACCACAAGGCAACTTGGAACCTCAGCCGCACATCCACGGTCGATGGTTCGGGACTGCCCGAGAGTCCTGATTACAAGGCGTTGAAGAATGCCCGTTATCGTTTCTCTCCGACGCGTGGAAAGGCAACGAGTCGCCATCTCCTGCCTGTCAGCGTTCGTCTGAGTAGCAATCCGTTGGAATGGGCGAGGGTAGATTTTGACTTCAAGCGTCAGGGTAACCGCGAACCCGAACTCGTCCTGAAGGTCACGACCTCGAACAATGAAACCTTCGACCTTGTGTGCGGTTTTCAGAAGTGGACGCAGAACGAAATTAAAGGACTTCCGCTCAACCTGCGCACCTTCATCAATAATTTCAGCAACATCAAGCCCCCCTTCTATGCTGCCGCCAGTTACGGCTGGACTTCGGAGGATGATCTCTATATCCGCTTGCATTATGTCAACTGGATTTCATCCTGTCGCCTCCATTTCCGCTTCAATGGCAATCGTGTGGAACCCGACATCGTCCTGAGCAGCACCGACAAACGCCTTCGCTTCAACGCGACGGTCGTCAAGTGATTGTTTTATTCATCGCTAAGTTTGTATCATCCTCCTTCGATGAAGGCAAAAAGCATAGAGGCGACCTCGCGGCCACCTCTATTCTTCGTTAGCAAGTCGTATAGACTTCGTTTTGTTTTAGAATTAATACTAACAGTTATAGAAAAAGCATAATCAAAAATGTTTCTTAGGGTTTCAACGCCTTCTCTGGCGCTTGATTTTCCATGAGCAGCGTGTCGTTTGCCTGCGATTCGATGACTTGGTCAAAGGCTGTCTCAGGTGCGGCAGGCACTACTGCCGGAGGCAGCGTGACGACGTTCTCGCTTTGGTCTTGGTACATGGCCTGTTGTACGGCCAGACTGATGCTCAACACCATAGCCACTGCTGCTGCTGCTTTGTAGAAGGGACGCAGTCTGTAGTCAAATTTCAGTCTCTTTGCTTTGACTGTGTGTACGGACGTGTCATCGCTCTTTATTTGCTTCAGGATACGCTGGTCAAACTCGTCTGGCAACTTGTCGTTTGCCGTTTCTTGCAGGCACTCGAACACTGTCTTGTAGCGTTGCAGATGCTCTGGCACTTCCTCTTGCGCAAAGAACTTGCGCAGTATGCTCTCTTCGAGGACCGTTGTCTCGCAGTCCCAGTAGCGTTGCAGCAGTTGCTCGATGTACTTATAGTCCATATTGCTCATATTTAGCGATTTGCTCCCGCAGTTTTGCTCGTGCCCGATGCAGGTATACCTTCACTTGACTCTCGTTCAACCTCAGGATTTCACCAATCTCACTATATGCCTTGCCTTCGTTGTCACGCAGTTGAATGATGCTGCGCTGTACTTCTGGCAAACCATCGATGAAGCGTCGAAGTGCGTCGATGCGCATCTTGGCGTCCAGTTCGTCGAGGGGCGTGGTGAAAGTCGTTGACGAGTCCATCTCCTCGTTCAGCCTCAGGTTGCTCTTCCGGGCTGCGCCGTTTCTGTCCAGGGCCAGGTTGCGGCAGATAGTCATGCAGAACGACTCTAATGACTGAATCTTGTCCCACTCTTCGCGACGCTCCCACATCTTGAGCAAGGTGTCTTGGACGATGTCCTCCGCTTCTTCCCTGTCCAGTGTGATTCGCAAGGCCAACCGGAACAACTTGTCCTTGAAGGGGAGTATTTCTTCGCGAAATATATGTTCTTTCATCACGCTCTATAAGGAAGACGAATCTCCCCGTAAAATGTTACAGGGAGATGAAGTTTTTTTGAAAAAAGTTTCTCAGGCGTGATTATTTCTGTAGTTTCGGGTTGTCTAGCGCATGCTTGGGATAGTCCACGGTGTAGTGAAGTCCACGGCTCTCCTTACGTTCAATGGCTTGGCGTGTAATCAAATAGCCCACGTTGATCAGGTTGCGCAACTCGCAGATGTCCTTGGTCGGCTTCACACGCTTGAACAGATGTTCCGTCTCCTCGTATAGCAGGTCTAGGCGCTCCCACGCACGGTGCAGGCGCAGGTCGCTGCGCACGATGCCCACATATGTCGACATAATCTGGTTAACCTCCTTGGCATCCTGGGCAATGAGCACCTTCTCCTCGTTCGTCATCGTGCCTTCGTCGTTCCATTCGGGCACCTTGTCGTTGAACGAGTACTGATCGATGACCTCCAGCGAATGCTTCGCAGCCGCGTCGGCATATACCACCGCCTCGATGAGTGAATTGCTGGCCAGGCGGTTGCCGCCGTGCAGGCCCGTGCATGAGCACTCGCCCACGGCATAGAGTCTGCGTATGCTGCTCTGTCCGTCCAAGTCCACCTTGATGCCGCCGCACATATAGTGGGCGCAGGGTGCTACGGGGATGTATTCTTTCGTGATGTCGATGCCGATGCTCAGGCACTTGGCATATATGTTGGGGAAGTGGTGCTTCGTCTCCTCGGGATCCTTATGCGTCACGTCCAGGCACACGTGGTCCAGGCCGTGAATCTTCATTTCCTTATCGATGGCGCGGGCCACGATGTCGCGCGGTGCCAGCGACAGGCGCTCGTCATACTTCTGCATGAATTCTTCGCCGTTGGGCAGTCTCAGTATACCGCCGTAGCCGCGCATGGCTTCGGTGATGAGGTAGGCTGGATGGCGCTCGGCAGGGTTGTATAGAGCGGTGGGGTGGAACTGCACGAACTCCATGTCTTGCACCTTGCCCTTGGCGCGGTACACCATGGCGATTCCGTCGCCCGTGGCAATGTTTGGGTTCGTTGTTGTGGCATACACGGCACCAGTGCCGCCCGTCGCCATCAGCGTCACTTTGCTTAGGTACGTATCTATCTTGCCCGTCTCGGGGTTAAGGATGTAGGCGCCGAAACACTCAATGTCGGGCGTGCGTCGCGTCACGCGGATGCCCATGTGGTGCTGCGTGATGATCTCCACGGCAAAGTGGTTCTCCAGTACGGTGATGTTTTGGTCCTTGCGAACTGCCTCCATCAGGCCGCGCTGAATCTCGAATCCCGTGTCGTCGGCATGGTGGAGGATACGGAACTCGCAGTGGCCACCCTCGCGGTGCAGGTCGAAGTTGCCTTCGGCATCCTTGTCGAAGTTCACGCCCCACTTCACCAGGTCGGCAATGCCGGCCGGTCCGCCCTTTACCACTTGCTCCACGGCTGCCGGGTCGCTGATGAAGTCACCCGCTACCATGGTGTCCTGGATGTGCTTTTCGAAGTTGTCCACTTTTAGGTTCGTCACCGATGCAATGCCGCCCTGCGCTTTGGCCGTGTTGGCCTCGTCCAGCGTGGTCTTGCACACCAGCGCCACCTTGCCTTTGCCGCTCTGGCTTACCTTCAATGCATAACTCATACCGGCCACTCCGCCGCCGATGATGAGAAAGTCGAATTTCCGTATCATGGTATATCTTTTGTTTTATTGTCTACGATGTGCAAATTTACAAAATAAATACGAAAACACCCCCCATATCCGTCCACTTTTCTCCAAACCTTTTTCTCTTTTTGCATTTCTGCAGCAAATAATGCCGGGTTAGCGCTGAACTATGAACTATTTATCGTATCTTTGCACTGTGCACTATGAATTGCGAATTATGCACTATGACTCCGAAGTTTGATGAACTTTAGCGAATAACTATGAACTATGCACTATGAATTATGAACTATTTGTCAAAAATTAAGTCCCTCCCCGCCATACTCCTCCTGTTCGCCACCCTTGGATGTGGAACCACCCGAAAAATACAGGAACACGTCGTTCCCTTCCTCGACACCCTGGTCAGCACCACTATCGAGCAGATTGACGCTTCCCCCCTCTCCATCCTCCATCAGCCAACCGTTGTCCACCTTCCCTATCACAACAATACGGCCGCTGCCGCCACCCCCTCCACCTGGCAGCAGCAGCTCCAGCAGCGCCTCGATACGCTCTGCAACCAACCCCTTTTCTCCTACACCCGCCTTGCCCTGTGCGTCTACGACCTTACCGAGGACGCCATGCTCTACTCCGTCAACGCAGAGCAGCGCATGCGTCCCGCCAGCAACATGAAACTTGTCACCGCCATTACCGCCCTCGACCTCCTGGGTCCCGATCACGTCTACACACCCGTCGTCAAGTCACCCGGATGGGGATGGTGCTGGGACGACGAGGAGACCGGCATCACCGACTTCGGTTTTAAGGGCAAACGAAAGGCTCCCGACATGCTCTATGCCGAGAGTAAGCCCCGCCGCCTCGGTGACATCCTCATTCCTATGATGAAGCAAAGCGACAACATGCTGGCAGAAAGCATGTTCTGGCAACTACCCGACACCGCCGTCGCCGAACCCACCCGCAAGGACTGTGCCGCCCCCGTGCAGGCGCTCATCCAGCGCCTTGGCCTCGAACCCTCCCTCTACACCATAGCAGATGGAAGCGGTGTCTCCCTCTACAACTACCTCTCCGCCCAGCTCCTCCTTCGTCTTCTGCAGCACGCCTACCACACGTCACCCATCTATGCCGCCCTCTATCCCTCGCTGCCTATTGCCGGTGTGGACGGCACGCTCCGTAACCGTATGAAGGACACCCCCGCACAAGGCAACGTCCATGCCAAGACCGGCACCGTGACCGGCGTCTCCACACTCTCCGGCTATTGCACCCATCCCTCCGGCCATCAGCTCTGCTTCAGCATCATCAACCAGGGCATCCCCTCGTCCAGCCTTGGCCGCAACTTTCAAGACCAGGTCTGCGAGACGCTTACCACACGTTAAGTAGTTTTTCAAGAGCAAAACTTTCCGTGGCAAAGACAGTCGCAATACGTTATTGAGGTTTCTTCTGACGAACTTACTGTTCGCATGTGTTCCACTTGAGTATGTCCAACAATTTGATGTACTCCTAGCAGCGAGTCATGGCACGTTTCATCAAGGTCTGCCCAGAAAATGCTGCCACATTCGCAATTGCCGCCTCTGCCATATCCTACCAAAAACATTGCCTTCATTTGTTCTTCTGTTGGATTGTTCAACTGGTCTGCAATACTCGGAGCACCTTCATTGGTATTGCCCTTGAAATATTTATCCCACCAAAGATTGCTCACTCCAGCATGAGTGAAGAGGGTATTACCATCCTGATAAGCAAACTGGAAAAGCTTACGCTCATCCTTAAAGAGAGCCTGCAAGAGTCTTGCAATGTCTTGGTTGTATCTTGTGCTAACAGGGAAGTCTTCATAGATATAATGCATATCGTGGTTCCCTAGTAAGAGAATTATGTCATCCTTACGCTTTTGTTTCAACTCAATGATGTCAAGCATATTGGACAAAAGGTCGAAGTTGCTGATTTGGACGTATGGGTCGCAATAGTCACCAAGAAATACTATTTTGTCCGTAGGATGCTCCTCGACAATCTTTTTCCAGTTCTTGAGTCCGTGAATGTCGCCAATGGCAATCGTCTTCTTCATATTTCGAATCGAGAATTAATGATTGTACTTCTTTTCAAAATTCTCCAAGATGGTAAGCAAAGGAGCATCAAGCTTCTTATGTACAATGTCTCGTACATAGTCTGGAATGCCATAATAAGCCTCTGCTATTGATCCTGTTATAGCTGCTGCAGTGTCAGTGTCCTTGTTTGTGAGCATTGAATACTGCAATGCCTGCTCGAAACTGTCGCTATAGAGGAAGCTGATGATAGCCTCCGGCACGGTGTCCTGACATGTGGCACCGAACTTATACTCGGCATTGTAGATGTCCTCGAACGTACGGGTCATGTCGTAGTAATGATGATGGATGTACTGGCGTATCTCCTCCTTAGGATGTCTGGTGCGCGCCAAGAAGATGCATGCCGTGACAGCCTCAGTGCCCTTGATGCCCTCGGGATGATCGTGTGTGGGCAGAGCACTCTCTTTGGCCAGACGCAGTGCATCTTCCAGCGTGTCTGCTGCCCAAGCGCACGCACAGCAACGCATAGGACCTCCATTGCCAAACGAGTTGTAAGGCTTTGCGTCGTCGCCCTCTTCGAGCCAATTGACGAACATCGTTCCGTAGCCACCCATCGGACGGTGGTAGATTGTGGCATACAGTCGCAAAGCCTTGCTTATGTCGCTGTTGTTCATAAGTGCATCTGCCACTGCCAGTGTGAGTATGGTGTCATCGGTAAATGTACTCTCTGGCTCGAGTAGTTGTTCGTGTGTCTCTTCACCGGTGATGCCGATGTTCTCGTGTGTTGAACCCAGAATGTCTCCGTAAATAGCTCCGTATAGCATTATTAAAATGGTTTAAAGGATGAATGATGTTGGTTCTTGGCCAAGGATGTTGGGTAATCCGCCAGGACTACGCATAATGCATAGTCTGGCGAATGGCATCAATGATCTCTGGATTCGGAATGTCCCTCAGCGTACCCAGAACTGCAATGACGAAGTTCTCTGCCAGTGCCTCTTCGGGGTTGGTCGTGTATCCAGTATTCCTTCCTATGTGTTCGTAGTATTCGTCACATCCTGCCGTGGGGTTTATGAAGGCCAGTTCGCCGCTCTCGTCGCGGATGAACTCCAAGTTCTCGTCGATGGGGAGGAAGAAGGGACGGAATCTTTTATGGAAGTGACCTTGGCCATACATGTAAGAGAGGTCTGTCATTACAACAACATTCTGATAGCCTCTTCCTACCTTGAATTTTGCATGGCAAAGCTGATTGCAGACGTCGGGGTTGCTGACGAAGTGCAGCGTCCTTGTTTCTGGGTAGCAGAAGAACTTATCCTCAACGGTGAAACCAATGATGCTGTACACGGCTTTCTTATACTCCTGACAGTTGCGGGTCAAGACGTGGAACAGCTCGTGAACGAGAAGATGCTCCAGAAAACCGTCGTTGTTGAAAGCATTCTGATTGAGGTAAATGGTGTTGCCGCGAGTGTAGCCGTAGGCATCAATTTCCTCCTTTCCTGTAGTCTTGACAAGGTTAATCTGCTCTATGAGCGGTAATACCATACCTCTGCGTTTCAGTTCGCTGTCGATCTCGCAGAGCAGTAGCGACAGCTGAGCCTCCTCCTTCTCTGTGAAGTCCAGGATGGCCTCCTCGCAGAGTTTCAGGTAATCATCCAGCGTTGCGTCTCTCTTGTCGCAACGAAGGTTGAGGTCCTGCTGCGTCAAGTTGTCGATGTAAGAATCTCGCTGGGTGATGAGCTTCCTACCCTCCTCCTTCTTGGTGAATGTAAAGTTGATGTCCATCAGGTCGCATTTATTCCAATTGCTCATAAGTAGATAATGTTTATATATTTATGGATGTTAATTGTTTCAAACTTGTTTTGTTGGCCTGCCTCTATATTCAGGCAGGAGGGAGATGGGGATCTACTCCTCGGAGAAGGTGATCTTCTGGCCGAGGATGTAGATGTTGGAGCGGTTCAAGAGTTCAATGTTGATGTGGGGCTTCGTGCCTTCTACGAGGCAACGGCGGCTAATGGTAAGGATCTTGCCTACTGCGTTTCCCCCTTTGATGATGCCTTGTGGAGCCTGTTCTGAACAGGTTGAAGGGTCGGGGTAGGCTGCCCAAATGGGGTCGTTCTTGACAAGTTCAATGATGACTCTGTCTTGTGGGATGGAGAGGAGATGCTTGCGGAAGGCTTCGCTGTGAAGGCACTTCTGCCAAATGCACCAAAGCATCCAATCAAGGCGGAAGGTGGGGAAGTCGGGACGGATGTGCTTCTTGTGCTTTGTTTTCTTGTAACGCTTTGCGGCATAGCCACTTGTGGCTGTAAGAACATCCTTTTGGATGTCAAGGTGTTCGGGAGTGTTGTTGCTCCACTCACCTAAGAGGTAGAGATATTCTGTGGACTTCCAGGTGTGTCCGAGAACGGTGTGAGGGAAGCCTGAGGCCATGTTGCCTAAGTGTAGTTCGATGCCCTCACAAGTGTCGTGAGGCTTTGAGTAGTGAATGATGTGAAGTTGGGTGGGGTCGAGTGACTCCTGACGGTTGAGTGTTGACTCTGTGATGGTGAGGTTGTAAACCTCTTCGGGACTAAGGT
>JAKSLN010000080.1 GCA_024401165.1 Bacteroidaceae bacterium
GTTACAGAATCGGGAATCGTGATGCTCGTCAAGCTTGTGCATTCTTCGAAAGCGTAAGAGTCAATCTTCGTCACGGAAGTGGGGATTGTGACGTTCTTTATGCCTGTGCCTTGGAATGCACCCCACGCAATCTGAGTCACGGAGTCGGGAATGACGGTCGAGGAACAACCAGCAATTAGCTTTCCCGTCGAAGTCTCTATGATGGCGTTGCAGTTTCCTCTGCTGTCGTAGTTCGCGTTGCCTTCTTCCACAACGATGCTCGTTAGTCCACTGCAGTGCTTGAAGACATTATCGTAAATCTTAGTCACAGAAGCGGGAATCGTGATGCTCGTTAGGCTGGCGCATCCGAAGAAGGCACTACGGTTAATTTGAGTCACAGAAGCGGGGATTGTGACGCTCGTCAGAGCGGTACAACGAAAGAAGGCACTATCATGAATAATGGTCACAGAAGCGGGGATTGTGACGCTCGTCAGAGCGGTACAACGAAGGAAGGCTTCAAAACCAATCTGAGTCACGGAATCGGGAATGACGGTCGAGGAACAACCAGCAATTAGCTTTCCCGTCGAGGTCTCTATAATTGCGTTACAGTTTCCTCTGCTGTCGTAATTCGCATTGCCTTCTTCCACAACGATGCTCGTCAGTCCACTGCAACCAGAGAAGGAACTATCAATTTTAATCACAGAAGCGGGTATCACAATACTCGTCAATTTGGTGCAGCCAGAGAAAGCAGCAAAGCCAATATTAGTCACGGAACCAGGAATCGTGATGCTCGCCAAACTTGTGCAATCAGAGAAGGCACCAGGGCCAATCATGGTCACAGAATCGGGTATCACAATACTCGTTAATTGGGTGCAGCCATTGAAGGCAGCACTGTCTATTACCTCCACATTGGTATGCAGAATGACAACACCGACTTTCGTATCGGCATCAAACGCATTACTCCTTACCTTCTTCCCCTTCACACGCACCACATAAGGTTTCTCCAGCGGAATGTCGGGATAGTCGGCCTTGAAGGCCTCTACGGCATCAACTAATTTATCACTATTGGCAGCCAACAAGACGGGCTTACCTTCGTACATCTCTGGTCCTTTCTTCTTTGCCATAATATTATATTTATATTGTTAATTTTGTTCGAGAAAATGGAAGTGATAGGTGCTGCACTTAGTGCGAAACGTGCCAGCCTCCCAATCTATGGTTCTTATAATCGTTGATTGATACAGGCCATTGGGATATTCAATGACAAGGGGCAAGCCTTCGGCAAAGGCGCGAGTGGTACCGCTTTTCGACTGCCCCACCTTCATGTACTCGTTGCCACCCTCAATGATGCGGATTACGAGCTGTCCCTTCTTCGCCTTGTAGATGGCATGGTAGAGGTCGTTATCATACATCCGGATAAAGTCGGTAGGGAGCATGCTATCGAAATCATTCAGGACCTCGCAGAAATCGTAAATATCTGCCATATCTTTATGCTTTAACAAGTTTCACTCTCAATGGTTCGCATTCCCATGTGAGTTCTTCGAACTCATCCTTAGGATTGGGGAACAGAGCTGTGCGGTAAGTGCTGTGGTCAATAACACACACACAATGCTGTGCCGACCACACAGGATTCACCGAGTTTCGCTGTGGCTCAGTGCAGCACAGTTTGAGGTTGCCATTCGCGTTGCGACAGAGCCACATATTGCCATTCTCGTCTGGCACAATCTTCACTTCCACTGGTTCATCCTCGTGAGTCAGTCCACGGAGCGATTCATCCAGTTCCAGGTTTTCCTGTAGGAACATTCCATTCTCCTTATACTTTCTTATCAGCGAGATATTCTCTGTCGATTCCCAACAACCATACAAGTCCTTGCGGATATTGTCATCAATGAACAGATACGCTGTTCCACTTGGGTCAATAGCTACTTTCATATCGTTTCTTTTATTGGAGTTACATTATTAATATAGTAAGAGTTGGGAAAAATTTAATTACAGGGAAGATTTTTCGGCAGTATTTCGTATTCGTCAACACCTTATCATATTTCATTACATGCTTTCTTTCTAACAAACTCCAATTTATTGGCTTCAAGTTCTTTAATCTTAATTTTTACTGCCTCCAGTCGATCTCTCTTCTGTTTGATCACGTAAGTAAATGCCACAAAAGACAATACACTTAAAACAACGGCAAAGAAATTGATGAAAAAGAAAAGTACCAACAGCCACAGAGACACCTTCTTTCTGTAATCAAGCAGTTTTCCATCGACGCCATCCGTCAACACCTGCAGTTTACGACGTTCGCTGCGTAGTCTTTCAATCTCAAGTCCTTCACTACTTGCATCCCACTCTTTTTCTGCATCAGCCTTTCTCTGGAAATATTCAAGCTCCGCCTTAATTTGTGCGTCATGCTCAGCTCTTATTTTCAGTAGACTTTTCGCATAAACATACTTTGGATCATAAGGATCACTTGCATGCTTCTTCAGTGAGGCGGCGAGCATGTCGTCTGCATCACTCATATCCAAGTATGAATATTCTTCATACAGAATTCCTTGCAAACGTCCCGCCTTGCTCAAGCGCTCATTACATATATCATACTCTATGCACTCAGCAAGCAATTCATCTTTCGGGAACTTCAAGTAGCTGCCTTTTATAATAATTCCAGCATAGTGACAGTCCAGTCCTTCTCCGAGAAACCTCTCTAACTGCCTGCAATACATCAAACGCGAAACATGACACAAGAATTGTTTCTTTGCTTTCTGTGGTCTATCGGCATTACTTTCTATAATATGACGAGGTTCCATTTTGATGATAACATTCATGCCAATTTGATCTATCAGCTCGCATGCAAATGATGGAGGAAGAGAAGGAGTATCACAATCCTTATACACAAAAATCGGATTTTCATCCAGCCATCGTCTCACACGAGTATCAATAATTGTGACATAAATATCATCCTCCAAATCCCTAAAGTCGTACTCCAAGATTCTCTCCGCTTCTACGTGATAGGCATAATCCGATTTCGGTAGTAAACTATCGTATTCTCTGTATTTTATCGAATTACTATTGGACAGTTTCCTTAGAACCAGTTCACGTGTGTCATTAGTTTCCTTCATGAATATTTTTTTTTAGATGTTATTTATAGCTATTTCTTGATACAGTACAAATTCTTATTGTATCCGAATTGACGTTCTGACACGTCCTGTTTTTCACTCTCTTGCATTTTCATGCCACCAGTCAAGGATTCTGCCAGACTCTTTGCCATCTGCAGCATCAGTGTCATTTGGCTTTCGTTGAAGTTGATGAGGTGGCTCGACAGACGAATGGTGAACGCATTGATATGCTTCTCGCCCACATCGCTTCGAAGCATCAGATTCTCTTGGCTAAGTTTGAAGCGTTTGTAGTTCTGTTGAGTAAGAAGTCCGAAGTGATGCTGCATGCTCTCGGCCAGTGCCTCACAAACCTTGCCATACAGTGCATGGTCTCGAACGGCGGAAACGCCTGCATAGTCCTTTACTTCATCTATCAGGTGAAGGTCGGCATTGTCCGAACCCGTCTTACGATGACGCAGCATAAATATGACCCAAGAGCCGTCCTGACAGGTAAGTCGCGTTAAATCCTCAAGGAACTGTCGGCGCATCTCCTCCTTCTTCTCCAGCAACGCAAGTTTGCCTTTGTCGGTCAGCCTTTCCTTGGTCTTGCCATCCACAACAGGCTCGGCTGTCATGTCGTAGTAATCGTCCGACTCATCCTTGTCCACCTCCAAATCCTTACTTATATAATTGAATCCTGCCATCTTAGCCAGGTGGAAAGTGAACCATCCAATGCCCATCTTCTCGCGGCTTTTGGGCGAAACAATTGTCACCTTCGAGTGGCGGTCTATGCAGCAGCCATACTCAGTATTGATGAACACATGTTCTACCAGCATCTTGTCATCCAAGTGGCCTGGCACATCAGCATTGGCTTGGTTTCGCAGGCGGAAATCCTCGTTGCCATGGACAGTATCCATGATGTCTCGCATGTCCATATTCTGCAACACCTGCATATCCGATACAGGGATGAAGTCGGGCACATAATGGAAGTGCTCAAAAGGACGTTCGTCAGCAGGCAAGGACTTCAGCACCTCTTCAAGCTTGCGGTTCTTCTTGGTGCGGAAAGATTTCCTCATTCTCTCGCGAAAGTCTGCCAGCTGCTTCTCACGCTTATCCTTCGCGTTAGCCTCGGTGAAGCCTTTGGCCACAAGACCGGCAGGGACAGCGAAGATTGCCAGTTTGATGAGCGAGATGACAATCCACAGCATTCTGCCCACAAACGTCACGGGGTCGGCGGGGGCAAACTTGCCTGGATTGCCAAGATAGCTCATAACGGCCCACACCACACTATCGTACCAGTGTGCATACACCTCAGGCTGTGCCGCATGTTCCACTATCTGTATGAAAAAAGATATCACTACTGTCAGCGCCAGCAGCACCTCCAGCGACACCCACATCTCCCTTTTTGCAGCTTTGATGCCTTGCCAGAAGAAGTTAAAGCCTCTGAGTAATTCTTTCCAGTTCATTATTGTTTTCTATTTGAAAGCACCTTCATTTATAGCATTTGCCAAGATGCTTTTCATTTCATCTATGTCAGACGCATCGTATGAGCATTCAAGAGTGTAGTCACAACTGTGTCCACCTGGAGTATTATAAAAACTATAATAAAAATTTTTCTTACATTTGCTAATACTTAACTTCGCGGTCTTTAAGTCTTTATACTCAATCGCTTTAGACAAAAGTTCTCGACACTGACCATTGTATCTCACTACTGCATTTTGGTATGCTTTTGCATCCCTTCCATCATAACCATGCGTATCAATTCTAGTTTTTCCTGGACGAAATGTTTGAACGACATACGACTGACTCTCATCTATCGATTTTATCAATTTCTCAATCTCTTCATTCTGCTTCTTCTTTTCTTCTGCTGTTTTTTTCTCACGTATAGCTTTCCCTATAGTTTCGAATGTCCCTTTTTCTTTCAAATAGATAATTACATTGGGATTGTCTATAAGGCTATTGTTTTTTTGCAAGAAGTCAGTAACCAAAGTTTCCATATCCGCCATCACCGCATATCCCATGGTTTGAGAATTAACATCGTCACATAATTTTGATATTTTACATGACAAAGACTCGTTACCCATGGATATTGCCATATTCAGCAAATCGGGGTACACCCATGAGGCATCGTGTTCGTCTACAATCATCGCGATACGAACAAGGCCCGATTCCCCTTGATTCTCTAGTACATATTGAGCTTCCTTTTTAACAACGGTTTTTGCCTCTTCCGAATATTCAGAAAAGTGATTGGCATATCGGTACGCTTTCACAAAATCATTACTGTCAAGTGCCATTGCTATAGAATCCTCGTAGTTCTCCAAATCATCGTCAGACTCCTCTGACTCAGAACTATATCCCATCCAACTTTTAACACCAAAATAGCATGCCGCTACCACTAATAAAAAAAGAAGAAACTTTTTCATAACTATAAAATATTACTTCTACGATTGATTTTTATTCATCACCACCAAAACAATCAGCGAAAGATCCTATTCCAAAGAGCCCCCCCTTGCCAAAGAGACCGTTTTCGCCAAACATGCCACCACGCATGCCATTACCTATGGACTCTGCTGCACTGCTCAAGGCTCCGCTCCACATGCTATGTTTCTTCGTACTTGCATCTTCTTTGATTTGCTCTATCGTTGCCTGAGCTTCGTATGGGGTTTTGATCTTCATTATCTCTATCTGTGCCTTACTCATCTCCTGTTCCGCAGCAATCACCTTCAGGCGTTCTTGGTATTCCTTCTCTCGCTTATCATCCGCAACAGCCTTTACACGCTTCTGATATTCGTCATATAACTTCTGAGCTGAGGCATAAGAGGAACTGCTCTGAGGAATTGCCTGAAGATAAGCACTTATCTCCGGTACATTTTCGTCACCAGCCATTGCTATGGCACCCTCCAGGTCGGCAAGCAGTTCTGCCGCCTTCTCCTGGAACATCAACGTGCTGACCTCGGCATTACGCTTGGCGGCGTATGCGTAGGTAGCCTCTGCCTTCTCGGGTACCGAAGAGAGTATGGCCAAGGCGAGTGCATAGTTCTGTTCACCAACAGCCTTGTCTACGAGATTCTTTACATTTGCGGTCGAGGCATACCACTTCAAGGCGCGCTCACTTGCTGTCTGCAACATCTTCTGCATCTCTGCCGTGTTTTTCAACTCGTTCATTGCCTTGCTGGCTGCATCCTCGAATGTCGCTCCCACACCTGTGATAGTCTGAGTGGTCGATGCATACACGTCATTAGTGATCAGGTTGCCACAATACATCGTAACCTCATATTTCACTATTGCCTTCTGGGGAGCCGTACCAGTGAGCTCACGCTGCACACAGTTCACCTCGCTCACCATAGCCAGCACAGGGTTGGTGCACAAGCCACCGATGCCGTTCGAGCTGGCAATCTGCAGCATTCGTGTAGCCAGTTTGTCACTGGCTACCAAGGGTAGGTTCTTATCAACAGCAGGAGGAAGCACGCTGAATTTCACTCCACGACTATAGAGCATGCTGTCGATATTGACTTCACTTGCCAGCTCGCTTTTCTTCTGCGAGATGGCATCCTCACGCATAGCATTACTCATTGACGATGTGCGTTCTTTGGCAGCGAACTTCACGCCTTGCTTATCTTTCGAACCGCTGCCGCCACATGCCGCAAGCAATAAGGCAGACATTCCGATTGCTAAGTATGTTGTCTTCTTCATTTTACTTCTTATCTTGATTAACTATATTCAGTTTATCTGATCGATTGAACTACATGCCCTGCACTATGAGCACAACCTCACCAAGTCCTTGTGCGTTGTTCACACTCTTGAGACCAAGGTTCTTGCGCAGGCTCTTCTGCAAGTCACGTGTGAAATCATAGACACCATACTGCGAACCATCTGACTGAAGCAGAGGGATGCGAACGTTGACAAAGTAAAGCTCGTTGTTTGTATTTCGCTGCAACTTGCAAGCACCCTTTACGGATTTTGACTTAACAAAGTCCATCACCCAGTCGCTGTAAGTATCACCTTCAATGCTCTCATCCTGCAAGTTTACATTGCTATCCTCTGCCACCTGTATGCGAACAGTCACCTCACGTCCGCGAGTCAGGATGTCGGAGAAATACTTCTGTACGTCAGCCATCAAGCTAGGCATTTTTTCCTTGAGATCCTCCTGAATGACCTCTGTTGTAGATTCACCCTTGATATTGTTTGCTGTTATGGTTGCCACGCTCTTGTTGGTATAGGGATCCAAGGCAGTCAGCGTATAGCTGACGTTCTTATCCTTGTAGTTATGACTGGTCAGCGAAGACGAGATGTAATAGTTCAGTTCCAAAATGACGTCAGGCTGTGCCGTCTGCAACAAAAGGGTCTTTGCGTCCTGTCGCACTCCGTCTGCCATGCCAGTAGCGGCCTGCGTATCAAGTTGCTTCAATGTCTGTTCAAAATCAGCCAAAGGGTAGTTTTGCTGTATAAAAGCATTCTGCACAAAAGAGGCAAGACGTGGGAAGCGGTCATCTGCAAGCAGGTACTTCTTGTAGTCACGCTCCGTGAAATGCTGTCCGCCTATTGTCTTCTCTTGTAAAGCACCGAATTTCTTCAGGGTCTGGTCGGCCGGCATGAACATGATCTGTGGCAAAGCCTGCTGGACGGCATTCACCTCGTCATTCACATAAGCTTCTATGTCGCCACTTGCACCTTCTGCCAGCGACTGATTCTCTTTCTTTCCTTCACAGGAAAGCAGCAATGCAACACCAATGATGGTTGCAAAGATTCCTTTAATTTGATTCATCATTTTTTTTAATTATGTTTTCCATTTTAAGTGCATTCAGGCAACTTTGACACATACACACAACATTGCTATGCAAAGTAAATACATTTTATGGAAACAACGCCTACGAAAACCGGTGCTATTTTAGTGCTATTTTAGTGCTAACAGCGGAAAAAGAAGCATATATCAGCAAGAATTTGTATCTTTGCAGAAAGAATTGATGAAAAGTAATGGAAACGGAAATGACAGCAGAGGAACTTGAGGCACTGCTTCGCAAGGAAGTGGAGCAGACATTGGGTATGCCGGTTCGCACACCCAAGGACTTCGATCTGCTGAGCAACAAGATTTACGAGAAGACGCACGAGCAGATCAACAGCTTCACACTCAAGCGGTTCTACGGCTACATAGACCGAGGCCGGTGCAGCCGTGCCACACTGGACATCATCAGCCGATTTGCAGGACACCGAGATTGGCTGGCTTTTCTACAGAAGAAGAAGGAGGAGAATACTGCAGAGAGCTCGTCGGAAGAGATAGCGAGCCTGCTGACTGCCGACCAGCTACAAGTGGGCGACCTGATAAAACTGACATGGCAATCCGATCGTGAAGTGCTGGTGCGTTACATCGGCGACGAGTGCCTGACCATTCTGGATTCCAAGAACAGCAAGCTCAGGACTGGTGAGGTGTATCAGTGCAATGCCATCGTGAACAAACTGCCCCTGGTGCTGAAGGGCGTAAAAGACAGCCATGGCAACACCCTTTCCACCGCCAAGGTCTACGTTTGTGGCAAGAAGCATGGCATCGTGTTCAAGGTGCTGTAGGCTTACAAAGGAACAACCTGGCAGTCGCGCCAGCACTCCGCCTTGCGATAGAGTTCAACAGACGAAGCTGGAACATGGAGCGTGATACGCTCGGGGTGGTCGAACACGTCAACCACACGCTGGGGAACGGGCGAGAGGTTGTAGACGTCCGTCAGACTTGCGCATTCGTAGAAGGCATACAAACCTATCATTTCGACTGAAGCAGGAATGGTGATCTCGCGAAGCTTGGGACACAGATAGAAGACACCGCGCTCTATCACTCGCAGCGTACCAGGAAGCAGAACCTCAGTCAGTTCGGGACTGTCGCAGAAGGCATCGCGACAGATGCGATTCACTCCTTCCGGAATGATGATGCGCTGAAGTCCGGTATTGTTGAAGCAGCAACTGGGGATAGTCCGCAGAGAGGATGGCAGGCGGATGGCCGAAAGTCTATGGCAGGAGGTGAAGGCTGCGCTACCCAGGCAGTCCAGACTCTCGGGCAGGGCAATGGAGACAAGGTTGGTATCTCCGCGAAAAGCACTCTCACGCAGATAGCGTACCCCCTCATCTATATGAACGGTCGTAACAAAGGAGTAGTCACGAAAACAGCTGTCTGTCAGTCCCACCACTTTATACTTCCTGTCCTGGCAGGTGGCCGTACTGCTGATGCCTACATTGGAAAATCCCGGTTCCCCAATCCTGTCCAGATTTGGTCCGGTGACCTCGCATGTGCCTTCCTTCTCGGACAGTACGCGATAGCAGAGCCTGTCGTCTATGAAAGTGCGGTTCTGCTGTACCTCACCATCGTTTGCCTGGTGTCTCATCCCCACAACGAGGAAGAGGGTGGCAAGAATGGCGCATGCCACAGCTCCCAGCCAAAGGGAAAAGCGCCGGGGGCGCTTGTGCAGCAATTCCTGATCCAGGAAATGCCGGATATCTCCTGCCGTCTGCCAGCGATCCACCTTGGCAGGTTGCAGTGCCTTTTCCATCACCTTTCGCAAGGCGGGATGCAGACGCTTGCCCTCGCCATCCAACAGTTCGAGCAGGCGTCCCAGGGCGTAGATGTCGGTACGGGCATCGACATCGTTGCTGCCGTCGGTCTGTTCAGGGGCCGCAAAGCGGGCATTGTGCCCCATGGAGTGGGCAAAGGAGTCGGAATAGCAGTAGCCAAGGTCGAGTATCTTCACATCGTTGTTTACCTTGGTAAGCATGATGTTGCTGGACTTGAGGTCGAGGTGCACCACCTGACGGGAGTGCAGATAGTCGAGGGCTTCGAGAAACTGACGGACAAAGCGTAACTGGTTGTCATAGCTGTCAAACCAAGCCTCATCATCAGCCAACACATCCTTCAGCAGACGGCCGTTGACGTACTCCATCACGAGGTAGCAGTCCGTGGGTTCGTCGTGGAAGTCCCTGTAATGTACAAGATAGGGGCAGTCCATCTGGCTGCCCAGTGCATATTCCTTATAAAATAGATGATGATAGTGGGCATTGCCGACAAGCTCGGGCCGCAGGCGCTTTAGGAACATTGACTCGCCACCACGAATGAGCATAAAGGCAAGGCAGGTGGCACCCGAACAGGGAAGGGGAATGAGACTGCCGCCCACCCGCTCGTCAACCTGCATCATGTCGGTGCCAAGGCTCATCGAGCCCGACTCCGAACTGCTGATACTTTCTGCCGTCTGTTCTGTCATGTTCCCTCAAAAAAGGCCGCTCCTTTGAGCGGGAGCGGCCTATATACTATATTAATGTACGCGCGAAAGAGTTAGAGGTTGGGATTGTCCTTGCCCCAGTCCTCAACAGCGGGGATGATGCCGAGAGAGATGATCTCGTCGCGCATCTTCTGCAGGTGCTCGTAAGAAGCCTGGAGAGCAGCCATCTCCTCCTCGGTACCCTCGGGAGCGGTGAAGTGAACACCGTCCTTGTCGATAACGGTGGGCATAGCCATCATCACGTTCTTGTAACCGCACTTGTCGCAGTTTACGTAGCAGCCAGCAGGCCAGGTAAAGGGTTCGCCACCCATAGCGCCCTCGATCATCTTGACAGCCTGGTAAGCGGGACTCTGGAATGAAGAGCGGCCACGCAGCTTGATGATGTTAGAACCACCCTGAGTGGTCATGTGCTTGATCTCTGCCCAACGCTCAGCAGCGGGCATCATGTCTGCCAGAGGCTTGCCGTCGATGAGTGCCTTGCTTGCGAAGACTGCCATCTGCTCGCCGTGACCACCATAGGTGTAGGCGTTGGTCACCTTGTCCTGCTGAACGCCGAACTCCTGAGCCAGCTGCTGCTGCAGACGGGTAGAGTCGAGAGCGGCGAGAGAGGTGAGCTGGTTGGGCTTCAAACCAGAGTGGATCAGAGCGGTAAGAGCGGTAACGTCAGCGGGGTTGAAGATAACGACAACGTGCTTTACGTCGGGACAGTACTTCTTGATGTTCTCACCGAAGTCAGCTGCAATCTGGCAGTTGCCCTTCAGCAGGTCCTCGCGGGTCATACCCTCCTTACGGGGAGCACCACCTGAAGAGATGATGTACTTGGCACCAGTGAAAGCCTCAGCGGGGTCGACGGTATAAGAGAGGTTTGCACCGGGGAATGCGCAGTGGCACATCTCATCATACACACCATGAACACCGGGCTCATAGATATCATAAAGACAAATGTTGGGGGTAAGGCCGAGCATCAGGACGCTCTGCACCATGTTAGAACCGATCATACCGCCGGCACCAACAATCACGAGTTTTTCGTCAGTTAAAAAAGCCATTGTTTTTTATATTTAAATAGGTTAACATATATTCGACGGCAAAAATACGAAAAATACTCCGACCCACCAAATTTTTGAAAAGAAATTGGAAGGGGAAGTTTGTTTTTGAGGGAAGTTGGGTGAAGTTGGCATGCATTATCCTTGCAAGAATTGACAATTACAATTGCCCCATGATAGGCAAGTCGCCCAGAAGGGAGTTTGAATTGCACGTCCCACATTAAACCTTCGCGGACGTTGCGCGTCAAAGAATAGCAAAATATACATTTTACACTCATGAAAAAATCAATTCTTTCAGTACTCTTGCTTGTGGCAGGCTTGTTGATGCCTACCATGGGCCACGCACAAAAGTATCAGAACCTCTTCCGCGAAGCCGGACACTCGGAGAAGGAAATCAAGGAGAAGCTCGATTGCATCTTCGATTCCCTCTTCTTTGGCGAGAACCGCATCTACTTTGAGGTGGGCGACTCGATGGGCTACGTTTCGGACATCAAGAACAAGGACGTACGTACCGAGGGTATGTCGTACGGTCTGATGGTTGCCGTTCAGCTGGACAAGAAGGACGTCTTCGACCGTCTGTGGCGCTGGGCAAAGAAGTACATGCAGAACACCGAGGGTAACAACAAGGGCTACTTCAAGTGGAGCCTGCCCACCTCCGGCCAGTCAAACGCCTTCGGCCCCGGTCCTGCCTCTGACGGCGAGCTGTACTTCATCACCGCGCTCCTCTTTGCCTCTAACCGCTGGGGCAACGACACCGGCATCAACTACCTGGGCGAGGCACAGTACATCCTGGACATCATTCAACCCGTCGAGCGCGAGCAGCGCGGATGGGGCAACCAGCCCGCACGCAAGGTGGTACAGTCGCTCATCGACCCCACCACCAACCTCATCACCTTCGTTCCCGGCGCCAACTACACCGACCCCTCTTACCACCTGCCCGTCTTCTACGAGATCTGGGCCAAGTACGCACAGGACGGTCGTGCCGAATACTGGAACAAGTGCGCTGAGGCAAGCCGTGCCTACATGCACAAGAGCATCCACCCCAAGACCGGCCTCAATCCCGACTACAACAACTACGACGGCACCTTGATGGGGTCGCGTGGCATCATCGGCGATGCCTTCCGCT
>JAKSLN010000081.1 GCA_024401165.1 Bacteroidaceae bacterium
TGATCGTTTGTTACATCTTGACAATAAGCTTCTTGCCATTGTATTTGACAGTCTTGGTTGTACCATTAGGCATCTGAACATTGAAGGTGCGTGACTCCAACATACCTGGGTAAGTACCTTTTCGTTGAGCCAGCGTCAAAGTGCGAGCCTTATCGTTCCATTGCATCTGAATTTCGGTGTACATACCCTTTTGATAGTTGTAGTTGTCACCTTCGTCCTCGTAGAGCGTAAAGTTGGCGTTTGCACCAGGGTAAACCTTGAGAGTTATGTTGTCCCAGGCTTTCTCATTGGTGTATTGCAACTTTTGGCCAACGGGTACGATAGAACCCGCTTTCACGTAAAGGGGAGAGTGACTGATGGGAGCATCTGCCTTAACCTTTTGTCCACCATCCTGTACATTGCCAGTCCAATAATCGTACCATTTCGTTCCTGCGGGAAGGTATACTTCAAATTCCTTCTTGGTACCCCAGTTAACTCGAGGCCATCCATTCGCATATTCATTATTGTCGTGACGATCCCATCCACTCATGGCGTCTGTCTTCACAATCTTCTCCTGCGTATAAAGTGGTTCTAGCACAGGGCAAACCAATAGGTTTCGGCCGAACATGAACTCGCGGCCATTGTTCCAGACATTCTTGTCGTCCTTGAAGTCCATAATGAGCGCACGCATGTAGGAATCGTCGTTCTGACTAACCTGCCAAGCTGTACTATATATATAAGGTAAGAGCTCGTAACGCATCTGAACGGCATTTACCAAAGCATCGTAGATAGGTTCGCCCTTCTTGCCATAGTGATACAGTTCACGGTAAACTTCGGTTCCATGGCTACGCATCATGGGATTGAACAGACCGAACTGCATCCAGCGCACGTAAAGTTCCTGATACTGAGGATTCTTGGTTGCTGAGTTGTCATTGTAGCTGCGATTGTAGCTGTTAGCAAAGAAACCGCCAATGTCGGTGTTCACGTTTGGTGTTCCGCAAAGTGTAGCGTTCAGACAAAGAGGAATCTGCTTGCGGAAGCTGTCCCACGAACTGCCCACATCGCCGCTCCATGTGTTGGCACCGAACTTCTGCATACCAGTGAAGAAAGAACGAGTCAGGATGAAAACACGCTTGTTCTGGTCCTCTGCACGTTGGTGGTCATCCACACCCTTGACACAATAGTAAGGGAACATGTTGCGTACGCTGCGGTAAGAACCCATCGTGCACTTTTCATCCAAATCGCTGTCTTTATAACTGTGGTGGTCGGGGTCGGTCGAATCCATCCACCAACCGTCAATACCCATCTTGTGCATCTTGCTCAAGTACTTCCAATAAATGTCGCGAGCCTCATTGCTATAGCAGTCATAAACTCTGACACCACTGGGATAGTCCATGTTTGGAGGCCATGCCGACAAGCCCGACTGAGGCCAGGTCTCAAAGTCGAAGAGCAGGTCTTTTTCGTCCAACTCCTTATATTGCTTAGTCTTAGGACCAAAGCTCTGCCAGATAGAGATGCTGATGTGTGCATTGCGCTTGTGTACCTCGTCAATCATCTGCTGAGCACGGTCGAAGGTCTCGTTGATAAATTCCATGGCGTTCCACGTATAGTTAGAACCCCAGTACTGCCAGTCTTGGATGATGCCATCGAAGGGAACGCCCAGTTCACGATACTTGCGTACTACCTCCAAAAGTTCCTGCTGACTCTTATAGCGCTCACGACTCTGATGGAAACCATAGGTCCACAGAGGAAGCATGGGCACTTTACCCGTCAGTTCGCGCAACTGGTGGATCACACCGTCGGCGTTCTTGCCATACATAAAATAGTAGTCAACGAGTTTGCCCACCTGGCTCTCCAAGGCCAGTTCACCCTTGTCGCTGATGTCGGTGGGAGAGTAGTTGTCCCAATAGATGCCATATCCCTTGATGCTCTGAAAGAAATGCGTATAGTCCTCAAGGTTCGACTGCATCATGTTGCGGTTCTCGCCACGCAAGTTCATCTTTCCATTCTGCATCATGCCCAATCCGTAGATGGGTTCTTCGCTTTCCAGTCTCCAGCCTTGCTTCACCTTGTAGCTGCCAGCATCGATGCCACTTGTGATAGGGGTAAACTTGCTTTCGCCTTCTGAGACAAGCTCTTTGCCATTGGGCGTGAAGAAGCTCACAACGCCAGCTGCATTGTTTGTTACCTTCACAGTCAACTCCGACGTGCTGTACGTCGTTCCGTCCTTAGTCTCAACCTTCTTCACTTTCACGTTACCTGGCTTGGTCGAAACAACAAGTGATTGTTTGTCAACAGGTTTGCTGTCTGGTGTTTTCGTTACACGCACAACCGAAGGCGTGTAGAACTCAATCTTTACATTCTGTGCCACCACTTGTAGTGCGGCCAGCGCCATGAAAGAGAGAGTGAGCAATCGATTCTTTCTCATTTGATATAATGTTCGTTAGTATGATTTGTTGATTAGTTATAAATTACAAAGTCTGCAAATATAGTGATTTTCTCTTTATTCGCCAAGCAGAATGGGGGAGAATGTATAATTTCGCCATCAATCTTCCACATAATCTGCAAAAAGTTCGCTTTGCATGTCGACGATTCTGTCCGTTTGGACCGGAATTGCCCCTTCGAGATGTAAGGTATGGCTGTATTCGTCAAACTTCATGACGCGGTTTCGGGTTGTCGTAAAATGCCCACCGTCTTTTCTATCATCTGGAATAAAATAGGTTAAGGTGACAAAGGGATTTTCATTGAGGTGATCGAGCAAAATGGCAATCTTCTTGTTGAGTATATTACGCTCGTGTTCAGGTATCTCGAACATGCTGTCCGTCAGCCTTGCTGTTTCGTTGATGGCTGCACCATGTCCAGTTAGCGCAGCAAAAGGCGCAAACTGAGCAGCACGTTGATACATCGACATCTGAGGGTGTTTCCTCGACACGTGGTGCGGCATCCCTATTATCTTGTCAAATTTTCCCAACTTTCTATTTACGCTTTATGTCCTCCAATTTGTTTGTTTCGTTCGATAGCCGTTGCCCCTTCCTCAAAGTTCAGACCTCTGAGGATGGAATTCTTTCCATATCTGCCTTTAATGCTCAGCAAAGTTTCTTGAATCCGTCGCTCTTTTGCCAATTCTTTCTCTTCTTCCTTCTTCTTTTTGTTCAGCGCTTCGTAGTCAGTGAAAAGGTCCAGTTGTACGGGGTATTCGTTCAGTTTTTTTGCCTTCTCTTCGCTAATGATGTGGTTGGTCGTTAGGTTTAAGCGTCGAATTAGCAAATCCTTGTCAACTATCCTGTCAAACAATGAAATAACGGCTTTTGAGATGATTTTGCTAGAAGAACAATGACGCTCCAGGTTTGCCGTTCCCTGAGCATGTTTTGGAACCGCTCTTCCATAAAAGTCTAATGATACGGGGCCTGTATATTTGCTTCGAATCTCAGACGTCGTCAACGACTCGCGGTCATAGCCGACCGTCAGTATCAACTGATCCGTGCAAAGATGTTTGCTAACCAAGTCCAGGGCTGCAGCATCTGCCATTTCCTGGACGACCACACGTGCTTTTTTGAAGTTGTACGGAGACTGCAGCACCTGTCCGCTGCTCAGCGAATTGGTTTCCGGTCGATAGCTCTTGATGTAGTTCATCGTGCAAGGTTCCCATCCCCATGCATGGTCGATCAGCAGTTCCGCATTTACACCAAAGAGTTTGTAAAGCAAGTCTTCATGTTCTACGGAGCACAATGCCACATCTCCCATCGTCACCATGCCATGCTGGGCTAGTTTGTCGGCAATGCCTCTGCCCACACGCCAAAACTTCGTGATTGGTGTGTAGTCCCAGAGTTTTTCTCGATAGGACATTTCGTCCAATTCTGCAATTCGTACTCCGTCCTTGTCTGCCGGTATGTGCTTTGCCACAATGTCCATGGCAATTTTGCACAAATACATGTTCGTGCCTATGCCAGCTGTTGCTGTAATGCCTGTTTGTTTCAGCACGTCGCGTATCATCGTCATTGCCAGTTCGTGAGCCGTCATCTTATACGTGCTCAGATAATTTGTCACTTCCATGAATACTTCGTCAATGGAGTAGACGTGAATGTCTTCCGGAGCAATATATTTAAGGTAGATTCCGTATATTTTTGTGCTGTACTTTATGTACTTGGCCATTTGGGGTGGGGCAGCGATGTAGTCGACGGCCCAGTCTGGATGTGCCTTCAGCTCTTCCTCCTTGAAAGACTTCCCTCGCAAATGATAGCCTGGCGTTGCCATCGTTCGCTCATAGTTCACCTCGTTCAACCGCTGAATAGCTTCAAATAGTCGGGCTCTTCCACCGATGCCATAGGCTTTCAGCGAAGGAGACACAGCCAAGCAGATGGTCTTCTCCGTTCGGCTAACATCTGCAACCAGCAGGTTCGTCGTGAGCGGATCTAGCCCTCGTTCCACACATTCGACCGAAGCGAAGAACGACTTGAGGTCGATGGCGATGTATTGGCGATTGCCGTCTTTCATGTATTACAACTTCAACTCCCATCCATGTTCTGCATGGTAGATCATCTGGTGTGTCATACCTCCGTCGATGCAGATGTTTTCACCCGTGATGAAACCTGCCTTTTCAGAACACAGGAACAGTACCATGTTGGCGATGTCCAAGGGATTGCCAACACGACCCGCAGGTTGCTGTGTGGCATCTGGACCTTCGTAAATGGTATAGTCCGTGTCTATCCAACCTGGCGAAATGGAGTTCACTCTTGCTCTTCCGGCCAGACTGACTGCCAGGGCGTGGGTAAGAGCAGCAATGCCACCTTTTGCGGCCGTGTAACTCTCTGTTTGCGGCATGCTCATGCGGTCGCGTGAAGAAGAGAGGTTCACGATGGAAGCTCCTTCGTTCAAGTGAGCAGATAGAAGTTTGACAAGATAAAAAGGTGCCGTAACACCCACGCTCAAAGCATATTGGAACTCTTCGTACGTACAGTCGTCGATGCCCTTCATCATGGGGATGGCGTTGTTGATGATGTAGTCCACTTTGCCGTGACGCTTTATGACATCTTCGGCAAAGGCTTCCAGCACCTCTTTTCTGCTAATGTCGCCGACGTAGTGTTCGCCCTTCTTGATGTCGATGATGCAAACCTCTGCACCTTCCTTTCGGAATTCATCTGCAATGCACTTTCCGATTCCCTGTGCACCCCCCGTCACGATAACAACCTTCTTTTCAAATTGTTTCATCTTATGTCTCGAACTTCTTTTTGACAAAGATACAAAAAAGTAGCGCAAAAAGTGCGCTATAATATTAAAAAAAACTTAATCTTTCCGAAAAGAATGGAAGAATACGGATTTGGATTTGTTTATAGCACAAAAAATCACTAACTTTGCGTAAACGTTTACTAAACGTCTGGTCGTCTAGTAGCCTAGTCGTTTAGTGGTCTAGGAGAAGTTATATTTAGCTAATGAGCAAGCTAATCATACCTCCTTAAACAACCAAACAACTAAACGACTAATTTCCTAAACGACCAAACAACTAATTTACCAAACGACTAAACAACTATTTTACTAAACAACTAATTATAAAACCTTAAAAAACTAGAAAATTATGTCTAAATGGATTTGTCCCGTTTGCGGTTATGTTCACGAAGGTGATGCCGCTCCCGAGAAGTGCCCCCAGTGCAAGGTTCCCGGTTCTAAGTTTAAGTTGATGGATGAGAATAAGGGTCTTCAGTTTGTTACTGAGCATGAGCTGGGCATTGCCAGCGCCATCCCCGCAGGCGCCGATGGTGACTTCGTTCGTCAGGGACTCAAGGACCACTTCATGGGCGAGTGCACCGAGGTTGGCATGTACCTGGCAATGAGTCGTCAGGCTGATCGTGAGGGTTATCCCGAAATTGCTGAGGCATTCAAGCGTTATGCTTTCGAAGAGGCAGAGCACGCAGCTCGTTTTGCTGAGATGCTCGGCGAAGTGGTTTGGGATACTAAGACCAATGTAGAGAAGCGCATGTTGGCTGAGGAAGGTGCTTGTGCTGGCAAGATGGAGATTGCCAAGATTGCCAAGCAGCTGGACCTCGATGCCATCCACGATTCTGTTCACGAGATGGCAAAGGACGAGGCTCGTCATGGTGCTGGCTTCCAGGGGCTTTTCAATCGCTACTTTAAGTAATTATCACCCCCATAAAATGTCAAAGTGGAGAGTTTGCGCTCTCCACTTTTTTTGTAATCATAGATAACCGACGCTAGGCGTGATGAAATGCTTTGGTCATGCCGGCTGGAAGGGCTATCTGGCATCCGTCTCTGACGAAGAGCGTGCCGCACTTTGCGCGAAGTATAACTTCAAGAAGTAACGCTACATGGCCTACGAACAATTGAAACTCGACAACCAGTTGTGCTTCCGTCTCTATACGGCGGCACGACTGGTCACGAGTGCCTACACACCCTTTTTCAAACCCTTTGGCATCACCTATCCACAGTACCTCGTACTCATGGTGCTTTGGGAAAAGGACAATCGCGTAATTTCCGAAATCACCGACCTGTTGCGTCTCGAGACCAACACCGTCACGCCCCTCCTCCAGCGTATGGAGAAGCAGGGACTCATCATTCGTCAGCGCAGCATGGTCGACTCCCGTCAGCGCATCGTCTCGCTTACCAAGGAAGGCAAGCGACTCGAGGAGCAGATCAAGGACGTACCCAACTGCCTCGCTCGTCAGGTTGTAAAAGCAGAGGGCATCACGACCGACGAACTCGTAGCCTTGATGCCCCTACTGGATAAATTTATCGCTTCACTTTAACGACCCACCGGACTGATGGTGACTACTCGGTCGTAGGCAGCAGGCTTCACTCTGTACTCATCGAGCACATAGACGCAGGTGCAGCCTACGCCCGTGGTGGCGTAGTCAACGTTCAGCGTGTAACGGTCCTCCTGAGGCTGCAGCTGATAGGTGAACTGGCTCTTGGTCAGGTTGTCCGTCGTGAACGAATAAGCATTAAAGTTGAAGTGCTCGTTCATGGAGATCTGCACACCCTTGCCCGCCTTGTCCAGCAGTCGCAGATAGCGTGTGTCGGTACGGAGGGCATGGTCCTGAGGCAGCAGGTAGGGCTCGTACATCTCCTTCACCGTCTTGTTCCATACACCCACCTGATAGCCCGTCTTGCGGTCGGGGTAGTTCTCTTCGGGACCACGTCCATACCAGGTGATGTTGTCGAAGTCGCTTGCCACCGATGTCGTGAAGCCGATGCGGGGCAGCATCTCGGGCAGCTTGCCCTGAGGACTCATGTGGTTGTCAATCTTCACCGTACCATCATCGTAGAAATGGTACGTGTAGTCAATCGAGAAGCCGGCCAGCTGGACGCCCGAGATGTAGAGGTCCAGGGCGCCGTATGACGAAGCACCCACCTGCACCATCTGGTGCACGCGAACCGTTGTTTCGTTGGCATTGTGCGTCAGCGTAACCTCGGCCGGACGAATGCGCAGCTGGTTGACGCCCTTGCTGTAGAAGAGCGAAGACACCATGTTGCCATAACCCTCCACGTAGCCGCCGTTGACGCGGAACGCATCCCACGAGTCAAACTCGTTGGCTGTCGGGGCACGCCACAGGTTGAACGACACAGGCTCCTTCAGCACCTGCTTGCCGCCCATCTCTATCTGGTCCAGATTTCCCGTTTCCTTATTTATTATATAGGCAAAGCCGTCTCCACTCACCGTTATCTGCTTGGCGTCCTCCTTGGCATTCACCTTGTCGTTGCAGCGCAGTTCCTCGCTTGCGGGTATGTTCCACGATGTCAGTTCCAGCTGGTCCCAGGCAACCTCATGACCTGCCTTGGCCCACATCTCGTCCTTCTTCAGCGTCGAAGATAGGGTGACGCGATACTCCTTGCCCCTTTCAGCGGCAGGCTTATGGTAAGGAATCTTCACCACCTGCTTCTGCTGAGGACCAGCGTTTAGTTGCAAGTCACCCTCCTCCAGCACATCGCCGTCGGCCATCAGCTTCCAGTGTGTGGCATACGCCGTCAGGTCGCTAAAGAAGAGGCGGTTCGTTACCTCTACCTCGCCCGTCTCAGCATTCAGCAGTCGGGCGCTGATGGGCTGCGTGGTCCATTTCATCTGGCGCATCTCGGGCTGTACGGTGCGGTCGGGCCAGATGAGTCCGTACGTACGCATGTTGCCGCCAATGGTGAAGAACGTGCCCTCGTCCTTGTTGCCGTCGAACGTCAGGTACAGCACGGCATCCTCGGGCTTACCCTCGCCGTCAGCCAGGCATTGGCTGTAGATGGCCACGTTGTCCATCTCGGCGTCGGCCGTGAAGATGGTCTGCGGATCCTGAGCATGGTTGCCGGCAAATCGGCCAATGTTGATAGGATAGGGGAAGTTGCTCAGCTTGCGGCGCTCGGGCGACTGTCCGCCTCTGCGTCCGTTGTTGGCTGGAGCAGCGTCAGCTATTGTTTCTGTGCCCATCACCTTACCGTCGATGTAGAGTCGCATCTCCTTTCCGTTCCACGAGGCCGTCACGTGGTGCCACTTGCCTTCCCAGTCGTTGGGCAAGTTGACGTCGAGCTTGTGCATCACGCCCGAGTGCAGATAGAACTGCAGCTTGTCCTTACCCTTCTGAACCACGCCAAACTGCGTGTTGCCCTTGGTGATGTAGGGGGCACCCTCGTGCATACCGCTCAGCTTGCCAGGCTTCACGTCGAAGCTAATGGTCAGCGCGCCGCTCGCCAGTTCAACGTTGCTGCTTCGGTACACCTCCACCCACTCGTCGTGGCCGCTCAGGTGCAGCACGCCTTTCTCTACCTTGGCGTTGCCCATCAGATGGACGGGCGTGTTGAAGGGCGAACTGTCGGTCAGCGGACGGATGTGCTCCGTCAGACCCGGATTCACGAAGTCCCAGATGGCACCTCCCATCAGTCGGGGATGACGGCGGATGACGTCCCAATACTCGTCCATGCCGCCACCGGCGTTACCCGCCACCGAGAGGTACTCGTCCATGAAGGAAGGACGCGGATCCTCCTCCTCGGGCGTCATGGCCGTGTTCATCTCCAGCTCGTAGGGAGTGGGGTAGCGCGGACCGATGATCTCTTCACCCGGATGGGCGTATGCGTTGCCGCCATACATGAAGTAGCGGGTAGGATCCAGTCGCTTGCCCTCTTTCACCACTTCTGTGATGTTGGGGCCCTCGCCACTCTCATTGCCTGCACTCCAGAAGAGGACGCAGGGATGATTGCGGTCGCGAAGCACCAGCTTCTGCACGCGCTCCAGGTACATGCCGAGGAAGCGCTTGTCGTTGCTCAGGAACTCCGTGGCGTGAGCCTCTGTTCCTGCCTCGTCGATGATGTAGAGGCCGTATTCGTCAGCCAGTTCCAGGTACTTGTTGACGGGAGGGTAGTGCGAGGTGCGCACGGCGTTGAAGTTATGTTGCTTAAGAATCTCGAAGTCCTTACGAATGGTAGCTTCGTCCATGGCGTGACCCAGGTCGGGATGCTGCATGTGCGAGTTTACGGCGTTCACCTTGATGGGCTTGCCGTTCAGGTAGAACACCTGATGGCGAATCTCCGTCTCCTTGAAACCCATGCGCGTCGTTACTTCCTGCACAACTTCGCCGCCTTCGCCCAGCAGCTCCATCTTCAGCGTGTAGAGGACGGGAGTCTCGCACGTCCACTTAGCAGGGTTCTTCACCAGACTCTTTACGTTAACCGTCTTCTTTTCGCCCGCACCCACGGCGGTGGCGCTGCTGCGGTTCTCGTCGATCACTTTGCCCTGACGGTCCATTAGCGTCGTGCGAACGCTGTAGCTGGCCGCGCGCTCCGAGTAGTTCTTGATGTCGATGTCCACGTTCATGTTGGCGTCGACGTACTGCTCGTCCAGGTCGGTGGTGACGTACCAGTCGAAGATGCGCGTCTTGGGGGTGGCATACAGCGTCACGTCGTCGAAGATGCCAGCCAGGCGCCAGTAGTCCTGGCCCTCCAGATAGTAACCGTCACTGTACTTCAGCACGCAGACGGCCAGCACGTTCTTGCCAGGCTTCACGTATGGCGTCACATCATACTCTGCCGGTTCTTGGCCACCCTCGTTGTATCCCACCTGCTTGCCGTTCACCCAAACGAACGAAGCGCTTTGCGCCTTTTCCAGACGCAGGAACACCTGCTTGCCCTTCCAACTTGCAGGGATGTCGAACGAGCGGCGATATGCACCCGTCGGGTTGTACTCTCTGGGCACGTAGGGCGGGTTTGACTTGAACGGCGCCGGAACGTTGCGGAACTGTGCATCGCCATATCCCGCCATCTCCCAGTTCAGAGGCACGTTTATCTTGCCCCACTTCCCATCCTTGAAGGCTGGCATAAAGAAGTCTGCCGGAATCTCCTCCGGTACATTCGCAAAGTGGAACTTCCACGCCCCGTTCAGCGAGACGCTCTCCTTGGGCAGATAGAACACATGTCCCTCTTCCTGGTTCTCCTCGAAGACCTCCGTGTTCTCGATGTAGTCATACAGGTGACTCAGATATTGCGCCTGCATCTGCATCGAACAGCATGCAAGGACGGCAAACGAAAAATGTCTGATATTCATGACACTAACTTATTTGTTTTTCTGGTTAATCGTGTCTGCAAAGATACAAAGTATTTTTCAAATGGCAAAATTTTGTGTATACTCCGTCGCCACTACCGTCACATCCTTCACCCGACCTACACACTTACCTTCATATCTCATCAGTTTCATACACAACAGGTTACGGCAATTATTTAGGATATGAAGGAAAAAAACATAAAATTCCAAGAGGCGGAGCAGAACTGCCATCGAACGCCCTCGCAAAACTGGTGCAGCGCGAGTTAGAAAATCCCTTTGCGCCTTCAATTTCTTCCCGCTGCGCCAACCGACCGCCCGCCCTAGGTCAGCCGGTTACTTACCGCTGCGGTATTTTTTAATTTCCGCTGCGGTATTTTTGAAGTCCCGCAGCGGCATTTTTAAAAGACTGCAGCGCAATTTTCAGAAGACCGATGATCGTTGCTACAATCCTTCTTTCGACTCCGTAGTTTTGTTCGTTTGTTCTTTGTTTCACACAAATTCTAAAATGAGTCGATAGATTATTTTATGGATTTATTAAAAAGAATGCGTAAGATAAAAGACTTTATGGCGGCTGCGGCCTCAGCACCCAGATTGCCATGTGGTGCCCTGTCATTAAGAATCAGCTCTGCCTCTACACCTGCATCATACAAAGCCTCATACATCTTGATGGCCTGGGCGGAAGGGACGCGGATGTCCTTCTGACCATTGATTATCAGGACGGGAGGATCGTCAATTATGCTTTGATCTCGCTTAGGATTTGCTCTGCATGAATCTTTGTCTTAATCTCCTTTGGAGTAAAGATGCGCTCGATAATTCCCTCTTCATTGACAAGGTAAGTGGTGCGAAGCGTGCCGATGGTTCTGCGACCGCAAGCTACCTTTTCGCCCCATGCTCCAAGTGTCTGAAGAAGTTCTGTGCTTGTGTCTGCAATAAGTGGGAACTCCAAGCCCTGGGCATCAGCAAATTTCTTCTGCAACTCCTGCCTATCCTTGCTCACGCCGATAATCTCATAGCCAAGTTCTGCCAGTTCCTGCTTGTGTGCCTGTAGCGAACAAGCCTCTGCCGTACAACCGCTTGTGTTTGCCTTCGGATAAGTGTAGAGCACAATCTTTCGACCACGATAATCACTCGACTTGATTTCATTTCCGTGCTGGTCAATGCCAAGCACATCTGGTATTCTATCACCGATATTCATAATAATGCTGTATTTAGTTGTTTATAATTCTCTTACAAAGTGTGGGTACAATTCCTCACCTAAATTGGGATTATACTCAAATCCTTCATAGCTGAATGCCTTCAACTCTTCCGGATTGGTAATTTGATTGCTCAGCATAAAGCGAACCATTGCTCCACGACAAGATTTTGCCCATACGG
>JAKSLN010000082.1 GCA_024401165.1 Bacteroidaceae bacterium
ATCCATTCCAGATCTTCCCCGAGGTACAGGAGCTGTATGCTAACCGTGCCAAGGAACTCGAGGCCATCTGTGCAGAACGTTACGCTGAGGAGAAGGCTTGGGCCGACGCTAATCCCGAGAAGGCAGCTCAGCAGGCTGACTGGTTCTCTGGCAAGGCTCCCAAGATCGACTGGAACGCTTGCGTACAGAAGGACAACGACGCTACCCGTAACGCATCAGCAGCTTGCTTGAGCGTACTGGCCGAGCAGGTTCCCAACATGATCTGTGCTTCTGCCGACCTCTCTAACTCCGACAAGACCGACGGTTTCCTGAAGAAGACCCAGGCAATGACCGCTAACGACTTCTCTGGCAACTTCTTCCAGGCAGGTGTTGCAGAGTTCACCATGGCTTGCTGCTGCGTAGGTATGGCTCTCCACGGTGGTGTTATCCCCGCTTGCGGTACCTTCTTCGTATTCTCACAGTACATGCTGCCCGTTGTACGTATGGCTGCCCTCATGCAGCTGCCCGTTAAGTTCATCTGGACCCACGATGCATTCCGCGTTGGTGAGGATGGTCCTACCCATGAGCCCGTTGAGCACGAGGCACAGATCCGCCTGATGGAGAAGCTGAAGCGTCACGATGGTAAGAACTCTTGCCTCGTACTCCGTCCCGCCGATGCCAAGGAGACCACTACCGCTTGGGCTATGGCTATGGAGAACATGGAGAGCCCCACAGCCCTCATCCTCTCACGCCAGAACATCAACAACCTTCCCGAGGGCAACGACTACGAGCAGGCTCGCAAGGGTGGCTACATCGTAGCAGGCTCAGACGAGAATCCCGACGTAGTATGCGTAGCTACCGGTTCAGAGGTTTCAACCCTCGTTTCTGGTGCTGAGCTCCTCCGCAAGGACGGCGTCAAGGTTCGCATCGTCAGCGTACCCTCTGAGGGCGTCTTCCGCTGCCAGAGCGCAGAGTACCAGCAGAGCGTCGTTCCCTGTGGCGCTAAGGTATTCGGTATGACCGCTGGTTTGCCCGTCAACCTCCAAGCATTCCTCATCGGTGCCGATCCCAAGTCAAAGGTTTGGGGTCTTGAGAGCTTCGGTTTCTCTGCACCCTACAAGGTACTCGACGAGAAGCTTGGCTACACAGCAGAAAATGTTTACGAGCAAGTTAAGTCTATGCTCTAAACATTTTAATTGATAATTGAAAATTGATAATTGACAATTATATTTCCAAGTGAAAGAAAATGCCGTTAAAGACAAAAGCTTCGAATTCTCTGTAAGGATAATTAACATGTGTAAATATCTGATTACAAAGAAGCACGAGTACATTATGTCTAAACAGGTATTTCGAAGCGGAACAAGTATTGGAGCAAATATATGTGAGGCATTGCAAGGTAGCAGTAAAGCAGATTTTATTGCTAAAATGACAATATCACTAAAAGAAGCAGCAGAAACAGATTATTGGCTGCGACTTCTGCACCGTACAGGCTATATCGATGAAAATATGGCAAACAGCATCATCAACGATTGCCAAGAACTGATAAAAATGCTTACAGCCATTATCAAGAAAAGCAAAGACGAAGAATGATGCTTCCGACCGCAAATAATTGTCAGTTATC
The DNA here is from genome assembly GCA_024401165.1 of Bacteroidaceae bacterium. Classification (GTDB taxonomy): domain Bacteria; phylum Bacteroidota; class Bacteroidia; order Bacteroidales; family Bacteroidaceae; genus Physcousia. Next base: position 1,601 of record JAKSLN010000082.1, read on the forward strand.
AATTTTCAAATGTATAATTTAATTATCAATTATCAATTATGAATTCTCAATTAAGCAAGCCCGTAGGGCTGGCTTCTGACCATGCCGCATTCCCTCTCAAGCAGTTCGTAAAGAAGTATCTTGAGGAGAAAGGCATCGAGTACAAGGACTACGGCACCTATACCGAGGAGTCCTGCAACTACGCCACCTACGGCCACGCCTTGGCCGAAGGCATCGAGAAGGGCGAGGTATATCCCGGCATCGCCATGTGCGGTTCGGGCGAAGGCATCTCCATGACGCTCAACAAGCACCAGCAGATCCGCGCTGGCCTCGTTTGGCAGCCCGAGATTGCCCACCTCATCCGCGAGCACAACAACGCCAACGTCATCGTCTTCCCCGGCCGTTTCATCACCGAGAAGACATGCCGCCAGTGCCTCGACGAGTTCTTCCAGACAGAGTTCGCCGGCGGTCGTCACCAGACCCGCATCGACGACATCCCCGTCAAGTAACCGTCCCCGCACCCCATAACGAAACAATGCCAGCCTCCACGCCGGAGACTGGCATTGCCGTTTTGTATAGAGAGAAAACTACATAAAGTTCATCGCTCGTCCCGATTTCACCTGCGGGAGAACCGCCCCGGCAGGTTCGAACGTAGATGCAACCTGTTCTGAGACATCGAAGCCACCTCGGCACGAGTTACAGGAGCCCTTCGAATCTTGGCTTCCTCGCCACCGCCGAAGGTGATAATGAAACCATTAGGCTCGATTTCCGACTCATCACCATAGCCCAAGGTGCAGATAGAGAAGATGATGCCACCACTCGCCTCACCCATGTCCCAAGCCTTCTGCTTGAAACCCAGCTCCGTGTAGCCAGCCAGGCTGCGATTGATGGTGAGAGTGTAGTATTCATCGATGTCAGAATACTTATATGCAGGCAGGAACTCGTAGTTGCCATTCTCGTCGTAGTAGGCCAGACAGATGCAATAAGCAAACTCGCTCTCGTTCAGTTGCATGCCGGTCTCTATGCGTAGGCGAGCCACCTCGCCTTCCTTCTCGTCAACCCACGACAACTGACCAATCTTCGGACAGCGTGGCTTGGCCAGGCTGGGGTTGAACTCACCGTTTGCCTTCGTCTTGGCATTCACCAGCTTATGACCGATGCTCCACGAACCGTAGCTGCCGTATAGGCCGGGATCATTCCAGCGATAGCTGTACGAGCGCGACTTCATGCCCCACTTGTCCCACACCTCATCGATGGTGGTGAACTCCGTCGTTGTCGTGTAGCCATTATTGTTGGTATAGTACGTACTATTGTACGAACCGTTGCCGTAGGTCTGCTTGCAGGTATAGAACGAACCCTTGGGTTTACCCGTCCAGAAGTCAGGTTCTCGTCCTACCATACACGTATATTGCAATTTGCCCTCGCAAAGGGCGCCGCTGGCATTGCGGTAGAAACGATGCTTCGTGCTCTTGTCGAAGTTCCAATTGTCGTATACCTCCACGGTTGCCGTATCGGCATTCACCTCCGTGACCAGCCACAGCGAGCAGTCCTTCACCTTTCCGTCATCAAGCTTGGCATACCAGATCTCGTTGTCCACATCACCGTATGCCAACGTCCACACATCGCAGTAGGTCGACGTGATGGCACCACGCGGATGGGCTGAATCCTCCTTCTTGTCCTCATCCTTTCCGCTCTCGTTTCCCTCCTCATTCTTCTCTCCAGGATTTTCCACATCGTCGCCAATAATCTCGTCCGAAGGCAGAGGAGTATCGTTGCCACACGAGTAGAGACCAAGGGCCAGGCAGAGGATGTACAGATAATTCTTCTTCATAACGTATAGATTATGTATTGTTTATGTCATTCATTATTCTTACAGGACCACACCAACCGTAGCGCCAAATGTTGTCCAGCCGTCAGGACCGTCGTCGTCTGTGCAGAACATCTTTGTGATGCTCACGCCCACGTTGAACTTACCAAAGTTGCACCCCACCTTGATGCCAGGGCCGATGCCGGTATATCCATTCCAGCTGTGCTCGTTAGAGGTCGAATAACGTGTAGCATCGCCAATGCTGGCATGGGGGCAAAAGGTGATGACAGTCGACTCGTTCAGGCTGAATGGAAGCGCCACACCCAGGTTGAAGCCGAAGCTCGTACCGTCAACCGCGTTCGAGTAGACGCTCTGCTTGGGCGAAAACTGGTAGCCTACATAAAGATTCCTGTACGTGACGTCGAAGGCCACGCCCACCATGCCGTCAAAGTTACCAACACCGTCGCCATTAAGTTCCGTGTACGCAGCACCTACGTTGAAGCTGATGGGCGACTCCGACCAACTGAGTATGTTCTGAGCCTTGGATGTTGTCAAAATTGACAAGAACACCAATATTGCAATTATCTTTTTCATTATTTAAAAGTCTTTAATAAGGTTATACGGGATGTTTTGTTTACAGGTTTAGAAGGTGCGGCCGATGGAGATGCCGAACGCCGTATTGTACGTGTTGTTGCACACTTCGTCTGTTGCAGCCAACTGATGGAAGAAGGCGCCAATCGCAAACTTGCTGGGCATGATGTAGTTCACCTTGATGCCAGGGCCAACGCAGAAGTCCGAGCTTACCACCCCACCCTTCGAGTACGACATGGGACCAACGGCAACGTAGGGCGTAATCGCCAGGCTGAATCCTTTTTCAAAGTTGATGGGGAGCGTTGTGCCTAGTTTGAAGTCATAGGCCGACTCCGTAAAACCATCCGTCTTGCCAACAGCAAGGTCAACGCCAAGATAAACATACTTCCACGACAAGTCCACACCCACGTTGAAGAGCGTCGAGGGAAACTCATAATGGGCCATGTTCAAACCCAGATTGGCCGTATAGAGCGAAGGAGCATCGTTCCACGACGGAGTAGACACCTGTGCCTGTGACATCAGCGAACAGGCAAACAGAGAGAGTGACAACAGTACTTTTTTCATGTCTGCAGAAATTAAAAGTGAATGTTTATTAGCAATAAAATTTATCCCAAGAAAAACTTTTATGCAAAATTACAAATTGCAAAGCAAACGCATGTTGTCTTTCAAAGGGTATTTCTTGTGGTTTTTTGTGTGGTAAAGTCCGAAAAACGACTGTTTTCCTATGAAAACCACAAAATAATGCGTAATTTTGCACACATGGAAGGACATCTCGTAGTCTGCAGCGTCGCAGCATTCTCTTTTCTCAGTTCTGCGCTTTACATGTACCTGGTTCGCATCCCCAACCCGAGCCGGTGGAAAATGCTCGTCAACTGCCGCATCCTCCTCATGATGGTCTTCCTCGTCGTGGGTCTCTCCTGCGCCAAGAACGTCATCTTCCCGCAGCTCACCAGTCACGAGGGCACCATCGTCAGCACCCTCATCTCGGCCAGCATCCAGTCGCTCCTCTTCGTCATCACCAGCGTCACCTTCCTCAACCCCAGCGGCATCAAGGCACGCTTCATCCTCTTCAACGCAGCCGCCATCACCCTCAGTGCCGCGCAGCTCCTCCTCTGCAAGTTCCTCCTCCCCAACCTCTTCTACTGGTCTGCCGCCCTGTCCGTCCTCGTCTACCTCAGCCTCTGGCTTTGGTACCAGTTCCGCTTCTATGCCCAGTACAGGCAGACCGTGGCCATAACCGATAGCGCCCTCGACGAGTATAGCGAGGGGCACTTCAAGTGGGTCAAGCAGTTCTTCATCGGCGTCTCAGTCATCGGGCTCACGGCCTGCGTGGCCCCCTTCTGTTCCGTTTCCATCTACGACGCCTGGATGCTTCTCGCCGCCCTCTGCTACGGCCATGTCGTCGTCACCTTCGTCCACTACTTCACCTCCCTCTCTATCCTCGTCTCCAAGACCACCCAACTCCAGGCAACGCCCACCCCCATACAGCAGCAGGACACTGCCATCGACGAGGACACCTGCCAGACAGACTTCGACACCCTCAAGCGCAACCTTCAGGAATGGGTCGACCGGCGTGGATACGTGCAAAACGACCTCGTCTCCGACGACCTTGCCCGCCAGCTTGGTGTCAGCGTCGTCGTCTTCAGAGCCTACTTCAGGGAACGCAAGAACACCGACTTCAGACAATGGCGCATGAAGAAACGCATCGAATACGCCTGCGAGATAATACGCAAGCACCCCGACTACAGCTACGACGTCATTGCAAACCTTGTCGGCATAGGCGACCGCAGCAACTTCACCAAAGCCTTCAAGCGCATCAAAGGCATCACTCCCAAGGAATTCTCTGAGGAATTAGGAATGGGGAATTAGGGGCATTGCGTTCAAAAATAACATATCTGTGCCCAATTGTATATTGTTTCCAAAAAATACACCACACGAAAAACACCAGTATCTAATTTTTTTACTTTTTTCGTATCCGATTCGAAAACTTTTAGTAATTTTGCAAAAATATAATTCAACATTCTTCAAAAATGGAAGTAATTATGAGTTTGCGAAGGATTCTTACATTGATGGCATTGTCGGCATGCCTTCTGCCCATGCAAGCACAGAAGGCAGACTGGTTCCGGCATCCCAACGGTTCGATATCGAGAGACCAGGTGTCGCTCAACGCTCTCGACGTGCGCGACCAGCACAAGGACGACATAAAGCGTCTGAAGAACGAGTACAAGCTAAAGAAGGTGGAGGTAGTCACCGCGTCGGACGACAACTGGTACTACTCGCTGCAAGCAGCCGACGGACGTTATGGTATTGCTGATCAGCAAGGCAACCTCTTCCTGCCTCCCGTCTACACCACTCTCAACTACTGTCCCGGCGTGAATGCCCTGCGTTCCACCCTCCTCTTTCAGGAAGGCAAAAAGACCTACAAGATGCCACTCAGCGTGCCCGCTACGCTGCCCTGCTACATCGTCAGCCAGGACGACGAATACAAGATACTCGGCATGGACGGAAAGGTCATTCGCGAAGGGATGGAGAAACCCATCTTCTACAACTACTACCTGATAACCGGCACCTCACACGAGGACATCCAAATGAGGGTTGAGGAAGACACCATTCCCACCCTCTACGTAGGAAGCCACAAGGACTCGCCCCTCCACATCTACACCCTCAACGGACAGGAGGTGGAGCTCCCCTCCAACCCCACCATCGAGGGAAACATGCGCTACTACACCTTCCGCAGCCCCTTCATGGAGATCGTCGAGCAAGCCGACACACAGCCCAAGGGTACCGTCACCGTCGACAGCGACCACCCGATGGCAAAGGTCAAGGTAGACGGCGTGATGGTGGGCACAACCCCCATGACGCTCTCGCTAAGTGGCGTGCACAACATAACCGTGGAGGACCAGGTCAACGAATTCTACCGTGGCGTCGAACACCTCAACGTAATGCCCGGAGCACAGATAGAGCGCTACTTCACACTCCGCAAGATGCCCATGAAGAACGAGTATTTCGCTGGCATTCTGTATGGTACCGCATCTGGAGGAATGGGAGGAATGGTAGGCATCTGCAAGAGGTGGGGCGCCTACGCCAAGCTGCTGATGCGAGGCAGTTCGCAGGCCGATTCCTTTGGTCCCGCACCCCTCATCTCCGAATTTGGCAACAAGGACCTCCGCATCGAAAAGCTCCAGAACCCCTATTCGCTCAGCCTCTCAGCCGGAACCATGTATCGCGTCTGCCAATACTTCTACCCCTACCTCGGCCTAGGCTTCGCCAAGTACAATGGCGGACGCTACCCCGACATCGACTTCGCCCCGTCGCGCATCGCAGGCCTCGTCCTCGACGTAGGAGCCCTCTTCAGCTACCGCTTCCTCTTCTTGTCCGTAGGCGCAACGCCCATGTTTGCACCCACCGAGAAGAAAAGCGTCAGCAAGTACTGCGACCTGCACATAGGAGTTGGAATGAAGTTTAACCTAAACAGAAAACGATGAAACGCAATAAATCTACCCTTCCCTCTCGCCTCCTGTCCTTGGCCCTGCTCCTCTCGGCCATCCTAGTGCTTACCTCGTTCATCCTCTGCCTGAGCTCATGCATCGACGCCGAAGACACCTTCGGCATAAACATTGCCGAGGGAAGCATCGAGACCATCAGCACTGAGCGCATCAACGGCAATCAGTACGAGGCACACGTGCGCGTCAACTTCCCCGAGCTCGAACTCGCCGGCCTGGAATTCGACGAGGCAGGCATTGTAGTGACAAACGAGAATACGAAGCAGCAGCGCACCATCCCCCTCACCTATTCGCTCTCCAAGCTGAGCAACATCGAATGCACCATCTCCGACCTCAGCTACGACAACCAGTACGTCGTAAACCTCTACTACATCACCCACCTCAAGGACCAGCCGGAGAAAACCCAACACTTCAGCGGAGTGGGAAGCCAGAATATCCTGGTACACCGATACGAGCACCTCGCCATCGCCTCCATAACGGCCACCTCCAAAAGCGAGCACACGCTTACCGCCGCCTTCGAACTCAACGACGACGAAATCAACAAATGGCCAAACCGCGTAGAAATAACCATCTGCCCCGCCATTTTGGGCAAGGTGCCCGAACCCGGGCATCCGCTCCTCCAGACGGCCTACGACCCGTCGAACAACACATTCACCTTCCAGAACCTCGGCATCAACCAGGACTATTACGTCTTTGCCAGCTTCCAAGTCGTGTTCCGCGAGCGTATCTACTCCGACACCATCCGTGTACACATCCCAGGCAAAGGACATGAGACCGACTGCGCCGTCGACCTCGGCCTCTCCGTCCTCTGGTCCAGCCACAACCTGGGTGCCGAGCGTCCCGAGATGGCAAACTGGGACATGCAAGGCGCAAAATACTACGTCAATAACCACCTCGACCGCATAGAGTGGCAATGGAGCAACGGATGGCGCCGTCCCACCCTCGCCGAGTTCGACGAGCTCTTCCGCGAGTGTACCGTCACGTACGAGGAGGTAAACCAATGGAATGTGGCACGCATCGTCGGCCCCAACGGCAACTCCATCCTCCTGCCCCTGGCACAATACAGCTGCACATCCCCCACACCCGAGAACGACGGTTACCAGGTCGAACACGACTCATGGGGTGGCGGCTTCCCCCTACGAGACTACCTTGCCACCTTCCGAGGAGTCAGGGAAAAGACAAAATAGCAGCAAAATACACGCCCCCTTATCATCTCCCACCTTCCGCGGCAGTTCCCTCATCATAATCCACCCCAAGAATCCGTACAAGAATCTCCCCGAAACGGAATGAGGCATTGACGGATAAGAGACACACAAAATGGCAGAGAACACACTTTATTCACCGATGAAGGTAAGGCAGAGTATCCCGGCACGCCAGAACGAGGGGAAGCAACTGTTCAGGAACACATTCCTCACGCTTTGCCTCCTCGTCTGTACACTGGTCGCGCAGGCACAGTCGTGGCTCACCACGCTCCGCAACGACCCCATCATCGACTCCGTCGTGGTGGTAACCAGCGACAAGGGATGGGCGGACTACCTCAACATGCAGTCCTTCCACATCTACTATCACCAGCCGCTCTCCCACCAGGAGCCCGACGGCGAACAGTTCCAGCTGCGCGCCACACTCGTAGTGCGCAAGAACAAGAGCTTGGTCACTACCCCCATGCAGGTTTTCATTTCCGGCTATGAGATCCACGAATACAATTGGGACAACCCGTCCTACTACGTAGGAGAGGGAAGTGCCAACAGCGACTTCTTCGAGATAGCCAACCACCTGAAGGCGAACGTCCTCTCGCTCGAACACCGCTACTTTGAAGGTTCAATGCCCACCAAAGCCAACCAGCGAATGGAGTACTGCACGGCCGAGGAGGCTGCTGCCGACTTCCACGCCCTGATCGAGGCGACGAAGAAGGTCTTCAGGGGCAAATACGTAATCACTGGCATCAGCAAGGGCGGCACCACGACAGCCATACAACACGCTCTCTTCCCCGACGATGCCGACCTCTACGTGCCCTACGTGGCCCCATTATGCAACACGCCCAACGATGCCCGCACGATGCAGTACTACAAGGCCAATGCCTGGGACGAGGAGTTGCGCCGTCGCATCAACGCCATACAGCGCGAGATGCTCACCAATCCCGACATTTACAAGCAGTCCAGCGAATGGACAAAGTATTACAACCCCTCATTGAGCACACTCCAGCTCAAGCAGGAGTTCCTGTACAACGTGGGAGTCTTGGATTTCGATACCCACATGCACCTGTCGCGCGACGAGGTCAGGGACTTGCTGGACAAGGTCGACTCCATGCGAGCCCTGCTGATGAAGCATGGACACACGTCGTCCTACCTGTGGGCCAACATGGCATTCCAGGGCATACTAGACCCCGAAGCATGCTGGCAATGGTTGCTCGACACGCCCGAGACACGAGCCGACGGCCGGCAGTCCGTACCACCCTACCGACACGAATACCAGGTGCCCCTGCCCTTCACCGTCAGCAGCAAGGACTTCGACAAGTCCATCACCGCCTACTACTATCAGGCAGCCCATGAGCTGGGCAACTTCGGATTCGACTTCCACACCATCCTGGATGACGACGGGCCCGCCGACCTGGCCGACTCGCTCAACACCGTCTGGAACCAGTCCGGCAACCACTGCATCAGACTTAAGATGCCCTATCTGAAAACGGTCACCTACGACGCCTCCCTGCGCAACAAGGTCGTCGAGTGCACATGCCAAGCCAGCAAGCCCATCATCTTTCTCTTCGGAGGCGACGATGCCTGGACCGGAGGTGCCCTGCCCGACGAGTGCTACAACAACGAGACGACCTTCCGCCTCGTCCTCCCCAACCAGAACCACGCAGCATGCATCAGCCAGGCCTCCGTCGACGACCGCAGCCAAGCATGGAACCTCATCGACGATGCCCTGGCCGGCAAACTCACCAACGGCATCACACGCAACACACGCACACCCCGCCACGACATGCCCTACAACCTCAGCGGGCAGCGCATCAGCACCGTGCAGCACGGACAGTTCTACATTCAGCACGGCAAACTCTACCGCAAGTAAGAAGAACCAATAGCAAGGGTTACGCGACACGCGAGATGATCAAAACTCTGGACCTGAGCAAGATCAGAGTAAAGCGCCAATCTGCTTTAAGTGAATTTGAAGAAGCATTAGGCGTTGTATTGTAGTTTTTGAGGAGGTGCATTGAAAAAAACGAGTTTCCCGTGAGGGTGCTTCGCGCCGTGAAGAAATTCAGAATTATCTTTACAATTCTGCTATTTTGGCACAATTTCACAACTTATTGATAATTAATGTGTTGCAAATTACGTGCGAGTCGTTGAAAATTACCGCTGCAGTAATTTGAAATTCCCGCTGCGGAAATTTTAAAATCCCGCTACGGGAATTTCCAAAAAGCGCTGCGGAAATTTCTGGAAGTATGAAAAAGGTTTACAGAAGTTTTCTTTGGAGGCTCTTCACGAGCTTCATAGCAGCGCTGGCGACTGCCTTTGGTGTGTCGAGCTGCATGTAGGCGGAAAGTGCCGCC
>JAKSLN010000083.1 GCA_024401165.1 Bacteroidaceae bacterium
ATCTCCTTGACGAGCTGCTGCTGCTCCATGATGTGACCGCTGGCATGGGGCTCGATGCTGGGTGGCAGACAGTTGAGGGCTGCCATGGCGTCGTGGAAGCGGTTCGTATAGTACTGTGCCACCTCCATGGGCTCCACCTGTTCGAGGCGTGCCTTCTTGGCAATCTTGTCCTCGCCCTCGTCGGCATCATGTTCGAGATGACCCACGTCGGTAATATTGCGAACATAGCGCACCTTGTAGCCCAGATGCTTCAGGTAACGGAACAAGAGGTCGAAGGTGATGGCAGGACGGGCATGACCCAAATGTGCATCACCATAGACAGTGGGGCCGCAGACATACATGCCCACACGACCCTCAACGAGCGGACGGAAAAGTTCTTTCTGGCGGCTCAGGGTATTGTAAATAAATAATTCAGAATTCATATAATCATTGTTTTTGTTTAAATTTATTGCGCGCAAAATTACAAATTTCTTCAAAAATAGGCATGATGATTGCCGATTTATTTCATATTTCAAGTGAGGAAAGTGCAAAATCCACCTTATTATATATAGTTTGTGGCAGATATTTCGTACTTTTGTGGCGATATTTATGAAAACGAAGCATCTGCCGACCATAGTGAATAGCAACTGCGCCAGCATCCTGACCTTTGCCAGGAACATGCTGACGGCCTATGCCGTCTACATGCTTTGCCGCATCGCGTTTGTCGGCGAGAACTGGGCACTCTACCATAACGCGCTGACTGACGGGTCGCTATGGCAACTACTGAAGGGGTCCCTGCTCTTCGACACCTCTGCCATCCTCTACACCAATGCGCTCTACGCCCTGATGGTGCTCCCCCCCTGGCCGTGGCACAGGAACGAACGATGGCAGGCCGTGGCACGCTGGGTGTTTGTGGTGGTGAACAGCCTGGCAGTCATCCTGAACTTGTGCGATGCCGTCTACGTCCAGTACACCGGACGCCGAACCACCACGACCGTCTTCCACGAGTTTTCCGGTGAAGGTAATCTGGGCACCATCTTCGGCACGGAACTGCTCAACCACTGGTACCTCGTCCTCGTCGGCTGCACCCTCATCTGGTTGCTTGTGCAAGCATCCTCAAAAGAGAAAAAAAGAACCTCAAAACCTCACCGCTCAGCAAGTTTGCCCGATGCTTCGCTCGAAGGGCAGAAGACCCCCAAAGCCTGGTACCTCTGCCACACGGTAGCCTTTGCCCTTTACATCCCCCTGACACTGGCCGGCATGCGAGGTGGTTTCACGACAGCCGTCCGTCCCATCACCGTCAGCAATGCCAATCAGTATGTGGCGCATCCTGGCGATGCTGCAGTCGTGCTCAACACTCCGTTTTCGCTTATCCGAACCATAGGAAAGACGTCCTTCCCCATCCCCAACTATTTCAGCGAGGAAGAACTGGACAGCATCTACACGCCCGTTCATCCCGGCACGAAAACGGGCACTCTGTCGACAGAGCGGAAGAACGTGGTAATCCTTATCGTTGAAAGTTTTGGACGCGAGTTTATTGGTGCCTACAATGAGGACCTCGACGTTGGCAAGTACAAAGGCTATACGCCTTTTGTCGATTCGCTCTACCAGCATTGCCTGAGTTTCGACTACACCTTCGCCAACGGCAGAAAGAGCATCGATGCCATGCCCAGCATCCTGTCCGGCATCCCCATGTTCATCGAACCCTTTGTGCTGACACCCGCCTCGATGAACAAGGTAAGCGGCATAGCGGGCGAACTGGGCAAGGTGGGCTATTCGTCCGCCTTCTTCCATGGTGCAGAAAACGGCAGCATGGGCTTTCAGGCCTTTGCCAACAGTACCGGATTCCAGCAGTACCTGGGACGCGACGAGTTCAACCAGGACAAGCGCTTCCACGGCGATGCTGACTTTGACGGCACCTGGGCCATTTGGGACGAACCTTTCCTGCAGTTCTATGCCCAGAAAATGACGGAGATGAAAGAACCCTTTGTCACCGCTGTGTTCACGGCCTCGAGCCACCATCCCTTTGCCGTGCCCGAGGTGTACCAGACACGTTTCCCGGAAGAGGGAGACAACCCGCTGCACAAGTGCATCCGCTACACCGACCATGCGTTGCGACGCTTCTTCGAGACGGCACGCCAGCAACCGTGGTTCAAGAACACCCTCTTCGTACTGACCAGCGACCACACCAACCAGCCCGACCATCCCGAATACAAGACGGACCTGGGATTGTACGCCGGATCCATCCTTTTCTACGACCCAAGCGAGACGCTCATCAAACCAGGGCGCCGCCACTGCATCGCCCAGCAGATAGACATCATGCCGTCCCTCCTCGGTTTGCTTGGCTACGAAAAACCCTACGTGGCGTTCGGGCAAGACCTTTTCCACACCCCCGACGAGGAAACCTGGGCCATTCAGTATAACAACGGCATCTACCAACTCGTCAAGGGCGACTACCTACTACAATTCGACGGTGAAGCGACGAAAGGAGTCTACAACTATCGGGAGGACTGGATGCAGCGCCACAATCAGCAAGACCAGCACCCCGACATGCAGCACGACATGGAACGCCTCATCAAGGCGACTATCCAGGCATACATGACGAGGATGAACAAGGACCAACTGACCATTGCACAATGAACGAAACGAAAGCCAAACCTAATTTCACCAAGGAACTGAACGCCGGACAGAAGGTGCTCTACTACCTGTTCTACGGTTTTGTGTGCCTTCATGCACTCTTGCCTCTGCGCGTTTTGTATGTCTTGTCAGACTTGCTCTATGTGCTTGTCTATTATATCGTAAAGTATAGGAAGAAACTCGTAAGGAAGCACCTTGCAGATTGCTTCCCCGAAAAGGACGAGACGGAGCGCCGCTGCATTGAGCGCCGCTTCTACCACTGGTTCTGCGACTACATCCTCGAGACCATGAAACTGGCCACCCTGTCGAAGGACCAGATGAGGCGAAGGGTGCGCTACCACCACCTCGAAGTGCTGGACAAACTGATGGCAGAGAATCGTAACGTCGCCCTTTATCTGGGCCACTACTGCAACTGGGAATGGGTGACAAGCATCGGGCTCTATCTGCCCGAAAAGACATTGTCTGGGCAGGTGTACCATCCGCTTGAGAATCCCGCCTTCGACAGTCTGATGCTGAAGATCCGCTCCTCCATGGGTCCCGAAAGCATCTCAATGGCCACCATCCTACGACGCATCCTTGCCGCCCGAAAGGAAGGACGAAACTGCGTCATCGGTTTCATCAGCGACCAGATTCCACTCTTCCAGAGCACGCATTACTGGACCTCCTTCCTCAACCACCCCGACACACTCGTCATAACGGGGACGGAGCGCATTGCCAAGCAGTGCGACTTTGCCTGCGTCTATCTCGACATCAGCCGTCCACAGCGCGGTTACTACGACATCGACATCGTGCTGATGACCGACCGTCCCAAGGACTATAAGGATTGGGACATCACCGAGAAATACTTCCGCCTCCTCGAACAGACCATCCAGCGCCAGCCCGAGTTCTGGCTTTGGACGCACAACCGCTGGAAGCGCGACCTGAAGGGACTAGAAGAGTTCAACCGCATCTACAAAAAAGAGAACGCTCCCCAGCCTTAACCAGAGGACAAGGACCTCCCCAAACCACAATACAGACAAAGACAATCTATGCAGAAACTGAAAAAGATATTCAGCCTCCCTTTTTGGAGCGACAAGCGCACGCTCCTCGGACTTTGGCTGCTGTTGCCCATCGTTGCTTCGCTGACAAAGTTGCACAAATACAACAACTATCTCATATTCAAATACACCTTCTGGCATGCCTGGGAGGGCACGTCGCTCTATGCAGAATACCCGGATCAATATGCTGACAGCAATCATTACGGTCCGCTTTTCAGCCTGCTGATTGCACCGTTTGCCATCCAGCCCGTGGAGTGGATAGGCCTGCTGCTTTGGCACCTGGGACTGGCCATGCTGCTCTACTGGGCCATACGGAAAGACAGTTTCACAACACGCCAGCAAACCTTCATGCTACTCTTCTGTGCGCACGAACTGCTCACGGCCATCTTCATGTCCCAGTTCAACATTGCCGTTGTGGCAATGATACTGCTGACCTATCACTTCGTGCGGAAGGAGAAGGACGTATGGGCCACATTGTTCATCGTGATAGGTACGCTGGTCAAACTGTACGGCATCGTGGGGCTTGCCTTCTTCCTTTGCAGCAAGCACAAGGGGAAGTTCATCGGATGGCTTGTTGTCTGGTCGGCGGTGCTCTTCTGTGCGCCCATGCTCATCTCATCGCCCGAATATGTGGTAGACCAATACAGGGAGTGGGGAATGTCGCTGGTGGAGAAGAACGGAGACAACCTGTTTGCCACCCACCAGAACATCTCTCTCCTGGGCCTGATACGCAAGGTGGGCTACGCCTTCAGCGTGGGACTGACGACCTATCGCACGCAGTTCTGGGGCGAGGGTGTTCCGCAGGATCCCGGCAACGTGTGGACTTGCTATAGCGACATCCTTGTTATTCTGCCCGCCATGCTGCTGTTTGCCCTTCCGCTGTTGCGTTTCAAGCAGTGGAAGAACGAGGGTTTCTGGCAGACGATACTGGCCTCCGTGCTGATGTTCGTTTGCTTGTTCAGTTCCGGTTCTGAGTCGAGTGGCTACATTATTGCCTTCGTTGGCGTTGTCATCTGGTACACCGCCTGTCCGTGGAAGCGCAGTCGCCTCGACATTGCCCTGATGGTCTTTGCCTTCATCCTTACCAGCCTCTCACCCAGCGACCTGATGCCAGCCGTGCTGCGTAGGGACTGGATTCAGCCTTTTGCCCTGAAGGCCCTGCCCATTGCCATTATCTGGTTGAAACTGAGTTATGAAATGCTGAGCAAGCAATATGATAGCGTAACGTGTAAAGAATGAAGAGAGGAATGAGATACCTGCAATCCATGCTTACACCTCTGAAGCAGCACACGGCACTGTTCCTCTTTGCCGTGCTGATGACGACGCTGGTCATACCCGTTTGCGGCAATATCCTTGCCGACTTCGTCGACCCCTTCCTGTCCTTCCTGCTACCCATGTTTGGGTGCTACCTGGCCGCTGCCCTGGCCTACGCCTTGAGCAAGGTACGCCTTGCCTGGCTGGTGTGGGTACTTGTAGTCATCATCTGCGGTGGAGAGATGCTGTGCATCTTCTGCTACCACTCTTTCTACTCGGTACATGTTGTTGAACTGCTGCTCGAGACCAACCCTAAGGAGAGTACGGAGTTCCTCTCGTCCATCTCCGCGCAAGCCAGCACCTGGTGGAGCCTCCTCATTACTTTCGCAACGCTGTTCTTCTCCATCCTTCTGGCTAAGGTGACCGAACGGATTCCCAACTGGAAACACGTACCGGCATGCCTCATTGGCTTGCTGATTCTTTGGTCAGGCATTCGCCAGATTTCATCTTATACGAAGCTTGTCAAGTGCTTTGGGGCAGATTCGACGATGCTGATTTCTGAGGAGAGGAACATGCCTCACTTCAACACGCCCATGGTTCGTCTGCTCTATGGCTACGCCTACAACCGGGTCTCGACAAAGGAACTTTCCAAACTGGCCGAGAGTTGCAAAGGCGCACAAGTGGAAAGTTGCACCTTCAAGAGTCCCCTCATCATCATGATCATGGGAGAGTCGTACAACAAATACCATTCCCCTCTTTACAACCCATCGTACCTGCCCACAACCCCTCGGTTGTCGGCCTTGGAAAAGGACAGCCTGCTCGTCCCGTTTTATGACGTTGTTTCGCCCTCCAACCTGACATCAACTGTCATGCGCCACGTTTTTTCGATGTGGGATTCACAATGCCAGGATGACTGGTCGGAGTATTCGCTCTTCCCCGTCCTATTCCGCAAGGCGGGCTATCAAGTAGCATTTCTAACCAACCAGTTTGCACTCAAGACAAACAACCTCTGGAATGCAGTTGGCGGCACCATCTTCAATTCACCAGAACTATCTGACATCCAGTTCGACGTGCGCAACAAGGAGCAGTATGAATACGACATGCAGATGCTGAAGGAACTGCCTTCAACTGAGTTCTTTGACAAGCCAACCTTGCTCATCGTCCACCTCTATGGTCAGCATGTTGAGTATGACAAACGCTATCCAAGTGAAGAGGCACCTTTCAAGGCCGAGGACGAAAGAACACCTTTTGGCGGCCAAAGAGGCAGGGAGATGGCTGCTCACTATGACAACGCAACCGCCTATAACGACAAGGTGGTCGATGCCATATTCAACCTCTTCAAAGACAGAGACGCCATCGGCATTTACCTCTCCGATCACGGAGAAGAAGTCTTTGACTGGCGCGACAAGTTTGAGAGGACAAGCGGCAAGGAAATGACGACCGAGATTGCCCGTTATCAATACGAGGTTCCGTTCATGTTCTATCTCTCGCCGTCCTATCGTCAGCATCATCCCGACGTTGACGAATCCATACGGGCAGCACAGCACATTCCCTACATCACCGAACGACTGCCCCACACGCTGCTCCAGCTGGCGGGTATCAAATGCAAGGAATACGATGAGACAAAAGATATCCTGTCTCCCCGCTACAACCGTCATGCTAAGCGAATCATCCGCCATGACGTAGATTATGATGAATTGATGAAAAGCAAATAATGCCCATGCCATTGCTCTACCTTTTATATATTTATCTGGTTTTCCTCGTGTTCTTTTCACTGGGGAAAGTGGCATTCCTGGTCTGGGTTGGCGACAATTATTCGTTGGGAGACGTGTGGGACGTCGTCTGCCATGGTTTCACGATGGACCTCAGCATGACAAGCTACCTCATCATCGTCCCACTTCTCCTCACCATCGTTTCCATCTGGGTTCCCCGATTCCCCCTGCGCAGGGTACTCACGCCCTACTATGCCGTAGTGGCCTTTCTCATCACAACCCTATGGATTGTCGATGCCGGTCTCTATCCGTTTTGGGGATTCAAGATAGACGCCACCCTGTTCAACTACATCGACTCACCAAAAGAAGCACTGGCCAGCGTAAGTCTTGGGTTTGTACTGTTACGCGTGCTTGCCACCCTCATCATAACCGCAGGCCTTACCTTCCTTCTTAGTCGCCTTACGCCCAAGCGCATCACTTTGTCAAATGAGGTGGGCACGAAGGCAAGATGGAAGTCCATTCGTTTGCCTTATACGATTGGTTTGTTGCTCGTTACCGCCATTCAACCCATTTTGATTCGTGGCGGATTGAGCGAAAGCACGATGAACGTTGGGCAAGCCTACTTCAGCCAACGCCAGCTGCTGAACCACGCCGCAGTCAATCCGACATTCAGCATGCTGTACTCGTTGGGCAAGAACGAAAAGTTCGACACGCAATATCGCTACCTGGACAATAAGGTTTGTACGCAGATTCTGGAAAAAATTTACCCCAGCGAAAGCGATGCAGACCCACTTACCGACACGTTGCTCAACACTCAGCGTCCCAACATACTCTTCATCATCGTAGAAGGTATGGGCGACATGTTCTTTCCCGAAAACGGCGGCCCAAAGGACGTGACGCCAAACTTACAGGAATGGACAAGGAAATCCGCATGGTTCAGCGAATATAACAACAATAGCTTCCGGACCGACCGCGGTTTGCTTACCGTCCTGAGCGGTACACTCAGTTTCCCGTCGCTTAGTGTGATGAAACTTCCCCTGCACAGCCAACTGATGCCCAGCATGGCGCGTTCTCTGCAACGGGAGGGCTATCACACCACGTTTTGGTATGGCGGTGACCTCTACTTCACCAACATGCACGGCTACCTGACCAGCACCGGATTCGAAAAGACATTCAGCAAAGACGACTTCAGCCACGCGGAGCAGAAGAGTGGTGGTTCGTGGGGAGCAAACGACAGCATCGTGCTCGACAGAGTCTATGCTGATTTGCAGCACCAGAAAGCACCTTTCCTGACAACGGTTCTGACACTTAGCAGCCACGAGCCTTTCGAGGTTCCCTACAACCGGCTTCCCAAGGAGGTGGACAACGCTTTTGCCTATACGGACCATGTTCTCGGGCGTTTTCTGAATCGTCTCTCGCAGGATGATATTTGGAAAAGCCTCCTGGTGGTCATCGTCCCCGACCACGGGTTCCGATACGAAGGTTTAAGCGAAGTTGACGAACGCTACTTCCGAGCCCGAATGCTCTGGACGGGTGGTGCCATCCGCCAGCCAAAGAAGATAGAGACGCTGATGAGTCAGAGCGATGTGGCAGCCACATTGCTCGGGCAAATGGGCATCGCTCACAAAGACTTTAAGTGGAGTCGCAACGTCCTGAGTACAGCCTACAAATACCCCTTTGCATACAGTACGTTTGTCGATGGTTTCCTGTTCAAGGACAGTACCGGAGTCAGCATCTACGACAATCTGGGCAAGAAAAGCATAGTCGAAACACCTTCGCCCGACGACAAGCGACTGCAACACGGAATGGCCATCCTGCAAGGAAGTTATAACTGGTTGGAGGAACTGAAGACGGAAAGAAAAGGGGAATGAGAAACCGGAAGCCGCAAGAGAGATAGCGTACCCCGGAACAGAAAGAACTGGGGAAATCGAAAACTGAAGAAAAAGTAATGAAATATGGTTTGTTTGAGTTTTGACACGGAAGAATATGATGTTCCACGTGAGCATGGCGTGGAATGGGACACGCTGAAGGAAGGCATGGAGGTGTCCGTGTATGGCACCAACCAGATTTTGGATTGCCTGAAGGAATGCGGTGTGCAAGCCACCTTCTTTTGTACGAGCAACTTTGCCACCCACGCACCCGAAGTCATGAAGCGCATCCTGGATGAAGGACACGAAGTGGCTGCACATGGTTGCGACCACTGGCAGCCCAAGCCCGAGGATGTGATTCATTCAAAGCAGATTTTGGAAGAAATGACAGGCCGCACAATCAAGGGGTACCGCCAGCCACGCATGTTTCCCGTTGACCTGAAGGAGCAGGCCAAGCAGGGCTACGTGTACAATGCTTCGCTGAACCCAGCATTCATTCCAGGTCGTTACATGCACCTCAATGCCCCCCGAAAACCCTTCTTTGAAGAAGGTGTGGTGCAGATACCCGCCTCCGTCAGTCCCTGGCTGCGCATCCCCATGTTCTGGCTCTCGCTCCACCACTTCCCGCTTTGGCTCTACAAGGCATTGTGCCGCCGCATCATCAGCCACGACGGACATTTCAACACCTATTTTCATCCATGGGAGTTCTACCCACTTGGCGAGCATCCCGAGTTCCGGATGCCTTATCTCATCCGCCATCATGCAGGAAAGGACATGTACAATCGTCTCCGCGAAATCATCCTCCACCTGAAAGGAAGAGGAGAAGAGTTTGGCACCTATTCCGCCTTTACCCAGAATATCAAAAACAGCAAAAAAACCGAAAAATGATAAAACTTGCCATCGTCTCACCCTGCTATAACGAGGAACTTGTGCTAAAGGAATCCGCTGAACGTCTCACGGAGCTCCTCTCCCGTCTTGCCGACAACCAGAAGATAACGCACGACAGCTTTGTGCTGTATGTCAACGACGGCAGCAAGGATCGCACTTGGGAGATTATCAGCGAACTGCATCAGGCCAATCCCTTCATTTGCGGACTGAACCTTGCCCACAACGTAGGACATCAGAATGCCATCATGGCGGGCATGATGACGGCACGCAACCTAGCCGACGCGGTTGTCACCATCGATGCCGACTTGCAAGACGACCTGCAGGCCATTGAGAAGATGGTTGACCTGCATGCCGAGGGCAACGAGGTGGTGTATGGAGTAAAGATAAACCGGGAGGCAGACTCCTGGAAGAAAAAGACATCGGCCGAGATGTACTATAAGTTGCTGAACTTCATGGGTGCAAAGACCGTCTACAACCATGCCGACTTCCGCTTCCTCTCCAAGCGTGTGCTGGACTCGCTGGCAGAATATCCCGAGCGCAACCTCTATCTGAGAGGCATGATTCCCCTGATTGGTTTCAAGAGCGCCACCGTAGACGATGTACTTTCACCCCGCCTGGCAGGTGAGTCGAAATACACGCTGAGCAAAATGGTTCGCCTGGCAAGCGACGGCATCACGTCGTTCTCAACCCGTCCCATCGAGATGATTCTGTACGTGGGCATCTTCATGCTCTTCATTGCCATCTGCATGTTCTTCTACGTCATCGGTTCCATCATCTGCAACCACTATACCGCAGGCTGGGCCTCCCTGATGATGTCGCTGTGGTTCATCGGTGCTGTCGTCACGCTGGCCATCGGCATCGTGGGAACCTACATTGGCAAAGTGTATATCGAGGTCAAACACAGACCCCTGTATATCATAAGCGATAAACTCTTGAACGAATGAACTGGGAAAAGATAAGGCAAGACAAGCGCGTCATGCAGTTTGTGCGCTTCTGCATTATTGGTGTGCTGGCAGCTGCCGTACACTATGGCATCTACTACCTGCTCCAGAAATGGATAGAAGTCAACGTGGCGTATACGGCAGGCTACCTGATAAGCTTTGTGGGAAACTTTTTCCTGACAAGCTATTTTACCTTTCGAACCATTCCCACATGGAAACGTTTCTGCGGATTTGCAGGCAGTCACGGACTGAACTATTTCCTGCACATCGCACTCTTCAATGTCTTTTTGTGGATGGGTGTGCACCACCTCATCGCACCACCACTCGTCATGCTGGTTGCCATGCTGGTTCAGTTCACCCTGCTAAGGTTCATCTTTGCAAAATGACGGCAAAACTTGATGAGCTTCGGCGAATAACCATGAAGGCCGAAGGGCTCGGCGAAGCCAACTATGAACTGTGAACTGTGAACTACGACGCATTGTTTACTACTCGCCAGAACTTAGACGTACCTTCACATATTACACAAACAACTTCTATCTTGAAGCAAAAACATTGCGCTCCTTTATAAATACAGGTGGCAGGTTGAGCTGTTCTTCACATGATAGTTCTCTCTGAACTGAGACGGGGAACAGTTCTTGA
>JAKSLN010000084.1 GCA_024401165.1 Bacteroidaceae bacterium
GAGTTTTTGTGTACTTTTGCAACTCCTTAAGAAAGAATCTATGTGGCTTCCTCAAAAATCTGAAACAGGTAATACCTGGACTCATCTCGTTGGCGTGCTCTTTGCGCTTGGCTCCATCTGGATGGCATGGCCTGCCGTTCGTCAGGGTTGGGCGATGGCTTTCGGCGTCATCTTCTTCATCTCTGGCATGTTCCTCATGTTCCTCAGCAGCACCGTCTACCACTGGCTGCCGGTGGGAAAGGCCAAGCAGGTGCTGCGCAAGTGTGACCATATCAGCATCTACGTCATGATAGCCTGCTCCTACACCCCCATCTGCACGGGTGTCATCGGGGGGTGGCTTGGCTGGACCATCTTCGGCGTGCAATGGGCAGCTGTGCTGGGCGGCACTTTCTACAAGATTTTTGCCATCGGACGCTGGCCCAAGCTCTCCCTCGCTATCTACCTTACCATGGGATGGTGCATACTGCTTGTGGCTCCTGCCGTCTTCTCACGCATGTCCGCCCTCTCCCTCTCCTTCCTGCTGGCAGAAGGCATCCTATACACCTTGGGCACCTATTTTTATGCCCACGACTCGCGTCCTCACTACCATGCCATCTGGCACGTCTTTGTCCTGCTCGGAGCCATGGCCCATTGGAGCGTTGTCCTCACTTTGCTCATTTAGTCGAAGACTCGACTTCCTGGTACGTGCGCATCGTGACGGGATTCATGTATGTCAGAGAGAAACACGTCTCTTGCTGCTGAAGTGGGCTATGGTTCATCCTTTGTATCCTTCGGCGTGGCAAAACGAAATAGGGCGCTACGCTCTTAGAACATTGCTGTGTGGACGGCAAAAAAGAGGCGCTGCGGGAAGCGACCGGCTGCCCTAGGTCAGCCGGTTACTTCCCGCAGCGCAATTTTTCAAATCCCGCAGCGCTATTTTGAAAAGAGCGTAGCGGGATTTTTTTTATCGTGTAGTGTGACTTTTCGAAGGCTTGTTGTGCCCCTTGTTCGAAAGGCGTCTATTCCATGGCGTGTTCGCCGAGGCGTTGGAGAGGCCTTCGGGGAAGAGACTTCCATGTCTCACGGGTCTTGTCGGAGTCGATGCGTCCCTTGACGGTTTGCTGCTTGTTGGTCAGGTAGTTCTTGCTGACTACGCAGGTTTCACCCGTGTTGCGGATGGTCGATTCTTGGTCCTCGCCGATGAGGTAGAGGTCGCCGTTCTGGTAGCGGTAGACAAAGGTCGTGTTGCCGTTTTCCCACGAACCGGCAGAGGAGAATGGATCGATGCTGATGCGCAGAATGCCCTTGTCGGTGATGGTGTAAGAACGGTCATAGGAAGTGAACTCATCCTCTCGATGAGGGAGCAGGGTGGGGTACTGCTTCCATAGTGTGAAGGTGCCGTCGGCCGATCCCCAGTAGATGGCAAGGATGGGTTGATTGTAGTTGTAGACGTAACCGTCGTCGCGCACCTCCATCTTGGTGGAATCGTTGGGCGTGGCCTCAAGGAGCAGGTCGGCGAAACCGTCCTTGTTGATGTCGCCCGTGGCAGTTGCCTGCTCCCATCCTTGGGGAACGAGGCTTTCTGCCGACTTGCCGCTCTTTGCGAGTTGGGCATGGATCGGTGTGGCAAAGAGTGTGCAGACAAGGATGCTGACTGCAATTCTTGCGATATTCTTCATAGACAGCCTGTTACTTGTTGACTCCAACGATGGTGGTGGGCGCCTTCTCGAGGTTGCGGCGGTCGGTCTGCGTGACAACGCGAGCTGCCAGTTGCAGGAAGGCATTTCCTGTGATGCTGGAAGGGTCGAGGGCAACGGGTTCGCCCTGGTCGCCGTGGTCGCAGATGTCCTGTACGACGGGAATCTGTCCCAGCAGGGGGACGTCCATCTCCTCGGCCAACTGCTTGACGCCCTCCTTGCCGAAGAGGAAGTACTTCTCGTCGGGATGTTGGGCTGGTGTGAACCAAGCCATGTTCTCTACCAGACCGAGGATGGGCACGTCGACCTTCTCGTTCTGATACATATTAATACCCTTGCGTGCATCCGCAAGAGCCACCTGCTGTGGGGTGCTGACGATGACGGCACCCGTGATGGGGAGCGTCTGTACGAGGGTGAGGTGGATGTCGCTGGTGCCGGGAGGCGTATCAAGGATGAAGTAGTCAAGGTCGCCCCAGTTGGCGTCGCCGATGAGCTGTTTGAGCGCGTTGCAAGCCATGCCGCCTCGCCAAAGCGTGGCCTGGTTGGGGTCGACGAAGAATCCGATGCTCAGCATCTTGATGCCGTACTGTTCAATGGGGGTGATGAGGTCGCGTCCGTCGACGTTCTCGCTGTAAGGACGTGCGTCCTCCACCTTGAACATTTTGGGCATGGAGGGTCCGAAGATGTCGCAGTCGAGAATGCCGACGCGATGGCCCAGACGTGCCAAGGCAACGGCCAGGTTGGCTGCCACGGTGCTCTTGCCAACACCGCCCTTTCCGCTGCTTACGGCAATGATGTTCTTCACGCCAGGCAGGAGGTCTGGCAGGTCGGGACGTGGAGCTTGCAGGGCTTTCGTCTTGATTTCCACCTCGGCATCCTTGCTGGCAAAGGCGTGGATGGCCGCCTCGCAAGCCTTGACGACCGACTTCATGAAGGGGTCGGTGGGCTTGTCGAAGATGAGGGTGAACGAAACGTGAAGGCCTGCGATGCGCAGGTCGTCCTCTACCATTTTCATCTCCACGATGTTCTTGCCCGTGCCTGGGTAGCGTACCGTGGCCAGGGCGTCCATGATGAGTTGGGGATATAATTCCATGGGGCTAATGGGGCTGATAAGTCTAATTGGTCTGATGGGACTAATTGGACTAATGGTTCTAATTGATTTGCTGTTATTTACTTACTTCCAGGCTGCTGCGCTTCTCGCGGCTATAGCTGCGATATTCGTCGAGCGGAATCTCCACGTCGGGTTCGATGAGGTTGCCCTGAAGAGGGAGGCGGAAACGAAGATACTTGATGTCGATGCCGCGGGCACGCCACATGGACTCGTAGTAGGTCTGGAAGGAGCGGGCCTCGAAGGTGTCCTCTCCCTGTTCCTTATACAGACTCCTGGTGCATACCTCGGCAGGAATGCTGTTTGCCTTGAGCATCTCTTCGGTGTAGGTGAAGAGGAAGTTGCTGTCTGTCTTGAGATGGACGAGGCCGCCCTCTTGCATGAACTGACGATAGCGCTGCAGGAAGTAGGTGGATGAGAGTCGCTTGGTGGCCTTCTTCATCTGGGGGTCAGAGAAGGTAAGCCAGATCTCGCTAACCTCGCCTGGCGCAAAGAACTGCTGGATGAACTCGATGTTAGTACGCAGGAAACCTACGTTCTTCATGTCGCTTTCGAGGGCATCCTTGGCTCCCGTCCACATGCGTGCTCCCTTGATGTCCACTCCGATGAAGTTCTTCTCTGGGTAGAGTCGGCCCAGTCCTACGGTATACTCGCCACGTCCGCAACCTAACTCCAATACGATGGGGTTGTCGTTGTGGAAGAAGTCCGAGTGCCACTTGCCGCGTAACTCGAAGGTGCCCTCTTGCACAGCTGCAAAAGGACACTCAATAACCAATGGGTTTGCCGCCATGTCGGCGAACTTAGCCAGTTTTCCTTTACCCATTATCGGATGTCAATTACGGGGATGTTGTCCTTGTCGTTGTAGAAGAGGTTCTCGCCAGCCATACCCCAGATGAAGGTGTAGTAGTAGGTTCCGGCTGCGGCGTGGATGGACCACTCGGGCGACATGATGGCCTGCTCGTTGTGCAGCCATACGTTGCGCGTCTCGTTGGGTTGTCCCATAACGTGCGAAATGGTCTGGTCCTCAGGCAGGTTGAAGTAGTAGTAGGCCTCGATGCGACGGCCGTGAGTGTGGGGAGGCATGGTGTTCCATACGGCACCGGGGTTGAGCTGCGTCAGGCCCAGTTGCAACTGGCAGGGTCCCTCCTCCAACACGTCGTTGACGATGAGCTTGTAAACGGTGCGGTTGTTTGCCTCCTCGGTGGTGCCAACGGGGCCCCATACGGCAGCCTTGAGCGAACCCTTGCGTCCGTCGAGGGTGATCCACTGTGTCTTGTAGTGGGTGTGCGCGGTGGCGCTGTTGAGGTAGAACTTGGCAGGCTTGCTGGCGTCCTTCGAACGGAACTCAACAGACTTGTTCACGTCGGTCCAGTTGCCCTTTTTGTCCTGCATATGTCCGCGTCCCACGTAGAGGGCTTCCTTAGGCTGCAGGGGATATTCCTTGCCGTCAACGATGACGTAGCCCTCGCCCAGGCCGCAGTTCACGATGCCCACCTCGCGATTGTAGAGGAAATACTTCTCCTGGATGGTGTTGTCGACGTCGAGTCCCAACTCCCAGAAGTTCTCCAGCTTGAGGGTCTTGTTGACGGGCATTGCACCGCCAAAGATGAAGCGGTCGTAGTGGCTGTATGTCAAGAGGATGGAGTCGGCCTCCATAACCTTCTCCATGACGAAGCGTTCGCGCAGCGTCTTGGTGTCATAGTGCATGACGTCTTTGGGGTGGCAGGCCGTCTGGAAGCGTACGTGTTGATTGCCCACGAAGCGGTCGGCCTCTTGTGCCGAAGCAGCAGCGCTGGCGCAGAGTGCAGCGCCGAGGATCGCTAGTTTCAGGTAGTTCTTTTCCATTGTATTTTTGTGTTGTTTTTTGATTCTTTAGATACTTTACTTTTCCTCTTTCTTAATCTGCAATTTGTTCCAGACTACCATGCCCATGGTGAGGAGGACGAGTAGAGCTGCACCGATGTACTTGAGGTACTTCATGCCTGCGTAGATGATGAAGGAGAGGGGAGAGCTGGCAAAGTCGAGCGAACCGCCTGCCTGGAACTCGCTGGGGATGACAACGGCCTTGTCCTCGGGGTGAGCCTGGGCTACAGAATGGGCGGCGCTGGTGAAGTCGGGCGCCATCAGCGTCACGAAGTAAAGGCCGATGGCCATGACTACGAGGCCCACGATGAAGGAGCGGAGCACATTGCCGTTGGTGTAGGGCAGTACCATCACAAAGACGTAGAACATGCCTGCCAACGATGCCAAGGGCAGGAACTGGTTGCCTGGCAGCAGGACGGCCAGCACGAGGGTGACGGGGATGAGCAGGAGGCTCACTACCAGCGTGGTGGGATGGCCGATGACGAGGGCGGGCGACATGCCGATGTAGAGTTCCTTCTTGTCGCCAAACTTCTTGGCAATGAGTTCACGCGTGGCCTCGCTGATGGGTTTCAATCCTTCGATGAAGAGTCCGGTGATGCGGGGGATCAACTCCATGACGGCTCCCATCTTGATGCCGAGTCCGAGGGTGGCGGGAATCTTGTCGATGACGGCCTGCCAGCTGTCGCAAGCCAGACAGCCGATGATGATGCCGATGATGACACCCAGCACGAGGGGCTCGCCGAGCAGGCCAAACTTCTTCTTCATTCCCTCAGCATCGATGTTCACTTTGTTGATGCCGGGCACGTAGTCGAGTGCCTTGTTGATGACGAGGGCGAAGGGCATGAAACCCTGACAGAAGGGCTGGGGGATGCTGATGCCGTCCATGCCGGTGTAGAACTTCTGGAAACGTTTTGCTGTCAGGTCTGCCAGCACGAGTGTGATGATGTAGCAGATGATAGCTCCGAAGAATCCCCATGCCACGCTGCCCGTCATGAAATAGATGACGGCTCCGATGAAGGCAAAGTGCCAGTAGTTCCAGAGGTCGATGTTGACGGTGCGCGTGCAACCCAGTACCAAGAGCACCAGGTTGATGCCCAAGCAGACGGGGATGATGAACGATCCAACGAGGGTGTTGTAGGCAACCGATGCAGCTGCCGGCCATCCCATGTCAAATACTTGAAGCTCAAGTCCGTAGATGTCGACTACCTGCTTCAGTACAGGGCCGAGGCTGTCGGTCAGCAAACCGGTGATGACACCCAGTCCGACGAAACCGACGCCGACGTAAAGGCCACTCTTGAGTGCCTTGCTGAATTTGATGCCGATACAGACGCCCAGGATGGTGAAGATGACGGGCATCATGACTGCGGCCCCCAGGCCGATAATGTATTTGAATACTTCTTCCATGTTGTTTTGTTTTTTTCTTTTCTACTTGAATGTCACGCTTGTGTGACCGATGTTGTGTCCGTCTGCAAAGATGTCGGCGCGGTAGGTTCCGTCAGAGAGGGTCTCGGCAACGTCCCAATAGACGGTGACGGGAGTCTCCTCGCCTGTGTACTCGATGTCTTTGCGAATAGAGTATTCGAGGTTGCGATTCTCGTAGGCAAAGCTTCCTCCGCGTGTCAGCACCTCGCCCAGGGGTGTGGTGATGCGAACGTAGATGCTGCGGTTGCCGGCCTGTGCGGTGACGTTGCGACTGATGCTGAAGGATACGACGAACTTCTTGACATCCTTAATCTTCTCTGTAGCCTTGCCCTTCTTGTTGTTGCCCTGCATGCGGATGCCGGTGGCATCGAGTTGGGCGGCAATGGTTACCTTCTCTGTCAGAGCGGTGCGCTCGTTCGTCAGGTTCGAGATGTGCTGCTGTTGCTGCTCGTTGGCTGTGCGCAGGTTTTGGTTCTCGTTGTTGAGGCGCTCGTTGAGGCGTTGCAGCGAGTCGACCTGATGTACGAAGTCCTGCAGTATGGCGCGGAGCGTCTTCAGCTCTTCCTTCAACCGCATAATCTCCTTGGCGTCGCTCGCCTTGGTGCGCTGAAGTTCGGCCAGAGCCTCTTCCGTCTTCTTCTGTTCTGCCTCCAACTGGGCGATGAGCGAGTCGTTGTTGATCTGCATCTTCATCTCCTGATACTTGTTGTTGAAGTCCTGGTAGTCGTTAATCATTTCCTGTTTCTCCATCTCGGCCAGTTCCTTGAGTTGGGTAAGTTCCTCCTTGTCTGCCTGATCCTTCTGATGGGCCATCATAAGCCATGCAACGACACCGATAAGTGCGATGATAATAAGTGCCACGAGGGCGATAATCCAATTTTTCTTCATAAGTCTTGTTTCGTTATTGTGCGCAAAGATACGAAATAAATCGTAAATATGAGGTGTTCGGGCCGATTTTTCGATGTTTTGCAGTCCATAATACATAATTTATTTTAAGGGTGGAGAAAAAAAGTTGGCTTTGCCTCCGGAACCTTGTATAAATTCAACCTAAAACGTGCCTATGGTGTACTTGTGGGCAAGTGCTAGAATGTGGCGGTTTTCAGAACCAAAGATAATATAAATAAGGTGTGCTCGTCGTCGGTGTCGCGAACAAGATTTTTTTTGTAAAAAGTAGCTTGTTTTTTTGCGTATTTCTACGATGTTTTGTAACTTTGCACCCAGTTGATAAGGATTGCTAATGTTGTTTGTTGAAATCCTTGTCTTTTTCTCTCCTCCTTTTGGCAAAAGTGTACCGATGTAAGTTGCTTAGTTTCTGTTTTGGAAAACTTTTGCTTTAACAGAAAAGTGTAAGTTGCTGTAAATCAGTGTTTGCTTGTTTTGTTTTGGAAAACTTTTGATTTTTCTTGTTTGTAAAAGTTGTTGAAAATTGAAATTTTTCTCGTGATTTTGTTTGGCATTTTTGAACCTTTGTAGTATCTTTGCAAACGATTTTGCAAGGGTAAAAAGGTGTGTTTTGGCTCATCCCCTACAATATCAGCGATATAAGCATGGTGCATGGCTGCAATGTGCCCCCAAACAGATAATAACTAATACAAAAATACCTCATAATTATGATACAAACAGTTGTCAAAAGAGACGGACGCATCGTCGGCTTCAACGAGCAAAAAATTGCAGCCGCAATCCGTAAGGCCATGTTGACCACAGACGATGGCGACGATACTGAGTTGATTCGTCAGATCACCGACCGCATCGCCATGCGTGGCAAGAGCCAGATGACCGTGGAGGAAATCCAGGATATGGTGGAGATGGAACTGATGAAGAGTTCCCGTAAGGATGTTGCCAAGATCTATATTAAGTATCGCGATCAGCGCAGCATTGCCCGTAAGGCAAAGACTCGCGATATTTTCCTTGAAATCATTAATATCAAGAGCAACGACGTAACTCGTGAGAACGCCAACATGAACGCCGACACACCTGCCGGCATGATGATGAAGTTTGCAAGCGAGACCACCAAGCCTTTCGTTGACGACTACCTGCTGAGCGACGATGCACGTGAGGCAGTCAAGCACAACTATCTGCACATTCATGACAAGGACTACTATCCTACCAAGTCCCTGACCTGCGTGCAGCACCCCCTCGACCATATCCTCAAGGGAGGTTTCCGTGCCGGACATGGTGAGAGTCGTCCTGCAAAACGCATTGAGACCGCCAGCATCATGGGTTGTATCTCTATGGAGACGGCTCAGAACGAGATGCACGGAGGTCAAGCCATCCCCGCCTTCGACTTCTATCTGGCACCCTACGTGCGCAGTTCATATATAGAAGAGGTAAAGGTTTTGGAGAAGTTGACCGGTGAGGATCTCTCAG
Source organism: Bacteroidaceae bacterium (assembly GCA_024401165.1). GTDB lineage: Bacteria > Bacteroidota > Bacteroidia > Bacteroidales > Bacteroidaceae > Physcousia. Next base: position 8,437 of record JAKSLN010000084.1, read on the forward strand.
AACTCTATGAAGCTCCCATCGATGACTACCTTAACCTCTCGTTGAGCGGCCTTGAGGGAAAGGAGCGCTACAAGCAGCATGCCATCAACAGCACCGTGGGCCGAGTACATCAGGCCATGGAGGCCTTCATCCACAATATGAACACCATCCACAGCCGTGGAGGTAACCAAGTGGTATTCTCAAGCATCAACTACGGTACCGATACCTCGGCCGAGGGTCGTTGCATCATCCGCGAGTTGCTTCGCTCAACCTACGAGGGCGTGGGTGGCGGTCAGACTGCCATCTTCCCCATCCAGATCTGGAAGAAGAAGCGCGGCGTGAGTTATCTGCCAGAGGATCGCAATTACGACCTCTACAAGTATGCTTGCCAGGTGACGGCTCGTCGTTTCTTCCCCAACTTCATTAATCTGGACGCTACTTACAACCAAAATGATAAGTGGGACATCAACGATCCTGAGCGCTACAACTGGGAGTGTGCTACCATGGGATGCCGTACACGTGTCTTCGAGAACCGCTTTGGCCCCAAGACTTCTATCGGTCGTGGTAACCTTAGCTTCTCTACCATCAACATCGTGGGTATGGCCATCGAGTGTATGGGCATCGAGGATAAGCAGGAGCGTATCGACGCTTTCATGGCTAAACTCGACCACATGCTCGACGTTACGGCACAGCAGCTGCACGACCGCATGCAGTTCCAGAAGACCGCCTTCGCCAAGCAGTTCCCCCTCGTCATGAGTTCTTTGTGGCTTGGCAGCGAGAATCTCGATCCCAACGGCACCATCGAACCTGTCATCAATCAGGGTACCCTCGGTATCGGCTTCATTGGCCTGGCAGAGTGTTTGGTTGCCCTCGTTGGCAAGCATCATGGCGAGAGCGAGGAGGCCCAGGAACTCGGTCTGAAGATTATCGGCTACATGCGCGATCGTGCCAACGAGTTCAGCGAGAAATTCCAGCACAACTACAGTATCCTGGCTACTCCTGCAGAAGGACTTTCTGGTCGCTTTACACGTGGCGACAAGAAGAAATTCGGCATCATCCCCGGCGTTACCGACCGTGACTACTATACCAATTCCAACCACGTTCCCGTCTACTACAAGTGTTCGGCTCGTCACAAGGCTGAGGTCGAGGCGCCCTATCACGACCTGACCCGTGGTGGACACATCTTCTACGTTGAGATTGACGGCGATGCCACCCACAATCCCGAGGTTGTAATGCGTATTGTCGACATGATGGACAAGTACAACATGGGTTATGGTTCGGTTAACCACACACGCAACCGCTGCATGGATTGTGGTGCTGAAAACGCAGAAAAGGACCTCAAGGTCTGCCCCAAGTGCGGTAGTGAGAATATCGATCGTCTTCAGCGCATTACCGGTTATCTGGTTGGTACTACCGATCGCTGGAATAAGGCTAAGCTCTCCGAGTTGAACGACCGTGTAACACACGACTGATAAGATGGATTTACGCATCATCGACATAATCGAAGACACGACAGTAGATGGACCTGGTTTCCGTACCAGCATCTACTGCTCGGGATGTGAGCACGCCTGCCCTGGGTGCCATAATCCGCAGTCATGGAACTTTGGAGCAGGAAAGTCCATGCAATTGGAGCAGGTTATGAAGATCATCCTTGACGATCCCTTCGCCGACGTCACTTTCTCGGGTGGTGACCCCATGTATCAGGCCGAAGGATTTACGGAACTGGCAAAGGCAATTAAGCAACAGAGTTCGAAGACCATTTGGTGCTACACCGGCTTCACCTTTGAAACACTCCTCCTTCGTCCCAACACCCGCAACCTTTTGCAGTATGTCGACGTGCTGGTTGACGGTCCCTACGTAGAGGCGCTCCGCGACGAGGACCTTCTCTATCGTGGCAGTTCCAATCAACGACTCATCGATGTCCGTGCGTCTCTCGAACAACGGCAGGTTGTAGAGTGGAAGTCGCCAATGGTTCTGGCCAGCTAAATATCATTACGACACAACCTCATGATTCCGCAAGCTCTTCTTTCGAAGGACTTGCGGAATCATTGTTTTTGGGGGTCGCCATCTCGTTTGTTGCTGCAATGCTGTGTTTTTCGTGCACCATTCACTAACCGTCCAGCCATAGCTGGACGGTTAAGAGACGCAGCATCTCTAATCTTTTTCTGCTGCAAGAACCAACCGTCCAGCCATGGCTGGACGGTTATCTGGCGCTGCAATGCTAACTTGCCATTCGAGCAACGACTCACGCTTCTTAATTCGTCAAATTCTTGTAAACCATCCTACACACCCTACATGAATGATGTAAGTAAAAGTACTTCAGTATAATACACCATGTATGTAAGTATGTAGGATGTGTGTAGGATGTGTAGGTTGTGTATGATGAATGTAGGAGAAATGTAGGATCTTTTAG
>JAKSLN010000085.1 GCA_024401165.1 Bacteroidaceae bacterium
TTTAATTTGTAACAAATGAAAGACGATATCCAAGATAAGAAAAAGGATAGTGCAGATGAGGTGATTGACCTGCGTGTGGTCGTCCGCAATCTTTGGCGTAGGAAGTGGCTGTTCGTCAAGGTGTGGATTGTCACTTTTGTCCTGGCGTGTGCTTACATTCTCCCTCAGCCTCGCACCTACAATACGAGCCTGACGCTTGCACCCGAGATGGGTGGTCAGTCGGCGGGCGGAACGCTGAGCAGTCTGGCCAGCAGCTTCGGCTTCGATCTGGGAAGCGTGCAGAGTGAGGATGCTTTCTATCCAGAGCTCTATCCCGACGTGATGGCAACCAACGAATTTCTCGTCAACCTGCTGAACGTGCGTGTGAAGTCCATGGATGGGGCTATCGACACCACCTATCTGAATTACATGACTAAGCATCAGCAGCAGAACCCGCTGGGGTATCCCTTCCGCTGGTGTAAGCGTCAGATACTATCCCTCTTTGGCGAGGCACCCAATCCGATTGCGCAAAACAAGCCGCTGGATCCGCGACGCCTGTCGAAAGAGGAGGATGCCCTGATAGACAAGCTGCGCGACAATATCACGTGCGATGTGGACGTTAAGACCAGTGTCATCACCATAAGCGTGGTGGATCAGGATCCTCTCATTTGTGTCACGATGGCCGACTCTGCCCGTGTGCGTCTGCAGGACTTCATCACCACCTATCGAACCAGCAAGGCCCGCAATGACATGGACTACTACAAGCAATTGGCAGACAGCGCCCGAAAGGAGTACGAGACTGCCTCGCATGCTTACAGCGACTACTGCGACCGCCATCAGAACGCTTTCCTGCAGGCCTACGTGACAGAGCGAGACGAACTGGAGAATGTGATGTCGACCAAGCTGAGCACCTACAACGCCATGCAGGCCCAATACCAGGCTGCCAAGGCCAAGGTTCAGGAACGTACTCCGGCGTTTACCATCCTGCAGTCGGCAAGCGTCCCCGTCAAGGCAACTTCGCCCAAACGCATGATTTTCGTGGCAGCCATGCTCTTCCTTGCCTTTATCGGTACATCGGTGTATATCTATAAAGACAGTTTCAAGGCACAGCTGATACCCCCCTCGGATGAAGAATCCGTTGCATGATGGATGACGGAAAGAAAATCATAGTCAACACGGCTGCACAGTACAGTCGCACCTTCATCAATACCTGCCTGTCGCTCTACACGGTCAGACTGGTGTTGAACGTGCTGGGGCAGGACGACTATGGCATCTACGCCTTGGTCGCCAGCATTGTGGCCATGTTGGGTTTTCTGACCAACGCCATGGTGGTAACGACGCAGCGCCACCTCTCCTACAGTTATGGCAAAGAGGGTAAGGAAAGAGTGAGGCAGCTGTTTTCGAACAGCGTGCTCATGCACATTGCCATCTCCCTGTTGTTGGTTGCCGTACTGTTTTCAATCAAGGGGTTCATCTTCTCAAACTACTTGCAGATAGCAGACGATAAGAGGCCAGAGGCCATGCAGGTCTATCTCTTGTCCATCGTGATGCTGTTTGTCACCTTCAACAACGCACCTTTCAAGGCTCTTTACATCGCGCGTGAAAACATCGCCTTCATTTCATGCGTAGAAGTGTTTGACGGATTCCTGAAACTGGGATTCGCCCTTTTGCTTTCTTGCGTGGATGCCGAGAAGTTGCCCATCTACGCCTTGATGATGCTGGCGGTGCAGGTGGTGCAGTTCCTGGCCTTTTCGCTTTTCGCCATCTGGAAATTTGAGGAGTGCAGTCCCCGCCGGTTTTGGAGGGACAGCAATAGGGCAGATATGAAGTTGTTGGCCGGTTTTGCCGGTTGGACGACGTACGGGACAGGCTCGATTGTGCTTCGTAACCAGGGTTTGGCAATCGTCATGAACCACTATCTGGGCACGGCCGTGAATGCTGCCTATGGCATCTCCCAGCAGATATACGCGAACCTTGCTTTTTTGTCCAGTTCGATTGTCAACGCCATGAATCCCCAGTTGATGAAGGCCGAGGGAAGTGGTGACAGGCAGCGCATGCTGCTTTTGGCTCAGAAGGAGAGCAAGGTCATCCTCGTCATCCTCTCGCTGGTGTTCATCCCGCTTTCGGTCGAGATGCCCAATCTGCTGTCAATATGGCTGGGTTCCGAACAGGTGAACCTGTACACCGTCCCGCTTTGCCAGTGCATGATGTTCTCGCTCATGATAGACCAGGCAACGTATGGTCTTCACGCGGTTATGCAGGCAGTTGGACGGATTCGCAATTACACTTTGTTAATGTACACGCCTAAGATCCTGCTGCTGTTTGTGATGTGGGGCGTTTTCGAGAATGGCTATGGCATTAGAGGCGTACTGATTGCCTACATGTCCGTGGAAGCTCTTGTTGCTTTGATGCGCATTCCGTATGTGAAGATGGCCGTTGGACTGAATGTCGGAGAGTACTTGCGCGACACGATTGTACGGGTCCTCCCCCTCATGCTGGTGCTGGCAGTGGTTAGCTGGGGGATGACCCAACTGAGCCATCATACCTTGAGTTTCTTGTGGACGATCCCCACATCGGTGCTGTTGGGAGTCTTGTTCGTCTGGAAGGGCGTGCTCAGCAAAGAGGAGCAAGAAAAACTGTGTGAAATCTTGAAGAAGAAACGGAGATGAGCCTGGGAGATCGATTGTTTCGCATACGAAGAGTCAATCTGGATTATCTGTTTCAGATTCGCAAGCCTCACTTGTCGTTTACCAAGGAAACGGTATCCCTCTGCCTGCTTTATGCGGGTCTTTTGCTCGCCTGCCTGGGATCGCTCAACCCGTGGTTCATGTGGCCCATAGGCAATAAGTTCCCCATTTTGTGTGCCGTCCTGTTCATCATTCCTTCCCTTCTTGTGGCAGGCAGCATGAAGGTGAACACCGTGTACACTCGCCGGGACATGTATCTGGCCTGGGTGCTCTTTGCCGTGCTGATTATGTTCATGCAGTTCGCTAACGACAGAAACATCAATGCCTATCTGGTAGCGGCTTTTCAGATACCCATTTTCTACGCTTTGCTCTGCATGGATGCAAAGTACCTCAAGACGTTCTCCACGTTGGCGTGCAAGGCGATGGCATTGCTCATGTGCGTGTCCATTCCTTTCTTCTACCTTTACCTTTTTGGCTTCCGCTTCCCGGGGCGGTCGGCTGTTTTTGGAGAGAATCTGTACTCGTTTACGAATTACTATTTCTTCATGATTGACGATCGCTTCGTGTGGGACATCATACCGCGCTTCCACTCCGTGTTCCTTGAACCCGGTCACCTGGGCACGGCAACGGTGATGCTTCTGCTGACCCAGATGGGGCAGTGGCGAAAGTGGTACAATGTTGTGCTGTGGTTCACGACGGTGATAACCTTCTCGCTTGCTGCATACGCCTTCATTGTCGCCATGTTGTTCCTTAATTCTTGGGTACACCGTCGGAAAATCTGGGCCAAGGTGGCCGTCACCGTCCTTCTCGTGGCGGGCATAGGCATTGGCGCTCGTTTTTATAATAATGGTGATAACCTGGTGAACAACTTGATCATGCTGCGTCTGGAAGTAGACGAGAAGACGGGTGAGATGTCTGGCAACAACCGTGTGACCGCAAGTTTCGAGAAGGAGTTTGACAGTTTTATGACGTCGTCGGACATCTGGTTTGGAAGAGAGATGCCCAAGGGCGACCAGGGAAATAGCGGATACCGCGTGTTCATTTACGAGAATGGCCTCATATCGTTGCTGCTTGTCGTCTGCTTCTACCTGCTCGTCTTCGTGAAAGGACCAGACAGCAGGGCCATTCTGGCGAGTCTGACGCTTGTCCTGCTTGCTTTCATCGTGCGAGGCTACCCGTTGTGGTACAGTAATTTCATCCCCTGCATGGCTGCTGCCTACAATTGCTTCAAAGTCCAAACAGAAGAAAGAAAAGAGGAATGATGAGAGTACTGTTCGTAACCCATACGCTGGACATGTCGGGGGCTAACCGCAGCATGTTGCAGCTGATCAAGGAACTGAGGGCCAACTATGGCGTGGAACCCTACGTCGTGATGCCACGCATCAAGATGGATACGGATTGTACCCTGATCACGGAGTGCCAAGCAAACAACATCCCGCATTTGGTGCACAAGATGACGCATTTCAAAAGGCATGAAGCGTGCGGCATGGTGGAGCGTCTGTACTTCATCGTCGTACATCTTTTATCCACGTTGCACCTACTCTGGAAACTCAGAAAAGAGTCTTTTGACCTGGTTCATTCGAATGCGAGTGTGACGGATGTAGGCGCCTACATCTCGCGCTGGAAACACATCCCCCATGTTTGGCATCTGAGGGAATTCGGCAAGGAAGACTTCGGCCTTGTGAGTTGCCTGGGCGAAAGGTACGAGCGATGGGTGTATGGGAAATGCGAGCAGTTCATTGCCATCTCCAATGTGATTAAGAACGCTTTCTGCCGTGTGGTCGAACGGCAGAGAATGACGGTTGTATACAATGGCATCCTCCCCCCAAAAGACGGAATGGATGCCACGCATGACGAGAACCGAGGGGTGGTGAACATCACCATGGTTGGGCGTGTCGAAGCGAACAAAAACCAGATGGAGGCGCTGGAAGCCTTGCGAATACTGAAGGAACGTGGTGTCACAAACGTCCGGCTGCATGTGATTGGTCGCGTCAAGGAAGAGGCATATCAGCAAAGGCTGGAGGCATTCGTGAAGAAGCATGCCTTGCAGGAAATGGTTTGCTTCATGGGTGTGCGCCAGGATGTTCCTTTGTTGAACAAGGACATGGACATCGGTCTGATGCTCTCGACAAGCGAGGCGTTCGGACGTGTGACGATAGAATTCCAACTGCAGAATGTTGCCGTGATAGCCACCAATGCCGGGGCTAACGCGGAATTGATAGAGGATGGGCAGACGGGACTGCTCTACACGCTGGGACATCCCGAAGAACTGGCACAATGCCTCCAGAGGCTCATCGAAAACCGAAGTGACATGCTGCGAATGGCGGCAGAAGGCAAGCGTCACGCACAGGAGTATTTCTCGTCAGAGAGAAACAGCCGTGAGGTTTATGCCGTATATCAAACCGTAATGCAAAAGAAAAGATGAACGATAGAATAGCAGTAATTCTGACTTGTTTCAACCGTCGCGAAAAGACGGTGGCTTGCCTGGAGAGGCTCTATGCCGCTCAGGGTGCCTACAATGCCAAGTGCCAGGATGGGAAGGGAGTGGCCTTGAAGGTCTTCCTGACGGATGACGGCTGCACGGATGGGACGGCAGATGCTGTACGCGACAAATTCAAGGGACAGGACATCTGCATCCTGGAGGGAACGGGCTCCTTGTATTGGGCTGGCGGCATGCGTTTTGCGTGGAAGGAAGCCTTGAAGGAACATGATAGTTGGAACTTCTATCTCCTCCTGAACGATGACACGCTGGTCATGGACAACGTCTTCGACGAGCTGTTTGAGGCCCATGAATTTGCGCTGAAGAATTACGGCAAGACTGGTCTGTATAGTGGCGTGACTTGTGCGACTGGCGATCCTTCCACCATCACCTATAGCGGCGACAAGACAACGGTGACGGGACGCTGGATGCGCCTGGACCCTAACGGCGAACCGCAGCTGGTTGACCAGACGAATGCCAACGTGCTGATGGTGGCAAAAGACGTTGTGGATGAAATCGGAATCTTCTACGAAGGCTACATCCATAGTGCGGCCGACTGGGATTACAGCATCCTGGCTCGCAAGGCAGGACGCCCGGCTTTGATAACCTCTCATGTGTGCGGGGAGTGCGACTTTGACCATACCCCCGATGTGGAGGTTATGCAGAAGTTGGCGGCCATGACCCTGGCAGAGCGCCGGAAATACTTCAAGAATCCGGTCAATCACGACCACGATCACATGGTTTTTGTAAGGCGGCATTCGCCCCTGAAGCTGCCTGTGACGTGGCTGCTGCGCAACATCCGTTGCTATTGTCCCCAGCTGTACATCCGCATCAACAAGATGAGAGGAATCTATTGACATGAAAGTTTCCGTTATCATACCTACCTATCGCCCAGGAGATTACATCTGGAAGTGCCTGGAGTCGTTGCGATGCCAGACGCTGCAAAAGTCGCAGTTCGAGGTCGTCATCGTACTGAACGGTTGCGACGAACCCTACCATCAGATGATGAGAGACGGCCTGAAGGAAATGCCAGACTTGAATGTCCGCCTGTTCCAGACGAACCAGCCGGGTGTCTCGAACGCACGCAACCTGGCTTTGGCGGAGGCAAAGGGAGATGGCATTTGTTTTCTTGATGATGACGACTGGGTTTCGAAAAACTATCTCGAAGGTTTGCTCTCGCACCTGTCAAAGGATGCCATTGCCGTGGCGAACGTGCTCGACTGTGACGAAGAGACGGGCAGGGAGAGCAAGGGGTACATCGCCAGGGCTTTTGAACATCTGCGCGCCGAAGGTAGCGTCTCGTTGCTCAAGGGCAGAAGCTTTATGAGTTCCAGCTGCTGCAAGCTGATTCCCCGGGACCTGATCGGCGACAAGCGCTTCGATACTCGCTTCCGGTTGGGCGAGGATGCCCTCTTCATGGCCAGTCTGTCTGCCCGTGTCAAGCAGATTGTTTTGGCAGACGAAGACGTCGTCTACTACCGAAGGATACGCGGCATTTCCGCCTCCCGCAAGGGGGAGTCCAGATGGGGGAAGGCAAAATATGCGATGCGACTTGCGTGGGCGTACGTGAAGCTTTATTTTAAGGATGTAAGAAGGAACAATTTCCGCTTTTTCCTCTCTCGGGTTGCGGCTTCTCTGCTGAAGATTGTCAAGAAGACGTGGATTTGATCTAAACAACTAATTTCCTAAACGACTGAAACTGAGCAAAAGCAAAGCTTGCGAAAGTTGAATAAATAATGTGTAAAGAAACCATGAAACATTTCTTCCTGTTTTTCGCCTGGATAGTTGCCTGTGCGGTTTGTGCAGGCTGCTCGGAGGGCTTCCTCGATCCCTATTCACCATCCGAATATAAGGTAGGGGAGTATACCCTTTCCGTTGCCAAGTATGCCGACGACAAGGCTGCCGTTGTGGTGCTGACATTCGACGATGGAACGTACGAGCAGTACATCCATGCCGTCCCTGCCCTGGAGGAGAGGGGACTGCCGGGAACGTTCTTCATCAACGGTACGAAGGTGCTCGAAGAGACTCGTCCCTCGTCAAACGCTCCGGGGCAAAAGGATTTGAAGGACATGGTAGAACGCGGATTCGAAGTCTCCAACCATACCTTCCACCATGCCCGTCTTACGGACATCTCCCTCGATTCTGCACGTGCGGAAATCGAGATGAACGATTCCTGCATCGAGGCTTGGACGGGCGTGCGTCCCGTCACCTTTGCGTTTCCCTACAATGCCAGAAACGCGAAACTTGTGGCGCTGGCTGGTGAGAGGCGTGTGGGCGTGAGGACTTATGAAACGGGATTTGGCCAGACGTATCGCACCACGACCTATCAGGAGATGGTGGACTGGGCAAAGCGTGCGGTTTCCGACCATAGCATAGCTGTGGCCATGTACCATGGCATTGAGTACGGATACGACTACTGGAACAATCCCGATGAACTGATGCGCTTCTGGGACTATCTGGCAGCTTCGGAAGACATCTGGGTGGCAACGTTCCGTGATGCCTCGGCCTACAGGGCAGAGCGCGACGACGTAGAACTCGTGGCACGACAAGAGGGAAGTCAACTGCTGATTGAGGCAAAGACCAAACTCGACACCCGCCTGTTCAACTATCCTCTGACTGTGCTGGTTAAGTCAAAGGACACCACGATGAAGGTAAAGGTGAAGCCAGGAGAACGTGTTAGCGTAGATGTGCCAACGAACGCTCGTTACTAAGTCCACGAACGCTTGTAACTAAACTTTTGACGTGGTATCGATGCCCAGCACGATGCTGCCTGGCAGGTACTTGCGATGCTGGCTGCGGGGAACTCCCGTCTCGTCAATCTTAGATAGTTTTTCCCTGACCGTCTGAACAAACAGGCTGGGGGACAGGTTCCGCTTCTTCTGAATCATGGCGACGGCATATCCGACTGCCGTAACGAAGCGAAGGAACCCTTTCTTCTGGCGATAGGTCATGGCATAGAAGAGGTATTCGCCCCGGCGTTCGCCTTCCGTTGTCGTGTTCCACCAAACATTGTCTTGCGCACAGGAAGGCAGGTGGCTGAGTGGTCCGCCGGACTTGATGTAGCGAAAACCGTAGATGTGCTGGAAGATGTTGTGGGCGGGAGGGCTCATCGGTGCCTCTGCAAATCCGTGGAAATCATAGTCTACGGGTTCGAACAAGGGGTTGAGGTAGCTGATGCGTCGGAAGACGTTTCCGTAGGCGTTTCCCTCGCCACCCATCATGTCGGCAAAGTGGTTGTAGAAGCGAATGTCCTCGAACAGGTTGTCGCAGGCATGCATGTAGACCTTCAGTCCTTGATGCCCGTTGTATCCCTTGATGGTCACGTGGCTCACGGTCACGTTGCGGCTGTCCATGATGTACAGTGGGTTCGTGAAATTATTGATAATGACGTTGTTGACCAAGGCGTGGGCAACGCGCTTCATGTTGATGGCGTTCCATCCGTAGTCCATCTCCCTGCTCTTTTCGATGCTGTAGTAGAGGGGGAATCCGTGGTGGCGGAACTGTCCGTTCCAGGTGCTGTCGATGATGAGGTTCTGGATACTGATGTTCTCCAGCATCTCGACGTTAAAGATGGCGGGGGCATACTGCATGTCGCAGTCGCGCAGGAGCGGACGGACGGTTTCGATGGTGTGTTCGTCAACGATGCGTCTTACCTCAACCAACCATTGGTAGGAGGGTGCCTCCTCCTGGCCGGCCCGGTTGGCGACGATCCACTCGGGGTTCAGCTCGCTCTTTCCCAGGATGTCCTTGATGAGGTTGCCTTCGGGGGTGGTGTTGTACAGGCCCAGCAGGATGTATTTGCCCACCTTGCTGCTGTCCTCGACGTGCAGGATGGTCTCGCCTTTCTGGGATGAGGCGATGATGCGCGTGGCAAAGTCTGGGGTTAGGATGCTTCCGTCCGTGCCTGGGTCAGAGAGCGAGCTGCTCTCGGTGAAGTGCTCCTGGCGTTTGCGGAACTGCAAGCCCCAGAAGTTGTTGCTCTCCTGAAGCGCTTCGCCGGTGGTGATGAAGAAGGGAGACACCCAGGGGTTCTTGTGGCCGCGCGAGGTCTTGCCGCAGTTGATGAGCGAGGCGAGGGAACGTCCGTTAGCATCGGTCTCTCCCTCCAGATGTAGGTTGGAGTGGTTGACCTGCAGGAAGCGGTCGCCCTCCTGGTTGAAGTAGTACTTGCCTTTGGGGAAGAAGATGGTTCCGCCTCCCTCGGCACCGACCTTGTCCAAGAGTGCCTGCAACTGGCTGAGCTGGTCTTTTTTTGTGTCGGGAAGGATGCCAAATTCTGTCACCTTGTATATTTTTGAGGCAGGCGATGCTGGGATGTTGTTGCCGGCATAGGACGTGTCAGGCGCTTGTGCCTCTTCTGCGGGAGTGGTGAAGTGCATGTCGCTCCATGCCTTCGCCTGGCGTCGGGGGAAGAGGGTGGCAAGGAACAGGTTCTTTCCGTGCGGAATGCCAAAGGGATTGTTGCGGAGGTAGAAACCTGCGACGAGGAAGGGGAGGAAGGGAGTGCTGGCCCGCAAGAGCAGATTCAGCAGGTAGGCAGCCACTCCCTGCAATAGAAGCCGGAATCCCCACGAGACGTAGCTTTGCTTGGGGTTGAGCCGGCCGAGTGCCCACTCGCCAACTGCGGTGACGAGGGTGAGGACGAGGGTGGTCGCCAGGATGACGAAGATGTTGCCGTTGCGGAAGACGAAGTCGATGACGAAAGTAAGGATGGCCAAGAGGGAACAGAAGTAGCTGACGATCTGTGCGTGGCCTATCCGATAGTTATATTTGCCGCTCAGGAGGCTCCAGTCGCTGGCCTGAATTTGCAGGCCAATGAAGAAAATATAGAGTGAAAGCAATAGGTACATGGTTGAAGAATGCCTTTGTTCGGGCGCAAAGGTAAACAAAAACTGCGAAACAAGCAACAATATCGCGAACTAAGTACGCAAAACACGCGCAAGAAAACAACTTGTCCTGTTCGGAAACTATCGTTCGGGAAGCTTAAAAAGCGTGTTCTCCAAGTTGTGAATAATCCTTACATCGAGGCAAAAAAGAGCGATTTTCTAACTGTTTAAATACCAAATGGTTAAAAATCTGCTCGGCGATTTTGAAAATTGCGCTGCGGAAATTTCAAATTCCCGCTGCGGGATTTTTGAATTTCCGCAGCGGGATTTTCAAAAAGATGCAGCGGAAATTTTGACGTACTTGAAGAATCTTTACAAAGGGGCGGTCGTGCTCGCTTCTGAAAACTGATTGTTGGACCTCTGCGGGCTGGCCTCTGGGCTTCTGTAGGTTGGTCTCTGAACCTCTGTAGGCAGGTCTCTGGCCTTCTGCAAGCTGGTCTCTGAGTTTCTGTAGGCTTGTCTCTTGGCCTCTGCAGGCTGATTCCTGGAACTCGGCAGGCTATTTTCCGACAGCTCGGAGCAGTTTGTTCAGTTTCTGCTCTGCCGCATTCCAGTCGCCAATCTCCT
>JAKSLN010000086.1 GCA_024401165.1 Bacteroidaceae bacterium
CTCGATTGCTCGATTGCTCGATTGCTCGATTGCTCGATTGCTCGATTGCTCGATTCATCCATTGAGCCGCTTTGTGGCTGCAAAGTTAAATAAAAAAATCGGCATTACACATGGTAACGCCGATTTTTCTTATGTTTTTGTCTTTCTTTTATTTTACCTCCCAGATGTCGTTGGTTTCAAGCAGTTCTGCAAAGGTGTGATAGGGCTTCTTGGCCTTAATCTCCTCTATCTGTGCTTCAACGCAGTCGTTGTAGGTGGGAGCCTCAACATCGCGGATGACGCCAAGTGCTACGGGGAAGCCGTCTCCATTGCCCATCAGAGCAAGTTTGAGCTGAAGCGTGTTGTCCTCGCAATGAGCATCGTGAACGAGTACATCATCGATGGTGTAGGTCTTGCCATCCTCGTTCTCCTTGTTCAGTTCAACAACCTTCAAACCAAATCCAACCTGGATGAGACCGAACTCCTTGTTCTCACCGAAAACGAGGGGCTTGCCGTGCTCAACGTAGATGGCATTCTTCTCACGACCTGCCTTGTCGTAGACGCCGTCGTGTGTACCATTGTTGAAGATGACGCAGTTCTGGAGAATCTCGCAGACGCTGCTACCCTTGTGTGCGTAGGCTGCCTTCAGAACGTCTATGGTGCCAGGTGCGTCGGTCGCAACGGCACGGGCGAAGAAGTGACCACGAGCGCCAAAGCAGAGCTCTGCAGGACGGAAGGGGTCCTCTACTGTTCCATAAGGACTTGACTTGCTGACAAATCCGCGAGGACTGGTAGGACTGTACTGACCCTTTGTCAAACCGTAGATTCGGTTGTTCAGGAGGATCATGTTGAGGTCAATGTTACGGCGATTGGCATGGATGAAGTGGTTACCTCCGATGGCGAGACCGTCACCGTCACCACTAATCTGCCATACGGTAAGGCGGGGATTGGCAACCTTGCAACCGGTGGCAATAGCGGCGGCACGACCATGGATGGTGTTCATGCCGTATGTTGCCATGTAGTGAGGCAGACGGCTGGAACAGCCGATACCTGAGATGACTGCAATGTCGTTGGGTGCTACACCTATCTCGGCCATAGCCTTGTGCAAAGAGGACAGGAAGAAGTGGTCGCCACATCCAGGACACCAGCGAGGCTGGCCCTTTTTGAAGTCTTGTGCTGTATATGTTGACATAATTGTATGCTTTTTTGTTTTCGAGAGATTTTTTATTAACTCGATTCTTCGACGTTTCGATTCTTCGTTGATTCGTTTCTTTCGATGATTCGATATCTCGATAGTTCGATTAGATTAACTTATTGAATGCTTCAACGAGTTCAGCTACCTTGAAGGGTTGTCCCTTAACTTCGTTGTACTGAGCGGGGACGAAACCGTCAACCTTCATTCGAAGCCATCCGGCTAACTGACCCATGTTCTGCTCTGCAACGACAACCTTGGGATACTTCTTCATAACCTCGGCTGTGTTCTTGGGAAGAGGATTGATGTAGCGGAAGTGTGTCATTGCAACCTTCTTGCCTGCTGCACGCATCTCGTCCATAGCTGCACGAAGGTGACCGTAGGTTCCTCCAAAGCCAACGATGAGCAAGTCTGCGTCGTCCTTGTCACCCAGAACCTCCAGATCGGGAACGGGGATGGCATCGATCTTGGCCTGGCGCTTGCGGGTCATCAAGTCGTGGTTCTCGGGATTGGTGCTGATAGCACCTGTCTTGTCGTCCTTTTCCAGACCACCGAGAATGTGCTCGAAACCCTGACGTCCGGGAACGGCCCAGTAGCGTGTTCCATTCTCGGCACGCATATAGGGACTCCAGGTACCCTTCATCTCTTCGGGTACGTAGGGAGGATTGATGGCAGGATACTCAGCCAGGTTAGGCAGTTTGAATGCGCCTGAACCATTGGCAACGTAAGCATCGGTAAGAAGAACAACGGGAGTCATGTGCTCGAGGGCAACCTTGGAAGCCTCATAGGCTGCATCGAAGCAGTCGGTGGGACTCATGGCTGCCATGACGGGCATGGGGCTCTCACCGTTACGGCCGAAGAGGGCCTGAAGGAGGTCAGTCTGCTCGCTCTTGGTAGGAAGACCCGTTGCAGGACCACCACGCTGAACGTCGAGGACAACCAAAGGCAGCTCCATGATGACAGCCAGGTTCATAGCCTCGCTCTTAAGACAGATACCAGGACCTGAGGTTGAGGTTACGGCCAGGGCGCCTGCGAATGATGCACCTACTGAAGATGCACAACCGGCAATCTCGTCCTCGCACTGGACGGTGGTAACGCCAAGACTCTTGTGCTTAGAAAGTTCGTGCAGAACGTCGGTTGCGGGAGTGATGGGATATGAACCCAGGTACAATTTCAGGCCAGACTTTTCAGCAGCGGCAATGAAACCGTAGGCAGTTGCCTTGTTGCCGGTAATGTCCATGTAGCGTCCGGGTACCTTGTTTTTGGTCTCGATGCGGTATACGTTAGCAACGCTTGAGTGAGTGTTATGACCATAGTCGTAACCAGCCTGGATAACCTTGATGTTAGCCTCGGCAACGCCAGCCTTCTTGGCAAATTTCTCCTTCAGGAAGTTAAAGGCGATTTCGAGGTCACGGTCGAACAGCCAGCATACGAGACCCAGGGCAAACATGTTGCGGCACTTCATGATGCTCTTCACGTCCATGCCAGAGTCCTTCAGGCAGTCCTTTACCATGGTGGTGAGGGGACAGGCAATCACGCGGTCAGGGTCAACACCCAGCTCGCCCAGATAGTCCTCGGTCTGGAAAGCGGCCTTCTCCAGGTCCTTGGGACCGAAAGAGTCTGTATCGATAATGATGGCTGCGTCGGGCTTAGCGTACTTGAGCTGGGTCTTCAGCGCAGCGGCATTCATGGCAACCAGCACGTCGCAAAGGTCACCGGGAGTATATACTTGGCCAGCACCAATGTGAACCTGGAAACCTGACACACCGGTCAGAGAACCTTGCGGGGCGCGGATGTCGGCGGGATAATCGGGGAATGTACTGATACTGTTTCCTACGGTTGCAGACACCGTAGAGAAAATGTTTCCGGCTAATTGCATACCGTCGCCGGAGTCACCAGAGAATCGTACTACAACTGACTCTCTTTCCTTGATTTCTAAACTATCTGCCATATTGAACTATGTTTTTTATCGTTTTATCTAATGCGATTATTTGCAAAATTACTTATTTCTTACCAAAAATAAAAGCATTTTGCTTTCAAATATCAGTATAGAATTTACAATTTGATATAAATCAATGGCTGTAGGCAAAAAATTAAAGATTAAAAATTAAAAGGTGATAGAGTATCTGCGCTTGATTCAGTCCTCGTTTTTTTTAATTTTTAATCTTTAACTTCGAGCTTAACTCGCTTGTACCCCCGCCGGGAATCGAACCCGGATCAAAGGTTTAGGAAACCTCCGTTCTATCCATTTAACTACAGGGGCGAGGCAATTCATAGTTCATAATTCATAGTTCATAGTTGGAAGTCTGTACGACCTTTTCACACACGTATTATTATATAATGTATAAGCGATGTCTTTTACTTTGCCAACTATGAATTATGAACCATGAACTATGAATTGAATTAGTTCTTCTTTGCCTCCTTCTTACCCATGGTCAGGTAAGCGGTGGGAGCGGCGATGAAGATAGAAGAACATGTACCGAAGATAACACCCAGGATCATTGCGAAGGCGAAGCTGCGGATGCTGGCACCACCAAGGCAGAAGATAACTGCCAGTACGATGAAGGTACTGATAGAGGTGTTCAAGGTACGGGTCAGAGTGGTATTCAGAGACTCGTTGAAGAGTTCCTTCTTATCGCGCTTGGGATGCAGGCCGATGAACTCACGGATACGGTCGAATACAACCACCTTATCGTTGATTGAGTAACCGATAGCGGTCAGCACGGCACCGATGAAGGTCTGGTCGATCTCCAGTGAGAAGGGCAGGATACCCCAGCAGATAGCGTACATACCGAGGATCAGGATGATATCCAGGATCAGGGCGGTGATAGCACCTACTGAGAATGACCAGTCACGGAAACGGATCAGGATGTAGATGAAGATGGCGATGAAGGCCAGGATGACGCTGTAGACAGCGCCCTTGGTGATGTCCTCAGCAACTGAAGGACCTACCTTCTGGCTACTTACGATTGAACCACCCTCGCGAACGTCACGGTTGATGAAGGTGTCCAGGTCGGCAGCAACCAGACCAGCACCCTTCAGGGTCTCGTGCAGCTTAGCCTCGATCTCGCTGTCAACCTCCATACCCTCTTCTGCAATACGGTAGTTGGTTGAGATACGGATGGTCTTGCCATCGGTACCCAGGGCGATAGCGCTAGTGTTGCTCTCGGGGAATGCGTTGTCCAGCAGACCACGAACCTGCTCGGGCTGAACATTGTTGTCGAACATTACAACAAAGTTGCGACCACCGGTGAAGTCGATACTCTTGCTGAAACCGCGAACGAGCATGAAGCCGATGCTGATGACAGCCAGTACACCGAATACGATGAAGCTCTTTCTCCACATATCCATGAACTTGTAAGAGGGGTTCTTGAAGAACTTGCTTGCAGCAGGAGTAGTGAAGGTCAGGTCGAGCCACTTATCCTTCTTCATGAAACTTTCGTATACGATACGGGTCAGGAATACTGCGGTGAAGAAGCTGATGATGATACCGATGATCAGCGTGGTTGCGAAACCGCGGATAGGACCAGTACCGAAGTTGAACAGGATGATACCTGTGATGATTGAAGTCAAGTTAGAGTCGAAGATGGCGCTGAATGCGTTGCTGTAACCTGCAGCCAGAGCCTCACGAGTACGCATACCGCCGCGAAGCTCCTCCTTGGTACGCTCGTAGATAAGCACGTTAGCATCCACAGCCATACCGAGTGACAGTACCATACCGGCGATACCACTCATGGTCAGGGCTGCCTGGAAGCTGCTCAGGATACCGATGGTGAAGAACAAGTTCAGAATCAGGGCGCAGTTGGCAACCATACCGGGAACCATGCCGTACATCACGATCATGTAGACCATAAGGATAACGAAGGCGATGATACAGCTCCACATACCCTGGTTGATAGACTCGGCACCCAGAGAGGGACCAACGATCTCCTCACTTACGATGTGAGCGGGAGCAGGCATACGACCAGACTTCAGTACGTTAACCAGGTCGCGGGTCTCCTCGGGAGTGAAGTTACCGGTGATCTCTGAGTTACCGCCAGTAATCTCGTTGATTACGTTGGGAGCGGTGTATACGCGGTCATCCAGAACGATGGCAATGGGGCGCTGTACGTTAGCCTTGGTCAGGCTTGCCCAACGACGTGCACCGTCAGCGTTCATTGTCATGCTTACGGCAGGACGCTTGTGGTGATCATAGGTCTCGGTAGCGCTGTTAACAGCGTCACCCTCCAGAGGAGCGCGGCCGTTCATCTCGCTAATCTTGATGGCGTGCAGTTCGAAGTACTCGCTGTTGTCGCGGGTCTTAACGCTCCACAGCAGCTTCATGTTGTTGTCGCGCAGGATGTTCTGAACGCGCTCGTTGCCATCCAGCAGGTCGTTGATGCGGTCCATGTTGTATTTGGGAGCCATACCAACGATGCTACCAGCCTGCTGCTGCATGGGGATGAGCAGGGCGAAGAGAGGATTCTTGCTATTGTCAACCTTAGCGGCGGGAGCAGCCTCATCCTTAGCCTGGCTGTTGTTCAGAGCAGCTGCCAGGTCGGTAGAGTCAGCCTCAGCAACCTCGGTGCTGTCCTTCTCTGCCTCAGCAACCTCCTGGGTCTCAACGGGAGCAGCACCCTCTGCCAAAGCCTTGTCGATCTGGATCAGGACGGGCATAGCCTCGTTGGTCAGATAGCACTCCCAGAACTCCAGGTTAGCGCTACCCTGCAGCAGGTTACGAACGCGCTCGGGCTCCTTGATACCGGGCAACTCGATCATGATGCGGCCCTCCTGGCCCTCGAGGCGCTGGATGTTGGGCTGAGCAACACCGAACTGGTCGATACGGTTGGTCAGAATGTTATAGGCGTTCTCGATTGAAGAGGTTACCTCCTCGCGCAGCACCTTCTCAACCTCCTTGTCGGTGCTCTTGGGAGTCACCTTGTCGCGGAGCTGCTGTGTTGCGAATACAGAAGCCAACTTACCCTCGCCAGCAATCTTGGTGTAGTTGCTGATGAACATGTTAATCACGTCGCCGCCGTTCTTGGCAGCCTCTTCGCTTGCTGCCTCAATGGCCTTCTTGAAGTTGTCGTCGGTACCCTCCTTGTGGTCAGACAATGCCTTCAGTACGTCGGGCACACCAACCTCGAGGATAACGTTCATACCGCCTTCCAAGTCCAGACCGAAGCCGAGACCCAGTTCGCGAACGTCCTTCATTGACCACAGCAGGAAAGTGTCCTTTTGCAGGACAGAATCCTGATACTGCTCAGCAGCCTTCTGGCCCTGAGTAGCAGCAATCTCATCCACCTGACTCTTGAAGTTTCTGCTCTTCACCGTGAAGATGAGGTAGAAACAGCAAATTACGGTCAGAATGGCAGCAATAAGCTTTACAAATCCTTTGTTTTGCATTTTGATTAAATTGTTATATAATTGTTATTTGTTTCGGGAATATACCGCAAAATGTGCGCAAAGATACGCATTTTTCTCGAAACGTACGCTATTTACCCTTAAATATTTAAGGTTTCGCGCGCAAATTACTCCATTTTCAACCACGAAACAAGTGGATAGTGGTCGGAAGTGCGTATGGAATTGTCAATGTATGTGTTGAAGGTCTTCCACTCTTTGCTGACGAAAAGATGGTCTATTCTAACCCAAAATCCTCTCTCGTTGAACGACACGCTCACGCCGTTTCCGCTCTCCCGAAATGCACTCTTCAAGACGCTCTTCAGGCGCTGGTAGGTGTAGGAAATCGGGGTGTCGTTCATGTCGCCGCACATAATTATGGGAAGCCCCTCGAAACGCTTGGTCAGCAGGACAAGGCTGTCAGCCTGCTGGCCACGAAGGATGGTGCTCTTGCGCAACAGCGAACCGATGCTTCGTCCGCTTTCTTTCAGCTGTTCGTACTTGGGCTGGTCCAGGTTCTCAACGTATTTCTCCTTGATTTCCTTTCTCAGACAGTTGCTTTCAAGGTGGTTGTTGACCAGCAGGACGGTATCCCCGTCAATCAGCAGTTTGTACCATTTGCTTCCATTGCCACGGATGCCATTTTCTGTGTGCGTATCGTAGCATAGAGTGTCGCTCTCCAGAATGGGATAGCGGGTAAAGAGGTAGTTGCCCATGTACCTATCCCTTTGGAAACCAATGCTGTCAAGGTAGTCCGTGTACTCTCTTATCTCCTCTTCCCAAATGGAGGATTCTTGTAGGCAGATGATGTCCGCTTCGCTTTTCTTCAGGTACTCGATTGTCAAACGTTTTCCTTCTTGCTGATCTTCGTAATGAAAGCCAAAACCAGCCGCGTTCCACGTGATAATCTTGACGCAGCCGTCGGGCAGTTCGTGGTTGGCGGAGACGGGGAAATAGTCCAGCACATAACTCATGCACGGCGCTATTGTGGCCAGCGGAATCCAGGTGCGGCGCCAGTTTATAAACGGCCAGACAAGCAGGAAGCAGAGGTCGGCAAGCAGGAAGGCGGGGAATGCCAGCCCGATGATGGAGAAGTTGGGCCAGCTGACAGGCTCTACCCACGTACTTATGCAGCACAGCCACAGGCCTATGGCTGCTAACATATTGAACAAAAGTACAATGCGCCCAGTATGCTTACGGATTGTCTTTAACCAGCTCTTGCCCAATGCCTCGTCCCTTAACCTCTGTTATAACTGTCGAATGAAACGTACTGCGTGTTGCCCCGGCGCTTGTTCTTGTTGCGCCAGTACAGGATGAGGAGCAGTCCGAAAAGCATGCCACCCAAGTGCGCCATGTGTGCAATGTGGTCGTTGCTGCGGTTGATGGCTTCCAGCACCTCGATGACTGCGTATCCCAGCACCAGATACTTTGCCTTGATGGGGAAAGGGATGGGAATAATGAACATCTCGTTGTTGGGATAGTACATCGCAAATGCCAGCAGGATGCCGTACACCGCACCCGAGGCACCCACCGTGCTCCACCAGTTGATGTCCATCGCACCGTTCTCCGTCAGCACAAACTGACCGTGTACCAGACCGTTGAGGCTCATTGCCACGTCGGCATGCTCCAGCATGCTGTAGTGTACAAACTGCGCCACCTCCTGACAAATGCCTGCTCCGATGCCGCACACAAAATAATACGTCAGGAAACGCTTCGTTCCCATCGTCTGTTCAATGATGCAGCCGAACATCCACAGGGCAAACATATTAAAGAAAAGGTGCATGATGTCGCTGTGCATGAACATGTAGCTCACGAACTGGTAGGGCATGAAGTCGCTTGCCAGGATGAAGTGCAAACCCAACAAGTTGTTGAGGTCGATGCCACGACTGTGCTCTAGAACAAAGAAAGCAGCAAAGCAAAGCACATTGATTATAAGCAAGTTTTTAACCGCTGGAGTCATCTGTCTCATAGTCTTTTCTCCTCAATTCTTATGTTTTTGTGCTGCAAAATTACGCATTTTCTGGCAGAGAAATGTAGGTTTCCCTATTAATCCTGCTTTTTTTTAGGGTTTTTTGCACTTTTTTTCCATATTTTCTTTGGTAAACGACCAACTTTGCATAATTTTGCTGCACAATTAAATACGACCAATTAACCCAATTAAATAATAATAGTATGAACAAGACAGATTTGACAAACAAGATTGCTGAGGCTGCAGGCTTGAGCAAGGCAGACGCAAAGAAGGCACTCGATGCAACCATCGAGGCTATCTCAGACGCATTGAAGGCAGGCGACAAGGTTGCTTTGGTAGGTTTCGGTACTTTCTCAACAAGCGTTCGTCCCGCACGTCAGGGTAAGAACCCCCGCACCGGCGAGGTTATCACCATCGCTGAGAAGAAGGTTGCTAAGTTCAAGGCTGGTTCAGACCTGATCTAATCGACAGGCTTCCAAGTTGGAAGCAAAGTAATACATGCCCTTCACATCCATGGATGTGAAGGGCTTTTTTCTTTCCCTTATCTATCCTTGAGTATTGGCAATTCTGTACAAACTGAGTCTGCATGCATTTATCTTTATGTCAATACAAAGTTCTATTTGGGCTTATTTTTCACATTCTATCTTTTGCATTCTTGCCTGCACCTGTACCTTTGTATTTGCTTTTCGTCTGATTGAAAGCATAACGCAGTGTAAAGTTCAGACGCTGAGAGGAATGTCGGTTGCACTGATACATCTGACTATCACCGCTGTCCATGAGAATGTCCTGACCTGTGCGGTAGAGTATGTCATTGGCTGATAGACGTAAGGTAAGGGCATTGTTACGCAGGAGTGTCTTTTGGATGGACGCAGAAAGTCCGGCATTCCAATGCATCAGACGATAGTTCTGCACATTGCCCGGTGAATTGAGATTGAGGTTACACTCTATCTGCCAGCTGTGAGGCAGTCGAAGGGTGTTGTTGGCATTAATGATGAATACAGGGTTATCATATGACTTCATTCTCTTGCCAGTTGCCTCACGCGGATCCTCCAACTCAAGAGTAAGGAACTGCTGCTGATAGCCTACTGTCCAGTTCATGGTGTAAGGACCGAATGTGGGCGAGGCAT
>JAKSLN010000087.1 GCA_024401165.1 Bacteroidaceae bacterium
GGTCTAATAATTCCTATTGGTCTAATAATTCCTGTTGTTCTAAAATGCTCTATTGGCTCTAGAAATACATGTTGTGCTTCTTCTCCCAGCCAATGTTGGTGCGGTCGCCATGTCCGGGGTAGACGAGGGTTTCTTCGGGCAAGCATAGGAGTCGTTCTGTTATTGAGCTGATCTCCATGCTCATGCTGCCGCCAGGTAGGTCTGTTCGGCCTATGCTGCCTTGAAACAGCGTGTCGCCGCTGAAGAGTATGTTGTCTTCCTCGATGTAGAAACATAGACCTCCAGGTGTATGGCCTGGTGTATGGATAACCTCTATTGTCTTGCCGCCAAGTGAAAGGCGTTCACCATCTCTAAGATGTCTCTCGACCTTTGGGAAAGGAATGTTCATGTCCTGTCCAATGAACGATCTCGACATGTCGCCGGCCTGCTCATATACCGGTTCCTCTAACATATGGCATAGAGGACCGATCCCGTAGTCTCGTTTGACGAAGTATAGTCCATATACATGGTCAAAGTGCATGTGGGTCTGTAAGGCGTACTTTGGCGTCAGTTCGTTGTCGGCTATGTGACGCTTGATCTTCGCCCACTCGTTTTCCAGTAGGGCGCCACAGTCTATGATGGCACACTCTTCCCCCTCGCTAACCACGTAGCAATTCTCCATGATGGGTTTCAATGCAAATGTCTTAACCGTCATGTTTCTTTTTGTTTTGTCGGTTTATAAGTGTGTAAAAACAACACGCTTTGTCTCGAAGTATTCCTCTTCGAAGTAGTCGGATAGGAGGGTGATGACGCTACTGTTCTTCACTGGCAGCACCTCGTGCTCCAACTCGCCTCCTTTCAGGCAAATCAAACCGTTGGGCAAACCGTTCTGCTGCTTCTGGCTGATGTTCTTGCGTACCAGTTTTACGAGGTCTATCAGCGGCATAACGGCGCGTGAAACCACAAAGTCGAACTTCTCCTTCACTTCCTCGGCACGGCACCATCGTGTCTGCACGTTCTTTAGCCCGATGTTCTTGATTACCTCGTCACAAACAGTCAGTTTCTTGCGAACGCTGTCTACCAGCAGGAATTGCACGTTGGGAAACATGATGGCCAGAGGGATGCCAGGGAACCCGCCGCCTGTGCCTAAGTCCATGATTTTCGTACCGTCCTTGAAGTTTATGATCTCTGCGATCCCCAACGAGTGTAGCACGTGATGTTCGTATAGGTTGTCGATGTCTTTGCGCGAAATGACGTTGATTTTAGCATTCCAGTCGTGGTACAAGGCATCTAGCGCCGCAAACTGGCTCTTCTGTTCGTCCGTCAGGTTCGGGAAATACTTCAGTATTAAATCTTCTTTCATCTTTTATTTCAGTTTCGGATATTTTAATAGGATAGCTCCCAACGCACACACTCCCATGATGAAGGGGTAGTAAAGATAGGGGATGATTTCAATGGGATTGATGAAGGCCAAACCGCTGGCTATCAACATCTGAGCGCCGTAGGGGATAAAGCTTTGTGCCAAGCATGAGAAGGTATCCAGTATGGACGCGCTCTTCCTCCTGTCGATGCCGCATTTGTCTGCTATCTCTTTGGCTATCTGACCCGTAGTTAGTATCGTGATGGTGTTGTTCGCCGTACACAGGTTGGTGAAGAAGACCATGCCCGCGATGCTCAGTTCTCCCAGGCGCTGTGTTCTCACATGTCGGAAGAGGCGCCCTACGATGAAATCAATGCCGCCGTTTCGCTTTACCAGTTCCATCAGACCGCCAGCCAGCAATGTCACGATGATCAGTTCGGCCATGCCCATGATTCCGTCGCCCATTGCGCCGATCCATTCCATGACGGTGTATTGGCCGCTGCATATGCCGATAAGGGCAGTCAATATCAGACCAACGATGAGTACCAGTATCACGTTCACTCCTGCGATGGCTGTCAACAGAACAGTGAGGTAGGGGATTACTAGCAACAAGTTCGTCCCTTTTTCCATGCTCTCGGCTGTCGTGTTCCAACCTTTGAAGACATAGATTATCACCACTACGATGGCTGCAGGGATGACGATCTTGCTGTTAACCTCAAATTTGTCTCGCATTCGGCACTCCTGAGTCTTGGTAGCCATGATGGTGGTATCCGAGATGAACGAAAGGTTATCACCGAAGTATGCACCACCAACAACGATGCCCACCATCATAGCCAGCGGCACGTCCGTTTGTGACGATATCCCCTGTGCTATAGGGACCAGGGCCGCTATCGTTCCAACGCTGGTTCCCATGCTGAGCGAGATGAAGCACGCCGCCACGAAGATGCCTGCCATGATGAGGTTGTTGGGCAGTAAGTCCAGTGCCAGGCCCACCGTGGCGTCAATGGCTCCCATTGCTTTGGCCGATGCCGCAAAAGCGCCTGCCAGGATGAATATCCATATCATCAGCATGATGTTGGGCTGCCCGGCACCTTTTGATACAGCCTCTATTCGCTTGTCAATGCTCATGCCACGCGTCGTGGCGATGGCATAGAGGCAGCTGATCAGAAAGGCTACTGTGACGGGGGTAGCGTAGAAATCACCACTCACCAAGCTGCACGTTAGGTAGAACGCGCAGAAGACAAGCAAAGGCGACAATGCCAGGATGCCTCTTCCCAGGGCTATGTCATGCAGCTTTGTTTGCTCTGGCGAATGCGTTGTTTCTTTGCTTCTGTTCATCTTTTCTTTCCATTTATGTGCGAATTTAATCATTATTTTCCAATTACGCGAACATTATTCATATATATTTTGTAAATTTGCAGATATTATTTGAAATTGTTAATACTAAATTCTAAAATATAAAACCTAGTCATGGCAAAGATTGTTACTATGGGCGAAATCATGCTTCGCCTCTCCACTCCTGGTCAGAGTCGCATTGTACAGACCGATACGTTCGATATTAATTATGGCGGTGGCGAGGCCAACGTTGCTGTAAGTTGCGCCAATTATGGCCACGAGGCATACTTCGTCAGCAAGATGCCTAAGCACGAGGTGGGTCAGGCTTGTCTCAACTCCCTCCGTCGTTATGGTGTACACACCGACTTCATTGCCCGTGGTGGCGACCGCCTGGGCATCTATTACCTTGAGACCGGAGCTTCCATGCGTCCTTCCAAGGTAATCTACGACCGTGCTCATAGTTCTATTGCTGAGTGCAAACCCGAAGACTTCGACTTTGACGCCATCTTCGAGGACGCCGATTGGTTCCACTGGAGTGGCATCACACCCGCCATCTCCGACGCCAGCGCAGAGTGCCTTCGCCTGGCCTGTATCGCAGCAAAGAAGCATGGTGTAACCGTCAGCTGCGACCTCAACTTCCGCAAGAAGCTCTGGACAAGCGAGAAGGCACAAAGCATCATGCGCCCCCTCATGCAGTATGTTGACGTATGCATTGGTAATGAGGAGGATGCTGAGCTCTGCCTCGGCTTCAAGCCCGATGCTGATGTTGAAGGTGGTAGCACCGATGCTGAGGGCTACAAGGGTATCTTCCAGGGTATGATGCAGACTTTCGGCTTCAAGTACGTCATCTCTACCCTTCGCGAAAGCTTCTCTGCTACCCACAACGGTTGGAAGGCAATGATTTACAATGGCCAGGAGTTCTACGTTAGCAAACGCTACGACATCGATCCCATCATCGACCGCGTAGGCGGTGGCGATTCCTTCTCTGGCGGCATCATCCATGGTCTTCTCACCAAGGCCAACCAGGGCGAGGCCCTTGAGTTTGCCGTTGCTGCTTCTGCCCTCAAGCACACCATCCCCGGCGACTTCAACTGCGTCTCTGCCGAGGAGGTCGAGGCTCTTGCTGGTGGTGCTGCCAATGGTCGTGTGCAGCGATAATTAACTTTTAACAGACAAACAAAATGGCAAAGTTTTCAAAATATGAGGTGATGGCAAAGATTGCCGCTGCCCCCATGGTACCCGTTTTCTATAACAAGGATGTAGAGATCTGTAAGAACGTCATCAAGGCATGCTACGAGGGTGGTGTGCGCGCTTTCGAGTTCACCAACCGTGGCGATTTCGCACATGAGGTCTTCGGTGAACTTAGCAAGTGGGTAGCTACAGAGTGTCCCGAACTTGCTCTCGGTATCGGTAGTGTTGTTGATGCCCCCACCGCAGCTCTGTACATCCAGCTTGGCGCCAACTTCGTCGTTGGTCCTCTTTTCAATCCCGACATTGCTCCCGTCTGCAATCGTCGCAGCATCACTTACTGCCCCGGTTGCCTCACCCCCAGTGAGATAGGCAAGGCACAGGAACTCGGTTGCGACTTCACCAAGGTCTTCCCTGGCGACGTCGTTGGCCCCAACCTCGTCAAGGGCATCCTCGCCCCCATGCCCTGGTCAAAGATCATGGTTACCGGTGGCGTAGCACCAGAGAAGGAGAACCTCGAGAAGTGGTTTAAAGCAGGCGTTTTCTGCGTCGGCATGGGCAGCAAACTCTTCCCTGGCGACAAGGTAAAGGCCGGTGATTGGCAGTACGTTACCGACAAGTGCAAAGAAGCTCTCGGTTACATTGCCGATGCCCGTGCTTAATTTTTGAAGTTTTTTTACTCGAATAACCGAAAAATAGTTGAATAGATAAGTCTCTTCTTGCCTAATGAAATACAATTATTGTGGCGATAGCGGTGTCCTCCTCCCGCAGGTCAGCCTCGGTTTCTGGCATAACTTCGGACGCACCACTCCTTACGATCGTTCTCGCGACATAGCGCTCTATGCCTTCGAGAATGGTGTTACTCACTTCGACCTGGCCAACAACTATGGTCCCGAACCCGGTGATGCGGAAAGTCGACTCGGTAAACTTCTTCGTGAAGACCTGCAAGGACATCGCGACGAAATCTTCATCTCCACTAAGGCCGCCTACGACATGTGGGAAGGCCCCTATGGACAGTGGGCCAGCCGCAAGCATCTCATGGCAAGTCTCGATCAGAGCCTTCAGCGCATGGGGCTCGACTACGTAGACCTCTTTTACTGCCATCGCTACGACCCCACTACACCCCTCGACGAGACCCTTCAGACGCTTGTCGACGTAGTTCACCAGGGCAAGGCACAGTATATCGGCCTTTCTCGTTGGCCCCTCAATGCTACCCGCTATGCCCTCCACTACCTCACACTGCGCGACGTACCCGTCCTCATCTATCAGGGCAAACTTAACATGCTTGAGCGCGACCCCGTCGACGAAGGCATCCTTCAGGAGCTCGACCGCTACTCTATGCCTAAGAACGACACCATCGAGGTGCCCTTCTCAACGTCCCCCACGCCGCCCACACGTTTCATCCCACGTCCAGGTTTCATCTCTTTCTCGCCCCTTGCACAAGGTCTTCTCACCGACCGCTATCTCAACGGCATTCCCGAGGGGTCACGCATGACCCTTGAGCATTTCCTCAAGTCTGCCACACTTACTGATGACCTTCTTGCCAAGCTCAAGAAACTCAACGACCTGGCTGCCGAGCGCGGAGAGACGCTTGCCCAGATGGCGCTCGCCTGGATCCTTCACTATCCCACCACGACCAGTGTCCTCGTCGGAGCAAGTAGTGTAGAGCAGATGCGGAAGAATCTCAAGTGCATCGATTCTGCTCCCTTCACCGAAGAGGAACTGCAGCGTATCGACTCTATTCTTCTTTAGAATTATCTTTACGAGGTATATCTCACATTAGGTCAGTTGTCTGCGGGCAACTGACATTTTTTAATAGCTGTAGACACTTGATAGATTGGTAATATCAGCATGCCCGATAAACTTACCATAGAACAACGGCATTATAACATGTCCAGGATTCGTTCCAAAGACACGAAGCCCGAGATTCTTGTGCGCAAGTTTTTGTGGAACCATGGTTTGCGATATCGTCTTAATCATCCCCGACTGCCCGGCAAACCCGACGTTGTGTTGAGGAAATACCGCACGTGCATCTTTGTGAATGGATGTTTCTGGCATGGACACGGCATCGATGCGGACGAAATAAAAAACGAAGAAATCTTCTATAGACATGTTGAGCCGTATGAATGCTCTGCGGATGCCGATCGAATTGTCAAGAATGGGGTAGAGGAGACCTTTATGGTGAAGAATTCCGTGTGTTGCAAGATTCCGAAGACGAACCGTGCGTACTGGGTGACGAAGATTTGGCGTAACCAGGAGCGCGACCACGTTGTTCAGCAGAAACTCGCTGCGATGGGATGGCATTCCATCACCATCTGGGAATGTGAACTTAAACCAGGTCAGAGAGAAGCAACCCTTCATTCTCTCCTTTACACGCTAAACACTATTTTTCTGCAAGATCGTCGCCGTGTTCGTAAGTACACCCTCCCCGAAGAAACTTCTCTTCAGGTAGCAGAGGATTGTGAATGAGACGATGCGTACAAGTTGGAGTAGTATTAGGGCTATACGATCTCAACACGAACGCAATCTTCCTCTATCGTCAGCGACCTTGAACAGCCATGGATGATATCCATGCCTATCTTGTTGTCTTTTTGTTCGAAGGCATCTTTTTTCATCGTCTGGATGTTCTCGAAAGATAGACATATTTGTGTTGTCTTCTCTGAATATGAAAGCACGACATCCATGTTTTCCTGGTTGCCTATCACAAGCAGCATTTCTTCTATTACATGGTATATGTTGTTGATTGTCTGCAAGCTGAAGCAGTTTCGCTGGCAGAAGTTCATGAAACGTCCCATCATTCCATGAAAGTCATTGTTCTTACTGATTGTGTGGCGACATTCGCGAATGCGATTGATGAATACCTTAGTATTCTTCTTCTTTGGATGCTCGAAGATTTCTGATGGCGTTCCCTCTTCATAAATCATGCCCTCATCCATATAGAAAATTCGTGTTGATACATCGCGGGCAAATCGCATCTCGTGTGTCACCACAAGCATTGTCATTCCTTTTTGTGCCAGTGAGTTAATTACCGTCAAAACCTCGCTCACCATTGATGGGTCAAGGGCAGATGTAGGTTCGTCGAAAAGCAGTATCTTGGGTTCCATGGCCAGTGCACGAGCAATAGCTATGCGTTGTTTCTGGCCGCCCGACAGTTGGTCTGGATAGTTGTTTGCTTTGCTGCGTAGTCCCACAATATCCAGCAGAGCAAGTGCCTCTGTACGTGCGTCTTCCTTGTTTTTTCCTAAAAGCTTAATAGGAGCCAACGTGATATTGTCAAGAATCGTCCTTCCATTGAACAGATTGAACGATTGGAACACCATGCCCATCTTCTGACGTAGGCGCGAGAGGTCGGCTTTCTTGTCCAGAATGTTCTCGCCCTCAATCTCTATGCTGCCTGCGGTGGCTTCTTCCAGCTGATTCAAACAACGCAGGAATGTGCTCTTGCCTGTACCAGAAGGGCCGATGATACTTATTACATCACCTCGCTTAATTTCTGTATTCACGTCGCGCAGCACTTCCAAACCGTTGCTGTATGTCTTCTTTAGGTGTTTTATTGTAATCAGTGTATCCTTGTCATTATCTTCCTTCGTGTAGGAGGAAGCAGGAATGTCTCTCGTCACCTGTTCTTCTTCCTTGTCATCGAGATTGACCAATGTAGCTTTCTGCCTAGACAAGCTTCGCAGAGCAATGCCTATAAGCCATGCCAAGGCAAAGTAAATGATGGACACCACAATTAACGGGAAGAAGGCATCAAAGGTGCGTGATCGAATAAGGTCGCCTGCTTTTGTGAGGTCTGCGACGGCAATGTATCCTACCACGGCTGTGCCTTTCAGCATTGCCACCACCTCTCCAGTATAGATAGGTATCACACCCCTTACTGCTTGCGGTAAGATGATATAGACAAAAGTCTGTATAGGACTGAATCCTAATGCAAGTCCTGCCTCTGTCTGACCGCGGTCAATATTTGAAATTGCCGTGCGGAACATTTCGCAGAAGTAGGCAGACGAATATAGTGAGAAGGTGACTATCGCTACCACTGTGCCCGACAATTTCATTGGTACAAGGAAAACATAGAACATGAGCATCAGCAGCACTAGAACAGGCATGCCACGCATCAATTCTACGTATCCATTCGCTAAACGCGCCAACCATTTTCTGCGGTTCATGCGCATCCAGCATAGAAATGCACCAAGCAGAGTGGCAAACAGGACAGACAGGACTGTTATGACAAGCGTTACATAGAGGCCGTCGACAACCATCATGTAGCGATCCTCCTTCACAAGGTTTTTGACAAAAGTCTCCTTCAGCGACTGCCACATTCCTCCTATGGTGAAGTTTGCACCATCATGCCCATTAGTCTTAGCGTTTACGATGCAGATGGAGTGAGATTTCGTATAGGTCGATGTGAAGAGTAGGCTCCCGCTACGATCGTCAGTCTCCGACAATGCAGCACAAGCAATGTCGGACAGACCTTGTTTGACGTGCGGTATGACAGCCGGGAAATCAACGATGCTATATTCCACCTTTCGGTTCCTGCTCTGCGCAAACATCTCCACGAGTTCTGGTTCAAAGCCTGTCACCTTTCCCTTGTAGATAAAAGTAAAAGGTGCATAGTCTGCTGAAGTTGAAACCCTTACGGGTGTGCCCGTGCCCTCGCTTCTCACCATGTTAACTTCCCCCAGTACTCCTTCTTTCGAACTCCATTTCTCTAATAGTTTCTCACATTCGCCTATTTCAATAAGGCTGTCTATGAAGGCCGTGAACTGGTTGCACAAGTCTTTCTTCTCTTTTGTTACACCTATGCAGATACCAAAGTCTTCGTGAGCAGGAAAATCGAAGTACTTGAAATGAGGATAATTCATTGATACCATAGGCCATCCCATCGATTCGTCGATGATAGCATCGACTTTGCCCGCATCCAGAGCCATGAACATGTCTGGCCCAACTTTGAAGCGCATGATATGCTTCTCGTCATACTTCTCAGACACCATTATGTCTATGCTGCTGCCTGCAAGTACGCCTATCCTTGCTTCTTTCAGATCATCAATACATCTGACTTCTTTGGAATCGCCCTCCTTGCACGACGAAAACAGCGCGCTCACCATAAGGGCGAAAACTGCCAATACCGACATCTGCGCCAGCATAATCTTTGATGCAGGCAAGCTAACCTTATTTACTATTGACCGTATAAGTTTATTCATAGTTGCTTTTGTTTCTCTTTTGCAAAGATAATAATTATTATTAGGTTACACAATATATTCCTCAGATTCTTTCGTTTATTATTCCATATTACTGGTGTTGCGATATTTTTCCTCAAAACTCCATAATCTTGTAAAAAATAATAAGTTATGATACTGGATTCATTTTTTGATTTGATTTTAAGCTTCGCTAAACGTGAATTGCCACAAATTAAACGTGAATTTCCATAAATTTATATTTTATTGTGTTTTAACGACTTGAAAAAATAATTTTCGATAATTTACGTTAAATTTGTAATTCGTGTTACGCCGTAGGCAAAATATAAAATATCGCATCAGTATTAATTCCATATTATTTTTGAAGATAGAAATATTCATTCGCAACTTTTTTCGAGAAATGTGGTATGCAAGACGCCTTTTCAAAAGAAAAGTATTCATTTCTGGTCGTTTTCTTCTAAAATGTATTAACTTTGCATATGATTAATC
>JAKSLN010000088.1 GCA_024401165.1 Bacteroidaceae bacterium
AGGGCCGCTTCATCCAGAACAACAACACGCTCATCAGCAACTTCAACTTCATCGGCGGCATCAACACCTACGGCCACTACATCACCCAGCAGATGTCGTTTGCGGGCATCAACTACTACATGCTGGCTCCCAATACTTGTCTCATCGGAGGCTTGAACCTGCGACAGCACATCACCACCAACAACTACCTCTTCGGCCAGGCCAACTACCTCATTGGCACCAGCCAGAGCATCAACCATCTGCTGCGCGACAAGAACTACTTCGGCGCAGCCATCGGCTACGGCTACAAGTCGCCCATCGGACCGCTGGAGCTTAACCTTAACTGGAGCAACGTCACCAAGAAGGTGGGTTGCTTCCTCAATATCGGTTATATGTTTTGAGTTATCCACGACCATAGTATGAGAGTAGCTATCATTGGAGGAGGAGCTGCAGGCTTCTTCCTCGCCATCCAATTGAAAACCATGCAACCGGATGCCGAAATATGCATCCTGGAACGACAGCATAGGGTGCTGGCGAAGGTGGAAATATCGGGAGGTGGACGCTGCAACTGCACGAACAGCTTTGCGGAGGTGACGGACCTGGCGCAGGTGTACCCTCGAGGGGCTCGTCTGCTGAAGCGTCTGTTCCGACAGTTCGACCACCACGACATGATGGGGTGGCTGGAGGAGCATGGCGTGCCCCTGGTGGTTCAGGAGGACCAGTGTGTGTTCCCCGAGGCTCAGGACAGCCACGCCATCATTGACTGCTTCCTGCGCGAATGCCGGAGGCTGGGCGTGAAGATTCGCACGGGCGTGGACGGTTTTGCTGAGGTGTTTGGCAACGAGGACAAGGGAGAAAGGAACGGGAAAGAGTGTGGTTGTGCATACGACGTGGTTGTGATCACGACGGGTGGCATGAAGGGTGCTTCGTTGCCAGCTTGGCTGCGTGAACAGCTGACCATCGAACCGCCCCTTCCCTCGCTCTTTACCTTCAAGATCAACGACCCGGAACTGTGCGCCCTGATGGGGACCGTCGTTGAAAATGCGTCGGCCAGCATACCTGGCACCAAGTGGCGCACCCAAGGACCGCTCCTCATCACGCATTGGGGCATGAGCGGACCATCGATCCTTAAACTCTCCAGCCATGCTGCCCGCCACCTGGCGGAATGCAACTACCGGTCGCCTCTGAGCGTCAACTGGACGGGGGAGGGAAACACGGAGAGGGTGCGCGAAACGCTGCTCGGCATCATCGCCGACTATCCGCAGCGCCAAGTGCAGAGCATCCGTCCCTTCGACCTGCCCCGACGCCTCTGGGAATACATCCTGGCCAAGATGTCCTTGCATGCTGATGCCCGGTGGGCAGAACTGGGCAAGAAGAACCTGAACAAGCTGACAGAGCTGCTGACGAACGACACCTATCAGATTGCGGCACGCGGAACGAATAAGGAGGAGTTCGTTACGTGTGGCGGTGTCTCGCTGAAGTGCGTCGACAGCAATACGTTGAAACTCAAGGCGTCCACCCGTCCTGCCCTCTTCTTTGCAGGCGAAGTCCTCGATGTCGATGGTGTCACGGGAGGATTCAATTTCCAGGCTGCCTGGACCACGGCCTACGCGGTGGCAAAGGGCATCGCAAACGAATATGACTCAACAAACGAACTATAACCATGGCAGAGCATAATGTAACTGGTTCGCAAGGCGAAGATCTTGCCGTCCGATTCCTTGAGGAGAAGGGCTACCAGATTGTGTGCCGCAACTGGCGCAATAGGGGGCGCAAGGAACTCGACATCGTGGCAACGAAGGACAACACCCTCGTCTTCGTCGAGGTGAAGACACGTAGGGTAGGGTCCTTGTCCAATCCGCTGGCGGCAGTCAACGGACAGAAGCAGCATCGCCTCGTCCTGGCGGCCAACTCCTTCATACAGACCCACCGCATTGACATGAACGTCCGCTTCGATGTGGTTGCTATCGTAGGGACGCGCATCGAACACATTGAGAACGCTTTTATTCCATCGGCCACGTATTACTAATATGAAGCACATTCACTTACAGTCCACCGACTCGACAAATAACTATCTGAAGAACTATGCTCCGGAGCAGGAGGAAGACATCACCCTGGTGACGGCCGATTTCCAGACGGCAGGCCGTGGCCAGCGTGGCAACTCGTGGGAATCGGAGGAGGGCAAGAACGTGGTCTACAGCCTTCTCGTCCATCCTCGCATGGTCAAGCCTTCGCAGATTTTCTCCATCTCCGAGGTCGCGGCACTGAGTGTCTGCGAAGCCCTGAACGAGTGCCTGCTTACTGCGTCTGCCTCAAGGGAGCAAACAGGCGACAGCCTCAAAGAAGGTGGTTTTAAGGTCAAGTGGCCCAACGACATCTATTTTGCAGACAAGAAGATAGCCGGCATCCTCATCGAGACGGACCTGATGGGCAAGAGCATAGAGAATGCCATCATCGGCGTTGGCATCAACGTCAACCAGCAGCGCTTCCTCAGCGATGCTCCCAATCCGGTCTCGCTCTACCAGATTGTTGGACAGGAGTTCGAGCGGACTGCTGTCCTAAATTTGATCATAAAGCATTTCACTGCCCTTTATGCGCAGTTGCAGGAGGGCGGCTTGGCGGAACTGCACGAGCATTTCAAGTCGCGCCTCTATCGCCGGGATGGCTTCTACCCCTATAGCGACGAGAACGGCCGGTTCGATGCGCAGATTGTCGACATCGAACCGACCGGTCATATCATTCTTCAGGACACAGCGGGTCAACAGCGCCGCTACGCCTTCAAGGAGGTGACTTTCTTGATTAAAGGGTAGTCAAAGGATAGTGAAAAGGGAGTTAATTGTGCACCAGTGTGCCAATTTCCTCGCCGTCCATCACGCGCTTCAGGTTGCCTAGAATGTCCATGTTGAAGACGTAGATGGGCAGGTTGTTCTGCATGCACATGGCGGTGGCGGTGATGTCCATGACCTTCAGACCCTGTGCGATGACGTCTTGATACGTGATGTCGTGGTACTTGGTGGCGGTGGGATCCTTCTCGGGATCGGCGGTGTAGACGCCGTCCACGCGTGTGCCCTTCAGCATGACGTCGGCCTCAATCTCGATGCCACGCAGGCTTGAACCCGTGTCCGTCGTGAAGTAGGGGCTTCCCGTACCTGCGCTCATGATGACCACCTCGCCGCGTTCCATGGCCTCGATAGCCTTCCACTTGGTGTAGAACTCGCCGATGGGTTCCATGCGAATGGCTGTCAGCACGCGGTTCTTTTGACCGACGGCATCGAGCGCGCTGCTCAGTGCCAGCGAGTTGATGACTGTTGCGCACATGCCCATCTGGTCGCCCTTCACGCGGTCGAAACCGTTGCCGGCGCCGCTCAGTCCGCGGAAGATGTTTCCGCCGCCGATGACGATGCCTATCTGTACGCCCATCTCGGCAATCTCCTTGATCTGCTGAGCATACTGGTTCAGTCGCTCAACGTTGATGCCTTGCTTTTGCTCGCCGGCGAGACTCTCGCCGCTGAGTTTCAGAAGTATTCTCTTGAATTTCATTGTATATCTGTTTTTTTACTTGGAATTGCGCTTTCGAGGCGAGGTGCCTTATTTCTCCGTTATCTTGGGATCGCAGGTCAACGTGCCACCCGTCTTTGTGTAGCCGCCCACAGGCACCTGGATGCTGCGGCTCTTGCTGCCGGTTGCCTTCACGGTCACCTGTCCTGCCTGCAGCACCAGTCCGCCGTCCAGCTTCATGCCAACGCAGCGGTGAGGGTCGTCGGCACACTCTTTCAGCGTGCATCTGCCACCCGTTGCCAGGATGTTGATGGTGGTGGTAGCATCGTTCTCGTTGATGGTCATTAGACCGTCAGCCTGCACGCCTCTTGAACCGTTGCCACTTGCCGTGATGTCGATGTCGCCACCGCTGATCGTGATGGTGCCGTCGCACTTCAGACCCTTGCAGTCCTCGTGGCTGATGGTCTGCTTGGTCTTGCCACCCTTGATGATCAGCTGGCCGTTCTTCTCCTCGTTGGGGTCGGGCGTGCCGTCGTCGAGCAGCAATGCCTCAACCTGGATGCCGTCGCCGATGGTGTTCTCGTCGATGGTCACCACGCCTCCGTTCATCTGGAAGTACTGACCGCAATGGATGCCGTCGCTGGCAGCCTTCACGATGTTGATGGTGCCGGTCGTCTTCTTCAGCTGCAGGTATTCCTTGGTGGAGATGGCGTGCTTGCTCTGTCCTGACACGTTGAGCGTGCCGCTGCCCTCAACCTCCAGATGTCCCTTGCAGTAGAGACAGGCCTTTTGATTGCCGTTGGTGGCGTCGACCAGGGTGTTGACGGTGCCGTCGGCCAGTTCCAGGGCGCAGCGCTTGCCGCAGTCGATGTTGATGGCGGCTCCCTTACTGCTGGTCAGGTTCAGACCGTTCAGGATGAAGGTGGTCTTGTACTGTCCCTTGTAGGTAAATGATCCGTCGGAGCACTGGCCTGCCAGTACAACCTCAATCTCGTTCTTCTCGTCGGTGTTGGTGAGTTCAACGTGTCCGCCCGACACCTTTGCCGTAACAGACTGGTTCACAGCGGCGGGTATGTTGACCGTGGCCGTTGTCCCGCTATACTGGACCGTTACCTCGGGCACCACGATGATGCTGTCGATACTCTTCAGCTCGTAGGTCTTGTCCTTGAGGGTGAGCTGGCTGCCGCTGAAGGTCATGTCGCCAACGGATGCTATCTTCATGCGGTTGTCCTTGCCTTTCTGCCAAACGCGCAGATGTGTCTGGGCCATGGTTCCGGTCACCATCAGGACCGAAAGGAGTGTGAGAAGTATTTTTTTCATCGTCTTATCTGTTCACTTTGATGGTTTGTCCTTCCTTATTTATAATATATACGCCCTTGGGCAGGTTGCTCAACGAGATGCTTGCGCCGTCCTCCACCTTGGCAGCTTGCATCAGCGTGCCGTTGCTGCGGTAGATGTAGACGAATCCGCGTCCCTGCACCTCCAGGTTGCCGTTTCTCACGCGCAGGGCCTCGCTCTGCAGGGGCAGTTGCTCAATGGCGCTGGGCGTGCTGGCGAAGAACATCTTCTGCATCTCCTCGATGGGGAAGGTCACGGTGCCCTCGCTGGTGGTTACGACCACGTTGTTGGCCTTCGTGTCAAACGTTATCTTCTGAATGGTAGCCAGCGTGATGCTCTGCTCCGCCTCGTTGGTCTTCACCGTCAGATACTGGAAATCTTCGGCCGATGCAGCAACACCCGTTACTGCCAACCAAAGGGTAAACAAAATTTTTTTCATATTCTTTTTTAGGTTTAAAAATCAAATCCATAGCCCAGCGAAAGAGCGTGCATGCGCTCTGTCTGTGCTTCGCTCAGGTCCCATGTCAGGACGTAAGCCAGCGACACCGAGTGCTGGCGGTTGATGCGGTATTCCGTGCCGATGCTGCTGCGCACCTTCTGCAACCTCAT
The DNA here is from genome assembly GCA_024401165.1 of Bacteroidaceae bacterium. Taxonomy (GTDB): domain Bacteria; phylum Bacteroidota; class Bacteroidia; order Bacteroidales; family Bacteroidaceae; genus Physcousia. The sequence continues at coordinate 5,422 of JAKSLN010000088.1, forward strand.
GGCGTCGGAGAAGTCCTGATGCGCCTCGATGCTGATGAAGGGGCTCCATGCCAGGCGCTTCTTGTCCACCTCCAGTTTCAGTCGGCTGCGCAGGACAGGGTCGTCCTGTGCCTCCTTGCAGTCGTTTTCGTCTATAGGATAGCCTTCCTTCGGCACGTATTCGTAGGTGCCGTCGCCGTTGGGAGAGCGGTCGAAGCGGTACTTCGTCTCGTTGGCATCGACCTGCATTCGGTGTGTGAACTGGAAGCGCTCGCGCAGGGAGACACGCAGCCATTTCCACAGTTTCACGCTGCCCGTTGCCTCTATGCTGAAGCGGTGCTTGGGCGTCCAATAGGCCTCCGTCACCTTGTAACCGTTCCAGATGGCGTTGCCGTCGTCGTCAAGTTTCAGGGTGCCGTCGTCGTGCTCCTTGTAGTGTTCCTTGCGCTTCTCGGGGGAGAAGGCATCCAGGAAGACGTACGAAGCGCGTAGCTTCAGGTACTTGTTAGGCTTGTACCCCACGTTCAGTCCCATTCCCAGGCGGTCGAGCTGGCGGCTGCCGTCCTGCATGCGCAGTTCTCCCTCCAGTCCGACGCTGAAGTTGTGGGGCAACGCCTTGCTGGCACCCAGTTCCATCCAGGTGCCAAAGTCGTCTTCGTCGGCCGCCCAAACATACAGGGGCAACAGGCAAAGCAAAGCCAGTAGTGCGCGCTTCTTCATGTTCGTCGTCGGACTTTCTCGCAACCTCATCTTACTTCACGCGAGGCAGACGGGTCACGCTCTCCATGCTGCTGCCCTTGTCCATGGGCTCATCATAGAAGATGCGGATCAGGACGCTGTCCTTGAGGAAGTCAATCGTGCCCACCTCAACCGACAGGATCTTCAGGCCCGTACGCTTCTCCAGGTCGGCAATCAGTTCCTTGCGCTTCTCGGGAGCAACGAGGTTTACGTTGTCATATTTTATGTACTTGGAGCATGAGTCGTTGATGATCTTGCTCGACTCGAACATCCATGCCAGCAGGATGAAGAAGACGTTGGCCAGGGTGAGCGAGAGGATGTTCTCCCAGTGCAGCTTCACCACCATTGCGTTGACCACGCTCACCGACACCAGCATGAAGAGGTACGTCATCTCGCGGATGGGAATCGCCTCCGTTCGGTAGCGGATGATGCCGAAGATGGCAAACAAGCCCAGGGCGGCGCCAGTCTTCATCTTCGAACCCTCCATCAGGCTTACGAGCAAGAAGATGCTCATTGCCATGATGATGAAGATGAACAGGTAGTCGCGACGCTTGCTCTTGGGGTAGTAAAAACAGCGTGAGATAATACCCACGATAGAAAAGTTAATCACCAGGCGGATGAGCAACGAGTAGAAGTCGTCCATGTGCCCCATCCCCAGTCCCATGAAGGTTTCGGTAATCACCTCCTCGGTGTTCAGTAAGAGATCTTCTTCCATACTATTTTATTTATATTTTTATGCGAATAACTAACTCAACGGTTTTCCAATCAGGTGGGCTATCTTTGTCAGTTTGGGTTTGAAGAGGTTGTGCTTCAGGGCCCTGTTCGTCAGCACGCTGCCGATGCAGTACTTGCTGAATCCGCTGGGCTTGATGCGCAGTTGGCGCAGAATCTCCAACACGGGACTGTACACGTTGCCGTCGCGCTTCAGTTCCACGATGACCAAGTCGCCAGTGTCCACGTCTTTCCCCGTCTCGTAGTTGTGGAAGCGCACGTCGAAGTCGATGGTCAGGCGCTCCGTCTTGGCATAGTTGACCAGCGTGATGCGGTGGAAGTTGTTCTGCACCGTCTCGTGAATCTCGTCCGGACAGCGGCGAACGCGCTCCATCAGGAACTCTGCTTCGCCAGCTATCTGACCCTGTCCCGGCACCTCCACGCGCTTCTTCTTCGTTCGGCCGTGGTTGTTCTTCGTCTTCACCTCCAGAAACGTCACTCCGCTGTCCATGTACGTCCTCACGCGCACCTTCTGGCGGGGAGCCCGTCCGTTGTGGTGTTGCATGTAGTAGTCGTGCTCCTCCGTGTCCCAGTAGGTTGTGCGGTAGGATGCGATGCGGCTGCCAGCGTTGAACTGTGCGTAGTACTGCCCTTCAGCCAGGGCCAGCAGTTCGGCCAGCTTCTCCTTGTTCGTCACGAACTTCTTGTCCGTACGATTCATTAGGCGAATGGACGACATCTCCTCCAGCGTGATGGGCGAGAGTCTGTCCAGCAGTTCTTTTATTCGGCTGTCAATATCCATTTTCTGTTTTTGATGGCGCTTCTTTAGTCGGTCAAGCGTGTAAAGACGTGTGTTTTACATTTCTTTACGTTGCAAATGTACAAAAAAAAAGAGTTATTCATCAGAAATTCTTGCAAAATTAAAATAAAACCTTTACTTTTGTTCCAAATTCCGGTCTAAGAGGCAAAATGAAGCCCACCTCCCCGCCTTAGGCCAGCAAACGAATCTCATACTTAAACGACAAATATATGATAGACGTAAAGGAAATACTCGGTCAGGCCGAGGAGAAAATGGAAGAGGCAGTAATGTACCTCGAGGAGGCTTTGGCACACATCCGTGCCGGCAAGGCAAACGTTAAGATTCTGGACGGCGTACGTGTCGACAGCTACGGCAGTCTCGTGCCCATCAACAACGTGGCCAGCGTCACCACTCCCGACGCACGCACCATCGCCATCAAGCCCTGGGACAAGAACATGTTCCGCGCCATCGAGAAGGCCATCATGGACAGCAGCGTGGGCATCACCCCCGAGAACAACGGCGAGATCATCCGCCTGGGCATCCCCCCATTGACCGAGGAGCGTCGTAAGGCACTGGCCAAGCAGTGCAAGGGCGAGGCAGAGCAGGCAAAGGTCAGCATCCGCAATAGCCGCCGCGACATCATCGAGAAACTCAAGAAGGGCATCAAGGATGGTCTCTCAGAGGACCTTGAGAAGGACGCTGAGGCCGACCTGCAGAAGATGCACGACCGCTACATCAAGAAGGTCGACGACCTCTATGCCGCCAAGGAAAAGGAAATCATGACCGTATAAAGGGTGACTGGAACAATCGTCAAGAATACAGGAAGTTGGTACGTTGTCCGCACGGACAGCGGCCAACTTTTTGATTGTAAGATAAAGGGCAACTTCCGCATCAAGGGCATCCGCAGCACCAACCCCGTTGCTGTGGGCGACCACGTCGGCATCGTCCTTCAGCCCGATGGCGTCACGGCGCTCATTCAGAGCATCGAGGACCGCAAGAACTACGTCATCCGCAAGGCATCCAACCTCTCCAAGCAGAGTCACATCATTGCTGCCAACGTCGACGTTGCCCTCCTCGTCGTCACCGTTGCCCACCCTGAGACATCCACCACCTTCATCGACCGCTTCCTCGCATCCACCGAAGCCTACCGCGTCCCCGTCGAACTCGTCTTCAACAAGATAGACCTTCTCGACGACGACCAGCAGCGCACCCTCGAAGCCGTCATCCGCCTCTACGAGAGCCTTGGCTATCCCTGCCATCGCATCTCTGCCCATACCGGCCAGGGCGTCGACCAACTCTCTTCCTCCATCCGGGACAAGGTGTCCCTGCTCAGCGGCAACAGCGGAGTGGGGAAGAGTACCCTCCTCAACCGGCTCATCCCCGATGCACAGGTGCGCACCGCGGAAATCAGCGCCGCCCACGACACCGGCCAGCACACCACCACCTTCAGTCAACTCTTCGACCTCCCCGGTGGCGGCTGCATCATCGACACCCCCGGCATCAAGGGCTTCGGCACATTCGACATGGAGCGTGCCGAGGTCAGCCACTACTTCCGCGAGATATTCCAGATAGGCAGCGAGTGCCGCTTTGGCGACTGCACCCACACCCACGAACCCGGTTGTGCCGTCCTCACCGCCCTCGACGAACGGCGCATCGCCCTCTCCCGTTACCAAAGCTACCTCTCCATGCTCGAGGACAAGGACGAAACCAAGTATCGGCAAGGGTATTGATAAGGGGGGGT
>JAKSLN010000089.1 GCA_024401165.1 Bacteroidaceae bacterium
TGAACTGTGAATTCCATTTAGTCATCCGTGTAGTCCGCCATCATCTTTCTGTAGACTGCGTGAACACGGCTCTTTCGGATGAAACCGAGGAAAACGCCGTCGCGATCGACGACAGGAAGTGTCCAGGCCTTCGTTCGAGCGAACACCTTGAGGACCACATCCATAGAGTCGTCAATGTCAATGCGGGCCACATAGGGCTTCATCAGCTGACGGACAAAAAGCGAGCCAAAAAGTTCAGCGCGCATGATGATATGCCGCACGTCGTCAACGTAGAGCACGGCAATGAGTTTTTGCTGTTCGTCAATGACGGGGAAAACGTTGTAGGTGGAATAGGCGATGCAATGTGCAATTTTTCCCAGGGGCATGTCGACAGTCAGCATCACATCCTTGTCGTAGCGCTCGATGACGCTGTCCATACTCATGAGCGTTAGGATAGCGCGGTCCTTGTCGTGCGTCAGCAACTCGCCTCGCTGTGCCAGTCGCTGGCTGTAAACGCTGTGTCGCTCGAAGATAATGATGGTCAAATATGCACACACAGACACCATCATCAAAGGCACGAAAAGTTGATAGCCTCCCGTCAACTCGGCAATGAGGAAGATGCCCGTCAGAGGCGCATGCATCACGCCACTCATCAAGCCGCACATGCCCAAGAGGGCAAAGTTATTGAGGGGAAGCTCGAGACCAAGCACGCCCAGGTCGTTCCAGATGTAGCAGAAAAAGAAGCCGCTCACACACCCCAGGAAAAGACTGGGAGCAAAGATACCGCCACAGCCACCGCCGCTGTTCGTCGCCGTCGAGGCAAACACCTTGAAAACAATCAGCAGACCCAGGTAGACAAGCAAGAGATTGGCGTGTCCATAAAAGAGCGAATTGTTAAACATCGTCAGGAAGTCATCTCCTTTACCGTTCAGCAGAAGGTTGATAAGGTCGTAACCCTCACCATAGAGAGAGGGAAAAAGGAAGATGAGCACACTCAGGATGGAACCACCCAAAATCCAACGCACGTAACGACTCTCGAAGCGAGAGAACTGACGTTCCAAGAAGAGCATGATGCGCGTAAAATATAGGGCAACCAATCCACAGAATACACCTAATAATAAATACGCGGGCGTACGATCAATGGCAAAGGCATCTCTCAACTGGAACTGGAAAACCGTATCCATGCCAGAGACGAAATAGGTCAGGGCCGTGGCCGTAACACTTGAGACCAGCAGCGGCAGAAGGCTGCTCATCGTGAGGTCGATCATCAGCACCTCGACCGTAAACACCAAGCCTGCTATGGGCGCCTTGAAGATGCCCGAGACGGCACCCGCCGCACCACAGCCAATGAGCAGCAAGAGCGTACGACTGGGCAGTCGGAACAGCTTACCGAGGTTGCTTCCTATTGCACTACCCGTCAGCACGATAGGAGCCTCAGCACCCACACTACCACCAAAACCGATGGTGATGGCCGAACTGATGACGCTGCTCCAAGTATTGTGAACCGGAATGCGGCTATGGTTGCGCGACATCGCGTAGAGAATCTTGGTAATACCGTGGCCTATGTCAGCCCGCACGACATAGTGCACGAAAAGCATCGTGAGATAGATGCCCACGACGGGGTAAACCAGATAGAGCCAGTTGGACTCTTCCACATTGAACTGATGAGTCAGCAGATGCTCAATCTGCGCAATAAGAGCCTTCAACAACAAGGCAGCACCTGCCGTTAGAACACCTACGACCAAAGCCAGAACCAACGTGAACTGGCGCGGACTGAACATGCGGCGAAAAAGCAACATTCGCAGCAAGAAGATGTGGCTAATGGAACGAACAGGACGCAAAACTTACCTATATAAAATAAGGTGAATGATCTTATCGGATGATGGTCACTTGTCCATCAAGACCCAGTTTGACAATCTTGCTGGCTTCATGCGGCGCCTTTTCGCCACGACGGAACTGCACAATGTAGTCAACCTGAGACTTGATCTCCTCAGGAATGTCGGCGAAGCATCTGGGAGAAGGTTCGCCACTGATGTTGGCGCTGGTTGAGACAATCGCCTTCTGAAAGCGATAGCAAAGCTGGCGGCTGAACTCCTCGTGGGTGACACGGACGCCCAGACTTCCATCCTCAGCAATGAGGTTGGGGGCAACGCCGTTGGCACCATCGAGAATCAGGGTCAGAGGCGTGGTTGCATAATCCACCATGTCCCATGCCACATCGGGCACATTACGGAAATAGCGTTGCATGCGGTTGGCACTGTCAACCATGCAAATAAGCGCCTTGCTGTCATCGCGCTTCTTGATTTCGTAGATGCGGCGGACAGCCTCCTCGTTGGTTGCATCGCAGCCCAATCCCCAGATGGTGTCGGTAGGATACAGGATGACGCCACCCCTACGGAGCACGTCCAATGCGTTTTTCAGATCAATATCGCAATTCATATAGAGACTAGGTCCTAAAACTCGCTTGTAAAGTGGAACTTGATATGTTCGAAGTCTTGCTGTGCCATGGAGAGAACGTAACCGGAATCGGCCAAGAACACGTCGCGACCCTCGCGGTCCAGCGCCATGTACTGGTGCTTGCGTTTCTTGAAGTTTTCCAATTCTGACTCGTAGCCGGGTTCGCACTCTATCCAGCACGCCTTGTGCAGGGAAACGGGTTCCCAACGGCACTTGGCATTGTATTCGTTCTCAAGACGATACTGGATAACCTCAAACTGCAGTTGGCCTACCGTACCGATAATCTTTCGGCCGTTGAACTGGTTGATGAAGAGCTGAGCTACACCCTCGTCCATAAGCTGATTGATACCCTTCTCCAACTGCTTGGTCTTCATGGGGTCAGCATTCTCAATGTACTTGAACATCTCTGGAGAGAATGAGGGAAGGCCACGGAAATGCATGACCTCGCCTTCGGTCAGCGTATCACCAATCTTGAAGGTTCCGTTGTCGGGCAGACCAACGATGTCGCCTGCCCAAGCCTCGTCGATAGTGCTCTTGCGCTGCGCCATGAACTGCGTGGGACTGCTGAAACGCAGCGTCTTGTTGTGACGGACATGCAGATAGGGAGCATTGCGGACAAAGCGACCCGAGCAAACCTTGCAGAATGCGATACAAGAACGGTGGTTGGGATCGATGTTTGCTGTAATCTTGAAGATGAAACCGCTGAACTTCTTCTCGTCGGGATCGACCATGCGCTCCTCAGCCTGGGTGGGACGGGGAGAGGGAGCAATCTCGACAAAGCAGTCGAGCAACTCCTGCACACCAAAGTTGTTCAAGGCCGAACCGAAGAAAACAGGAGCCACCTCGGCATTCAGGTAAGCCGACTCATGACTACCTTTCTCACCTATCGTCTCTTCCACCGAAGGATAGACGCCCTCAATCATCTCGAGGTCCTCACGGAGTTTGGTTGCATCCATCTCACCGACAGCCTGGTCCAGTTCTTCACTATTGATGTCAATCTCTACCTTCTCCGTCACCTTCTGCTTATCGGGCGTGAAGAGGTTGAGGTTCTGTTCATAAATGTTGTAGACGCCCTTGAACTTGGCACCCTGGTTGATAGGCCAGGACAGGGGGCGCACGCTGATCTGCAGTTCCTCCTCCAGTTCGTCAAGCAAGTCGAAGGGATCCTTTCCCTCACGGTCCATCTTGTTGACAAAGATGATGACAGGCGTTTTGCGCATGCGGCAGACGGTCATTAGCTTACGCGTCTGAGCCTCCACACCCTTGGCGCCATCGACAACGATGATGGCGCTGTCAACGGCAGTCAGCGTGCGGAACGTATCCTCGGCAAAGTCCTGGTGACCCGGGGTGTCGAGGATGTTCACCTTGTACTCCGTACCACCCTTCTCTCCTGTCTTAGGATCGGTGGGCGTATAGTCAAACTCCATCACAGACGTTGTAACCGAAATTCCACGCTGCTTCTCAATCTCCATCCAGTCGCTCGTTGCCGTCTTCTTGATCTTGTTGCTCTTTACGGCACCTGCCACTTGTATCTGACCTCCGAAGAGCAGCAGTTTCTCCGTCAGGGTCGTCTTACCAGCATCAGGGTGACTGATGATGGCAAACGTTCTTCTTCTTTCTATTTCTTGATTCATACTTCTTTGATTGTTGTCAGCAGCCTCAGCATGTCGCGGATGTGCTTCAGGGCGCGATTGGTCTCCTCGCTAACCTCCTTCTTTTGCATGCGCAATAGCATGACGCCGTAGAGGGCCTCGAGACACGTTTCTAATTCTGACTTCTCTTTGTCGCCATGGGCACGCAGTTCCACGATGAAAGGCAATGCCCGGTAGTAGGCCGCAGTATATTCGCTCTGCTTGGGATCGTTCAGCAGTTCCAGATGCTTGTCGGTGAGGAGCGAGAGCGTACCCTTGTTCATCTGCAGGTGTCCCTTCTCCATGACGCCCTCTTCTCGCATCATGTCGACAAGGTAGCCGAGCCACTTTGCCTCCTCTGCCTGCTGGTCGGCAGGAAAACGGGAAACGTATTCGCTCACGATGCGGTCGATGTCACAACCGTATGCTCGCAACGTGTCCTCCACCTGCCACATGTAGAGCAGGTATTCGCAGACACTCTTCTCTTTAAGTTCCTTGGCTATTTGCATTACTTCTTGTCAGTTTACTTCTCCTCCCCTCGAGGACGTCGGGTGGGAGTTTCAGTACAACGTTTTACCCGTGATCGTAAAGAACAGACTCATCAGCGAGACAACCATCACGATAATGCCAATCGTCCGGTTAAGACGCCAGATGCGCGCTTCATCAAACTTCTTGCGCACCTTGCTGATCAGATAGGTCAATCCGAGCCACCAGCCCAGCGCACCAATCATGACGCCCAGGAACTCGAATCCCAGCTTCAGCGTGTTGTTTGTCACAAAACCAAAGTGAGCATAGAGCATGACAAAAAGGAACACGATGACGGGGTTGCTGAATGTGAGCAGGAATCCCGTCACACCATTCTGTACCAACGTTCCCTTCTGATTTTTGTTATTCTGCTTGTGAGGCAGTTTCGTGTTGGGACGACTGCGATACGTGTAGATGCCAAAGATGAAAAGCAACAGACTGCCGATAGCCTGCAAGGCCACCTTATGATCCTCCAGGAAAGGAAGCACCAGACTCATGCACAAGCAGCAGATCATGGCGTAAATCATGTCGCTGATGGCAGCTCCGACACCGGTGATGAAGCCGAACCAACGTCCCTTGTTCAGTGTGCGCTGAATGATGAGCACACCCACGGGACCCATGGGAGCCGACACCACAATACCTATTATGATGCCGCTAATAACGCCGGCTAATATATCGAGTGAACTTTCTAGCATGATGAATTGAGCCGCAAATTTAACACTATTTTTTCATTTTCGAAAGAAAAAAGGCAAAAAACGAACAAAATCGACCCGCATGACCTTATTTTATAAATATATGCTTGGGCGTTCTTGGTGGAATCTGTACCTTTGTTCGTCGTATTTCGCCCTCACGAATCACGGCCAAACAACTAATACCCTAAACGACTAAACAACTAATATCCCAAACGACTAAACAACTAATATGAGCACAACAGAGAAACCCTATGTTATCGGTTTAGACCTGGGCGGAACAAACTCCGTCTTCGGCATTGTAGACAAGAACGCCAAGGTCGTTGCAGAGACCTCCGTAAAGACCCGTGGCCACGGTCCCGTCGAGCAGTATGTGGCAGACTGTGTGGCAGCCCTCAAGCCCATCATCGAAGAGGTGGGTGGCATCGAGAAGATCCAGGGCATGGGCATCGGAGCCCCCAACGGCAACTACTATACCAATTGCATCGAGTACGCACCCAACCTGCCCTGGGGCATGGAGAAGATTCCTTTGGGCCAGATGTTCAGCGAGGCACTCGGCATTCCCGTTGCCATGACCAACGACGCCAACGCAGCCGCTATGGGCGAGATGGCCTACGGTGCAGCCAAGGGCATGAAGAACTTCATCATGATTACCCTCGGTACGGGTGTCGGAAGCGGCATCGTATGCGACGGCAAGATGGTTTACGGTTCTGACGGTCTGGCCGGCGAGCTGGGCCACGTCATCGTTGAACCCCACAATGGCCGCGAGTGCGGTTGCGGACGCAAGGGCTGCCTCGAGACCTACTGCTCTGCCACCGGCGTAGCACGCACCGCTCGCGAGATCATCAGCAGCAGCGAGGCCCCCACCCTGCTTCGCGAGATTCCCCTCGACCAGATTGAGTCGAAGGACGTCAGCATCGCTGCCGGCAAGGGCGACGAGGTGGCCAAGAGCATCATGGAGTTCACCGGCAACCTGTTGGGTCGCGCCTGCGCCGACTTCGCCTGCTTCAACAGCCCCGAGGCATTTGTCTTCTTCGGAGGCCTTACCAAGGCTGGCGACCTCATCATGGATCCCATCCGCCGTTCATACGACGAAAACGTATTGAAATGCTACAAGGGCAAGGCCCAGATTCTCATCAGTCAGCTCGACGACGCCAAGGCTGCCGTCCTCGGCGCTTCTGCCCTGGCTTGGGAACTGTAGGAAATGCGTCGTCGATTCCTACTCATTAGTATATTGTTCGTCGGCATGTCCATTGCACATGCCGACGAGCCTAACCGTCTGGCCACCACCATCGCAGTCGAGGGAACCGAGCTCTCTCGCCTCAGCACACTCTATAATATCTTCGAGCAGATTCCGCAACTGAGAATGGACGAAAACGAGGTCACGGTAATTGGTCTCGGAAGCCCCCTCATCTACATCAACAACAAGGTTCTCAACGAACTGTCCGAGTTGCGCCACATCTACGCCGGCAAGGTGCAGACCATCTCCATCATCAGCACGCCCGGTTCGCAGTACCAGAAGGATGTGCAGGCCGTAATCATTGTCACCACGACGGAGGACGCAAGCGAAGGCTTCGGCCTGAACAACAACCTCGTCTTCAACGCCAACCAAAAATTTGCCGTCAACGACGAGCTGCTGCTCACCTACAAAGACAGGCATTTCAGCGTCGACGCCTTCCTGGCATGGAACCAGACACGCTACGATATCGCCAAACAGAACCTCACCAAGTCATACGACATCGACGCCGACCGACAATATCAAGTCATAGGCGGAACACGAATCAACAACGACGAAGACCTCAACGACAAATTGGTGACAGCCAAGATGGCAGCCACATACAAGTTCAACAACAACCATTCCATCAACTTCGGCTATGCTTACTACCGACATTTTGACAAGACAGTCATCAAACACAACAGGATAGCCGAGACACTCAGCGTCCACGAACAGGACGTCGACTACTCGCAGGTTGCACAGACCGACACCCTGCCCGCCTCACGCACCATCACACCCATCTTGCAGAACGAGACCAACATCGACTACCTCGGCCAGTTGGGCAAGTGGACACTCAAGGCCGGCTTCAACGGCTTTGCAAAGGAGATGATGCAGTCTACACCAGACAATATCGGCGTATCCCTCTTCGACACCGACGAGGGCAACGACCGCCTCTACGCCAACGCCAGCTATCTGTTCTGGAAGGGCAACACAGCGTTCGGTAGCGAGTTCAACAGCCACTCCATGAAGCTCTACAAGAACAATACCAGCAACGAAGCCGAGACGGTAAGCGCACAGATGGAGGAGAACACCCTGGCGGGGTTCCTCAACATGCAGCAGCAGTTCGGCATAGTGTCTCTGGCTGCCGGCGTACGCTACGAGCACATCTGGTTCAAGTACGATGCCCTACCCTCCGACATGGGCCTCCAGCTCTCCCAGATGGATAGATTCTACTTCGACCGACACTCGTCCCACTTCTACCCCAACGCCTCTCTCACACTCCACCTGGGTTCGCACCTCCTCTCCGCTTCATACGCCGAGAGCAACGCGCGCCCCAACCTGGCCAACATACGCATGCACATTGCCCCCTCCATGAACATCGACAACTACTACCTCACCACCGAGCACATCCAAACAACAAAAATAGCTTGGCAATGGTCGTGGATGCAGTTCAACGTCTCGCACCGCTACTTCGACAGCCCCATCTACAACACCACCGACGGCAACGTGAACTTCACCGGAAGCAACTACAACGACTTGAGTCTCGACCTCACCCTCTCGCCACGCTTCACCCTCTCCCGCAACCGCACCGGAGAGCCTGCCTTCACCTACCGTCCCATGCTCAACGTCCACTTCATCAAGCAATGGATGCAGCAAGAGAAGCCCGCCAACATGGAGCGGTACAACTTCAACGCGCCCACCCTCGCCATCGACTGGGACAACATGTTCACCTTCCCCAAAGACTGGTCGGTACGTCTCAACGCAGAGTGGCACTCACGAGGCTTCGAGCGCAACACACGTTATTACTCCACCAACTTTCAGATGGACTGCGCCGTTGGCAAGCAAATCCTCCACGGCAAGCTCGACATCGAACTCTCCGCCACCAACGTCCTGCACACATCACGCAGAGACGTCACCATCTTCAACCTCAAGAAGACCCAAGACGTCAAGGGATTCATCCAGACACTACCCACCGACGTCCGCCTCACCCTGCGCTACAAAATCAAGTAGCTGCACGAATCTTCCATGTTTATTTCTTCATGTTATGCCTTCCATAGGATGACATTTCACTCTCTGCTACCATAAAAGGCGACTCTTCGAGTATCTCGTATGGACGAATGTTGAGAACACTACATAGTTGGCGACAGGTCTTAAGAGTGGGTTCGGCACGGTCATTGATATAGTCGCTGACACGGCTTGGACTGACACCGAGACGCTCGGCCAACTGCTTGCCCGTCATTCCCGCATCAGACATTGCATCAGAGATGATCTGGCCGAGTGTTGGCTTGCCTATTGGGCAGTGCTCGTTCTCATAGTCTTCTACAATACCGCTCACAATGCAGAGTTCCTGCATCAGTGGATGTTCAAGTGGCATGTCATCAGGCGTTATAGGAAGGAGTTCCTCAATGCGCTGCTGTGCATATCGGTACATGGATTCTGTTATATGCATACCCTTAATTATTTATATGTTACTGCAATCAATCTTGTCGTAGTCAGCATGAGTACCCACCCAACGGATGAAGATGAGCCCTAGTCGTTGTTTTCCTTGTTACGAATCTTGTCACAACACTTTTTTCGTTACAAATATACAACAAATCTTCATACATCGATAAGTAAAATGATGTTTTTTGAAAACAAAGACCATTTTAGACTTGCAGTGGGCATTCATCATTACGTATTTCGTTTACAACGATGTAACACGAAGCAAAAAACTGAGGCGCAACGCTTCCTTGCCCTTGCCGCAAGAGTCTTTGGAAGAAGTCGCTGCAGGCTTCAAAAAATACCGCAGCAGAAATTTAAA
>JAKSLN010000009.1 GCA_024401165.1 Bacteroidaceae bacterium
GAAATTACCGCTGCGCCTTTTGAAAAATCCCGCAGCGCCTTTTAACCGGCTGGCCTAGGCCAGCCGGTTGCTTTATGCAGCGCCTTTTATTTTGAGACCTTAAGCCTTTCAAAATTTCCCCGCACGACAAAACAGAAAACGCCGAGCGCCATGAGATGCGCTAAGGCCATCATCCAAAACGAAGCATCATAACTAAAAAATTCGGCAACCGAACCACCCAGCAAAATGCCGAGCCCCATACCCAGATCCCAGGACGTCAAGATGGTACTGTTTGCCGTACCTCGCTCGTTTTTCTTGGCAATGGAGATAATCATGTTTTGAAAGGCTGGCCAGATGTGACCGTTGCCCAGTCCAATCAGGACAGCCGAAGCATAATAACCCACCATGGAGGGCCATGCTATGAAAATAACATAACCTAACGTAGAAAGCACGACACCAATTGTTGCATTCTGCGTCAACTTACCTTCTCGTAAAGAACGGTTCCCGATAAGGCGCGAAACAATAAGACCGATGCTAAGTATCAAGAAGTAAGTACCCGTTCCGCTCGTTATGCCCAGCTTCTCCTTACCATAAATTGCGAGGTAATTGCTTAAAACACCCCAACAGAAGCCAAAGAAACACACGTTAAGCGCAAGGAACCAACCGCGTGTCAGAAAAAAACGGTCAAGCGAAACACGAGGCGTTTGCAGCCCGCCCGTTTTTCTATCTGAAGCAATTGTGCTAGTAGTTACTTCTTTTGAATAATTTATACAATACGAACTCAACAAGCCGATGGCGGCAATGCCAAAGGCAATCCAGAACAACAAATAAAAATTGTGGGTGTTATCGTAAATAAAGATGCCAAGCATCGGTGCAATGGCAGATGCTAGATTGTTGCTAAGTCCATAGTATCCAATACCTTCGTTTCGACGAGAAGATGGTAACACATCAATTGCCATGGTGCTATTTGCAACCGTGGCAGCACCAAAAGGACCACCATGCAAAGTGCGGACGACAGCAAAAAGCAACAAACTTTCAGCAAGAAGATACCCTCCAAAAAACAGGAAATTTATGAGCAAGCATAGAAGCAGGACCTTCTTGCGAGGAAAACTGTCGACCATGAAGCCGCTGAACGGACGCGTCATAAGGGCAACCATCGTATAGCCCGAAAGTACAAGGCCAATCGTCTCCTTTGTTGCCCCAAATGTCTCACTCAAATAAAGAGGAAGCAATGGAGTAAGCAGATAAAGAGAAAGGAACAAAGTGAAGTTCGTGAACATCACCTTATTATAATTAGCATTCCACAGTTTTTCCATAATACCTATCCAATTGAGCATGCAAATTTACGGAATAATCACAGAAAGATGAACAAATCGGCAACAAAATGCTTTAAAACACGTTCGTTGCTTCTTTTTTTGTCGCCGAATGGCACATATTTAATTATAAATATGTAAATTTGCAAATAACAATCGATCGACAACTAATAACTAATAGATCATCATGAAACAAATCAGCACCCAGAAAGCACCCGCAGCCATCGGTCCCTATAGCCAGGCTATCGTAATTGGCAACCTTGTATTTTGCAGCGGTCAATTGCCTGCAGACCCAGAGACCGGCGACCTGGCAGTCGGCATCGAAGCACAAGCTCACCAGGCACTTACCAACGTAAAGAACCTGCTTGAAGCTGCCGGAACAAGCATCGACAACGTCGTAAAGACAACCGTCTTCCTAGCAGACATGGGCGACTTCGCAACCGTCAACGGAATCTATGCACAGTATTTTACAGAACCATATCCCGCTCGTTCTGCCGTTGCCGTAAAGACTCTTCCCAAAGGCGCGCTAATCGAGGTTGAAGTCATTGCCGAAAAATAAGACAAATGGCAAGGCGAAACTTCTGTGAACTGGGTCGATGGGCGTATAACCTATCGACCTTGAAGCAGATATGCCAAAGGCATCTCAGCAACGCAATCCGCAAGAACCACTTTGCATCAACCAAAGAAACAGTTCCCCACCCTGTCCTCGTCCACGAGCACAGTAGCGACATGATTAAGCGCGGTCCAGGCATTGACGAGTTGCTGCAACAAAACAAAGCTGACAACATTCGCCTGGCATGCAGCCGCCTCAACGGACTTATCATCCATCCGGGCGAGTCTTTCTCCTTTTGGCACTATGTCGGAAAGACGTCACGACGTAACGGTTTCAAGGAGGGACGTGTGATAATCAACGGAAAACTGGTAAGAGGAACAGGAGGCGGCCTGTGCAACCTGGCCAACACAATCCATTTGCTCGTGATGCATAGTCCCCTGACAATCACAGAACTGCACCACCATTCGGATGCACTTGCCCCCGATCCCGGAGGAAAGCGAACGCCCTATAGCGCTGGCACGTCCGTCAACTACAACTACATTGATTTCCGGTTCAAAAACACAACCGAGCAAGACGTCCAATTGCTTACGTGGTGTGAAGGAGACTGCTTGCATGCAGAATTGCGAACTACGGCAGAATTTCCCTACAACTATCAAATCATAGAGCGAGACCACCGCTTCCAAAAAGAGGAAGACGGAAATTACTATCGCGTCTCGACCATCTACCGGCAAACGCTATCGAAAAAGGATGGCAAAGTGATTGGAGAAGAAATAAAATGGCGCAACCATTCAAAAGTGATGTTTGACCCATCCCTGTTACAACAATGAACGAAATTATAGAACTCATAAACGACCCTGGCGTTAATCCGGTGGGAGCTATCTACAAACTCCTGCTGAGCCTTTTGCTCGGAGCCGTTGTCGGATTAGAACGACGACACAAAGGACAGATTGCCGGCATGCGCACTTTCGCACTCATCTCTATGGGTGCAACGCTGGCCATGCTCGTCAGCATTTACATCCCTCAAGTCTATCTCGGACTGAAAAACGGAGACCCCGGACGCATTGCAGCACAAGTTATTTCAGGAATCGGTTTCCTCGGTGCCGGCGCCATCATCCAGATGAAAGGTGCCGTTCGAGGACTGACTACGGCCGCAGGCATCTGGATGACTGCCTGTATCGGCCTTGCCGTTGGTGCGGGCATGTACCTCGTTGCCACAGCAAGTTGCCTGCTCATTATCTTTGTCCTCGTGCTTCTCGAATATTGCGAAAAACATTGGTTGAAAGGCGGAGAAGCAAAGATTGTGCGACTGAAAGTCAACAGCATAGTTACGGACATCGAACCTTACAAGGACTGCTTCAGCAAGTATAACGTCCACGTTAGCGATGTCTTCTTTCGCTATGATTATACGGCAAATGTCTCTACCATAAATTTCATGGTTAGAAGCCAAAGCAACACAAAGTTTGCCGAACTGTTTGGCGAAATGAGACACATCGGCGAAGTCCATTCGCTTACCCTCACAAACGAAGTAAACAACTAAAAATCTTACTACTACATGAAAATAACTAAAGCATTACTGAGTCTGCTTATTTGTTTGTTTACCTGTCTTCCCTCAAGGGCAGACAAGACCGACGCTTACTTTTCTGCCTCTGCCGACAAGGCAAAATTTTTCGGAATAAAATTCAAGGGTGGAAACGTCTACATTGGCGAAGGAGACAACGTGGGAAATCTGCTCATCACAAGAAGCAGTTTAAAGACGGCCTGGGCGTTGATTGGTTCCAAGGACGACTTCAAGATGATGGACAAGAGCGGATACTATGTTAGCGTGAAGAATGCCACCGCTACCAACGGACAAACTTCGGATTTATGCTACACCGTAAAAAAAGAGGAACAAGGCGCAAACTTTACGCTTATCGCTAATGCAGACGGTTCCTTCGAGATAGCGCGAAAAGGGCAAACTGGCAAGACCTTCAATCCATGGGGAGGCATGAAGGAGGGCATGAGCATCGGCTTCTGGAATGCAGGCGACAGCAACAACAAGCTCTACCTCATTGACGAGGCCGAAATGGTTTCGCCAGACTATCTTGGCATCGCCGGAGGAAACAGACCGACCGACATCAGCAAGCTGAGTCTTTGGTACGACTTTCCCGGCACCATGGGCGAAAGCGGACATCCCTGGATGGAATACGGTCTGCCCTTGGGCAACGGACAGATTGGCGCAACCCTCATGGGCGGCATCAAAGTTGATGAAATCCAGCTTAATGAGAAGACCCTCTACAACGGAACGGCAACCGACTGGGGCGAACACGGAACATACGCCAATCTTGCTTCAATTTTGGTTAGCGACATGGCAGAAATAGGAAGCACCAAAGAGTCCGGCAAACCCATCACAAACTACACCCGATACCTCGACATCGAGAAGGGCGTTGCCGGCGTTGATTTCACGAGTAAGGACGGAACACATTTCAGCAGAAGATATCTGACCTCTGCGCCTCACAAAGTCTTGGTTGCCCGTTATGCCGCAGAAGGCCCGGAGAAGCTCCATCTGCGTTTCTCCTACTCCCCCGATGCCTACATCAACGCTTCAAAAGTTACTTACAAAGAAAACTCAGCAACCTTCGGAGGCAAGTTGAAGGCCGTCGAATACAGCACCGAAATGCGCATCGTTCCCACAGGAGGTTCCTTGGAGACAACGAACGAAGGAATTGAAGTGAAAGACGCAAGCGAGATTGTCCTCTTCATGACGGTCTCAACAAACTTCAACGACAACTACACATCATTTACACACGGAACAAGAGCGCAGGTAGCAAGCCGGAATAGCGAGATTCTCGACAACGCAATCAACGATGGCTGGGACAAGATATACGATGCACACGTTCAGCAGTTCTCTGGACTGATGGGACGCGTGGATTTACAACTTGGCAGCTCAGCCAGTTCAAAGACGACAAAAGACCTGGTGGACTACTATGCCACTTCAACCAACCGTAACAAGGCGGCAGGCCTCTTCCTCGAACAACTCTATTTCCAGTACGGACGTTACTTGGAGATCAGCTGCAACAACATGCCCATCAACGTTCCTGCCAACTTGCAGGGCATCTGGAACGACGACTCCAACACGGGATTCTGGCATTGCGACATCCACGCCGACGTCAACGTCCAGATGAACTACTGGCCTGCCGAACCAACCAACCTGAGCCAGATGCACATGCCCTTCCTCAACAACATCATCACGCTCTCTCAGGACGAATACAACTACCACAAGGTGGCACAACGCTACAAGGACGGCGTTCGCGGTTGGATGCTCCCCACCGAGAACAACATCTTCGGAGGCTGCTCGCAATGGTATGCCTTCCAAATCAAGACGTTGGCCGCTTGGTATTGTTCACATCTCTGGCAGCACTACCGCTACACGCTCGATAAGGAATTCCTGAAAAGAGCGCTTCCTGCCATGCTTAGGGCTGCACAGTTCCTGAAGGACATCAGCACAAAGGCACCAAACGGAACATACTACGTGGCCGACGAATACTCACCCGAACATGGACCCAGCGGACACTCTACGGCGTTTGCACAGCAGAACACGACGGAGGTTGTCCGTAGCATCATCGAGGGTGCAGAAGCCCTTGGCGAAGAGTCTCCCATTTCAAATAAAGACTACGAGGAGATGAAGGCATTCTACGAAGTGCTTGACAAGGGTCTTCACACCGAGACCTACGAGAACAAGACCTGCCTGAGCGAATGGGCAGACCTCAAACTCAATTCGCAGAACGATGCCGCCAGTCACCGCCACCTCAGTCACCTCATGGCACTCTACCCCTACGGCCAGGTCTCCGGTTTCAGTAGCGATGCCCAGGAGAAGAAGCTCTTCAAGGCTGCCGTAAACTCGCTGCACGTCCGAAACGCAACCGACGTGACCGGATGGTCGGGCGGTTGGAAGGTCAACCTGCACGCCCGTGCCCTCGAAGGCGACGAAGCACGCAAGGTCTTTGCCCTCATGCTGAAGCACAGTCAAAGCTACGTCATTGCCATGTCTGGTCAGGGAGGATGCTACTACAACCTGTGGGACGCCCATTCACCCTTTCAGATCGACGGAAACTTCGGGTACACGAGTGGCGTGGCAGAGATGCTCCTTCAGAGCTACGACGGCGACATACACCTTTTGCCAGCACTTCCTTCCGGTTGGAGAGAAGGACATGTTTATGGCCTGAAAGCCGTTGGCGACTTTACCGTCGATCAAGAATGGAGTTCCGGCTACTTTACCTCTGCACGTATTGTTAACAACCATGGGCAACCCCTGACCCTCACCGTAGGCAAGATGCCGAAGGGCAAAACCATCAAAGCCATGGTCAACGGAATAGAGAGAAAGATTGAGCGCCACGAGGACGGTCGATTCAGCATCCCCACAGCAACAGCAGGAGAAGTAGTCGAAATCAGCGTCGTTAGCGCAGACGAAGTGGGCATCACGCTGCCAAACGCAAGCAAGCCGAACGACAGCGTTTACAACCTGAACGGGCAAAAGGTGGACAAGGCATACCACGGAGTAATTGTAAAAGAAAACAAGAAAATACTAAATTAACAGAAATATGGTAAAGCACATTATTCTCTGGACTTTGAATCCAGAACTTAGCGAAGAAGAAAAAGTAAGTGTAAAGCAAGGAATCAAGGAAGGTCTAGAAGGCCTCGTTGGCAAAGTACCCGGACTTAAGGACGTTGTTGTCAACGTTGACGGCAGACTGGCAAGTAGCAACTGTGACGTCATGCTTGATTCCACGCTGGAGAGTGAAGAAGCCCTTAAGGCCTACGCCGTACATCCTTCACACGTTGAAGTTGCGAACACAAAGGTTAGGCCCTACACGGTTCAACGTACCTGCCTCGACTTCGAAATCTAATTTCGTTTCCTATTTTGCAGGCAAACAACACATTATTATAATTAATAGACTTAAAAAATATTATAATTAATAAACTTAAAACAATGAAAAAACTAATTGTATGTGCATTCGCACTTATGAGTACTATGGCAACCATGGCACAAGACATTCAACTTCCAGCTGTCAACATGAAGCAGAAAACCAAGAGCATGATGGAGACCTTGGCATCTCGTCATTCCGTACGTGAATACAGCAACAAAATGTTGAGCAATCAAGACCTGAGCAACCTTTGTTGGGCAGCTTGCGGACGCAGTCGAGACAATCAGCATCGTACTGCTCCAACGGCAATGAACAAAAAGGAAATCCGCCTCTACGTCTTTACTGCTAAAGGAGCGTATGAATATCTGCCTGTTGAGAACAAACTGAAACTTGTTGCAAAAGGAGACAACCGCAAGATGATTGCCGGAGGTCAGGAGTTTGCAGCAACAGCTCCTGTTTCACTCGTCATGGTTATGGACTTCAATCTCTTTGGAAGCACCAACGAACATGCCAAATTGATGACCTGCGTGGATGCCGGAATCGTTTGTGAGAACATCAACTTGTATTGCGAGGCTGCCGGGCTCTGTACAGTACCCCGTGCAACGATGGACGCCGCTGCCATCAGCAAGCTTTTGAATCTTACAGACAAGCAAGTACCCATCCTGAACAATCCTGTTGGATACGCTAAATAACAACGTTTTATGAAGTATACGAGAATCATTTCTACCATCTTACTGCTTGCTTTAACAACTTTTACTTTTGCTCAAATAAAAGGAAAGATTAAGCGTAAAGATGCAGACAAAATTGTAAGGATTGACGCCGGACTCGTTCAAGGTATCGAACAAGAAGGCACAACGGCCTACCTTGGCATTCCATATGCTAAGGTAGAACGATTCATGCCTCCCCAACCTGTCGAGAAATGGGATTCCATCATGGTTTGTGACCATTGGGGACCACAATCCATGCAAAACACGGGGCGCGACCTTCCAGAGTCGGAAATGTCAGAAAACTGTTGTGTCCTGAACGTGTGGACCACAGATCTTTATGCAAAGAAGCCCGTAATGCTCTGGTTACATGGCGGTGGATTTGATTCCGGAACTTCAGCTTGGAACCCAGGCATGGGCCTCGCCAAGAAGGATGTTGTTGTCGTTAGCATAAACCATAGACTGAACATCATGGGATTTCTGGATCTCAGCGCCGTTTCTGACAAATACAAACATTCCGGAAATGTGGGTATGCTTGACGTCGTTGCGGCTTTGAAGTGGATTCACAACAACATTGAAAGTTTTGGTGGCGACCCTAACAACATCACAGTTTTTGGTGAAAGCGGTGGTGGTGGAAAGGTTGGTACACTGCTTTGCATGCCCGAAGCAAAAGACCTATTCCACAAGGCAATCATCCTGAGTGGTACCATCCTGAATGTCAACACAAAAGAGATGACCGAGTCTCTTGGCAAGGCTGTCTTGGCAGAATTGGGAATTGACAAGTCGAATTTAGAAAAAATAAATAAGGTGTCTTACAAAGACCTTTACGCTGCAGGTCAAAGAGCTATGGCAAAAAGCATTGGAACAAGACGTCCGGGAACACCTATGATGTGGGGATTCGGACCTACTCCTGATGGTTCTGACCTAATGCAGCAACCTTTCCAACCCGGTTTCAGTAAATTCTCAGACGAGAAGCCCATCATTATTGGCACAACGTTTAATGAGTTGCAACGTCTGACATACGGACAAGACATCACATTAGAACAGGCTCGCAAGCAGTTGCAGCAAACATTCGGCGACCGCACAGACGAATACATTAAAACGTTCGATGCAACTTACCCGAACCATTCCGTACAAGACCTCTTGTCCATCGACTGGCTGTTCCGTCCCAAAACGATTATTACTGCCGACTACATTTCCTCGACTCGTAAAGCACCGACCTACATGTACATGTTTACCTGGAAGTCGCCCGTCAACCAAGGTTCTGTACATGGACATGAGTTAAAGTTCTGTTTCAACACGCTGAACCATGCCGGCAACGAACTCCCCTCTCCTACCACTCAAGATCAGGTTTTAGCCGACAAAATGAGTGAGGCATGGGCACAGTTTGCCCACACGGGCGACCCAAACATCAAAAGTCTTCCGACATGGAAAACATACTCCAAAGAGGGAGGCGACATGATGGTTTTCGATTATAACTGTGAAATACGTAATAACCCAGACCGTCAACTAGAGGAAATCATCAATGACTGTTGCTTCAAACAACTAAAGGAATTCAACGAGAAGAAGGCAGAGAACCAACCTTTTATAATTCCTCAGACAAACATCAATGGTCAGTATCCTCGTATCCTGCCTGACAACAGCGTACTTTTCAAAGTCCGCACATCAGATGCCAGCCAATGGAAAATATCCCTTGACCCAGACGCACGCTTCCACATTCAACCCGACGGAACATGGATGGCACACACAAAACCATTGGTCGAAGGATTCCATTATTATTGGTTTACTATCAACGGAGTAGAATTTTCCGATCCTGCCAGCAAAAGTTACTTTGGATGTGGCCGAATGTGTAGCGCAATCGACATTCCAGAGAAGGACTGCACATTTTATGAACATAAGGACGTACCCCACGGCAAGGTTGTACAAACATCTTTCTATTCGCCCATCCGCAAACAGACTATTGGCATGTGGGTCTATCTTCCGCCAACCTATGACAACGGCAAAACAAAGTATCCCGTTCTTTACCTGCAACATGGAGGTGGCGAAGACGAAACTGGATGGATAAATCAAGGCAAGACAAATGAAATCCTTGACAACTTGATAGCAGAAGGAAAAGCAAGCGAGATGATCATCGTGATGACAAATGGCACCATGAATATCCCTGGTGTAGGCTTTGGCTACAGCATAGACGGGATGAAACCTTTTGTGGCAGAAATGACAGAACAGATTATTCCTTTTGTGGAAAAGAACTTCCGAGTCAAAACGGATCACAAAAACCGTGCAATGGCAGGTTTGTCGATGGGCGGTGGACAAACGTTCTTCACCGGCCTACAGCACACGGAACTCTTCTCTCATCTGGGAATTTTCAGCACAGGTGTCTTTGGTGGCATTCGCGAGGCCACAGGCTTTGATGCAGAAAAAGCACTCCCCGGCTTGATTTCACACGCCGATCGCTATAACAAGGAACTCGACCTGCTCTACATCTCTGTTGGAGAACAAGATCCGCGCATCACGCCAACCAAAAAGGCTGTGCAGGACATGCAAAATAAAGGACTAAACATTACCTTCAATTCATTTCCTGGCGATCACGAATGGCAGGTATGGAGAAAATCTCTTCACGACTACGTACAGAAACTCTTTAAATAAAAAACAATGAAAAAGACTATCATGGCCCTCGCTCTGATGGGCACGACGCTGGCCCAGGCTCAGCAATCACACGTCAACATCGTCTATGACCCTCAGCGAAATACGGAGAACATCACTCCTTTCAGCACACAGGTTATATCACCTGAAGTACATGACGACCATACCGTTACCTTCCGTGTCAAGGCTCCCGACGCACACGAAGTAAAACTTCACGGATCGATGTTCGTTGGCGATGAGGCGCGTAAGCAAGTTAACTTCACAAAAGGAGACGATGGAATCTGGACGTTGAAACTCGGTCCCTTGACGCCTGAGATTTATTTCTACTACATTACGGTAGATGGTGTTTCGAATGTGGACCCCAACAACACATTTACCGGTCACGCTGCCATGCCTGCTTTTAGCATGCTTTTTGTACATGGAGACGAGCCAACCTGGTATGATCCTAAACCCAATGTGCCACACGGCACAATCACCACACACTACTACAAATCATCTGTTACCAACCAGTTGCGTGACATGATGGTTTATCTGCCCGCAAATTACAGTCCCAAAAAGAAATACCCCGTGCTATATTTGATGGGCGGTTCGGGCGATCTGACAGAAACCTGGGTTATGCACGGTCGTGCCAACTGGATTCTCGACAACATGATGGCCGAAGGACTGTGCGAGGAGATGATTGTTTGTTTCCCCAACGACCAGATGGTTACACGCAGCCATCCTCAACACACAGAACTGGCATTCCCTCTCATAGAGAAAGAACTTATCCAATGTGTCGTGCCTTACGTTGAAAGTCATTATAATGTCAAGAAAGACAAGCACAATCGTGCACTCTGCGGCTTATCCATGGGTGGACGTATGTCACAGTATGTAGGTTTGCGCAATCTGGATGTTTTCGGCAACGTAGGTTTATTGAGCGCAGCCATTGACATCGATGAGACACCAGTACTTCGTGACAAGGATTTCAACAACAAGATTGACTACTTCTTCATCGGTGGAGGAACCTATGAAACCGGATTCTTGGGACGCCATACTCGTCTGCACGAAGAATTAGAGAAGATGGGCGTAAAGCATGACTTCTACGTAGGTGGAGGTGGTGCACACGACCTCGTCACATGGCGCCATCTGCTTTACGATCGATTCCTTCGCGAACTCTTCAAAAAGAAATAAGGAATGCAGTACGCCAAGCATCTGCCTTTTCTGTTAGCCCTCCTGGTTGTCTTCATCTGGGGTGAGACGTTTGTTTCGTCCAAGATATTGTTGACCGAAGGACTCATGCCTGCAGACATTTTTCTCTATCGGTTCACGATTGCCTATGCAGGAATGGTCATCATCTCACATAGAAGAATGTGGGCAAAGAACATCAAGCATGAACTCATGATGATGGCCACAGGCGTAACAGGAGGGTCGATGTATTTTCTCACCGAGAATATGGCGCTAAAATACTCAACAGCCTCCAACGTCGCCATCATTGTGGGAATAACCCCTTTGATGACGGCGTTGCTCTTGGCTTTGTTTTATAAAGATGAAAGAATGAACAGGAGACAAATCATGGCATCCATGATTGCTTTCTTAGGTTTGGTTCTTGTCGTTCTTAATGGTCAGTTAATCTTGCACTTGAATCCTATTGGTGACGCACTTGCCTTTAGTGCAGCCGTTTCATGGGGCCTTTATTCACTTCTCATGAAGCCTTTAACCAACCAGTACGAACCAAGCTTTCTTACACGCAAAGTATTTGCCTACGGACTTATCACCATAATCCCTTGGTTTCTGTTGGTTCAACCCCTGAATGCCAATTTGTCGTTGCTCACTCATCCTGCTGTTTGGATGAACTTGCTATGGCTCAGTCTCGTTGCCTCGCTCACATGCTTCTTGATGTGGAATTGGGTACTGCCCCGACTCGGCATCGTAAAGGCAACAAATGTCGTTTATTTACAGAGCATCTTCACAATGCTCGTTTCATTCCTCATCTTGAACGAGAGAATCACATGGATGGCCATAGTTGGCACGCTGACTCTCATCGGAGGAATGTACTTAATAAACAAATTTGAAAAGAAATAGCCTTTAATTTTGCCTCCTCATGTCGATAGATGTAACCTTTCTATCGGGAGTCAATTGCGCAGTAAATGCCCACGTCTGGACATGGGTGCTATCCGTCGCTGTACGATTTAGGGTTGCTTCATACTGAGCGTTGATGGTATAGTCATACTCTCCGGCACTCGAGGCAGAAGGGCGCTTCTTGATGCTCAAACCTCCTTGCAAGGCAAAATGTACACCCAGAATGTCGGGCGAATTGAAATGTTGTTGATTGAGGGTAACGATGCCTTCGCCCGACATGCCTGTTTGGCTGCAAAAAGTGATGGGGCCGCCTAACAACTGGTCGATGCGTCCGGCATCGTTGGATGCCAGAGCAGAGAGGAAGGAATCTAACATGCCATGAAGTTTGGAACGCTCTTCTTCTGTGACTTCCAGTTTAGCAAGTCTATTTTTTGATTCGTTTGCAACCTCTACAAAGATGCCTTGCGGATGATCCGCAAGATACTGTCCGTAAGCACTTGCAGTATTGGCAGCCGAAGCAGCTTGCCAATCGAGCGAGTCGATACGCAACTCACACACTTTACAGTAGGGCGAAGAGGGATTATTCTTGATGAAAAGGAGAAGTTCTTCCTTGGTACCGTTAGAGGTTTGCTGGTAGAACTGGGCGCTTTGCGTTTTAACTTGTGCATAGAGTTTTTTGACTTCATCGATGTGCTTTCCATCGGGGAAACGAACGATGTAGTCTTCGTAAAAGTTGAGATTGGTGCAGCCTGTCAAGCGGTCAAATGCACGCTGCTCCAGATTGGCCGACCGTTCACAATCTTTTATCAGAAAGAATGTTACTGCAGTAATTGTAAGGATTGTGGCAAGGAACAAGGCGATGCGGCGATAGGAAATTCTTTTCAGAATTACTCTTAGACGTCTTGTTAGATTAGATGGATCTGCAGAAGACTTGATCTTGGCTACGTTTTCTTCGTTGGAAGTGGTTTCCGAGTCGTTCGAAGAGACGGTATCATCCAATCCATCCGAATCCTCATTTACATCGTTATTTTTTAACTCTTTACCACACTCAGGACAGCGAGTGACGAGCGAGGAGATGTACTTGTGGCAATGTGGGCAAGTTATGACAGCCATGAAGGAAATTAACTATTTGAAGAATAATCAAAGACCAAATCGGTGAAGTTCGGCAAAAAGCGGGTCACGGAGAACGGGCTTGGTCAGATAGGCAGAGGCCCCTTTGCGCATCGCCAATTCGATGTCTTGATCGAAGGCAAAACTAGTCTGCATGACGATGGGGATGGTGGGGTTGAACTGACGAATGATTTCGGTGGCTTCTACTCCTGTCATTTCTGGCATCTTAATATCCATCAGTACAAGATCAATGGAGTCGTTTTTCTTGACACTTTCGACAGCCTGGGTGCCATTGACTGCTCTTATCACATTGTAGTCTCCGCGCAAAAGCATCCAAAGGTACATATAGTTGCTGTCATTATCTTCTGCAATTAAAATGGTCTTTTTATTCATTTTGCTAAACGAACGGTTATAAGAATAACTTTTTCGGTTTTACGGTTCTTCTGCCCTTCGAGCGAGCACCGAGCAAGCTCGCTGAGCGATTCGGTTTTATGGTTATACGGAAATTACCATTTTTTGACATATTGAATTTGGTCATATACGGTATTATCCTCAAAACCGAAAAGGTCTTTAGACCAACCGCAAAACCTTATAACCGAACAACTGAAGCAACTTGCGATAGTTGAATGATTATTGAAAAACCGAAATACTAGAGCAACTTGCGATAGTTGATTATGCAAATATACAACATATTTTATATATTATAAAAGTAAGGGAAGTTTTTTTTTGATTTTTGAATTATTTATTGTAACTTCGCAGCATTGAAAAACAAACAAAACAAGAATATGAAACACTTTTTGAAGACGGCCGCCGCAATGATGTTGTCGGCAGTCATGGCGTTCTCCCCCACTTCTGCTATGGCATCTGGCAAAGCAGGTTCGTTCAAGGTGGGCGACAAAACCTTCCTTCTCAATGGCAAACCTTTCGTCGTAAAGGCTGCCGAAGTTCATTACCCTCGCATTCCTCGCCCCTACTGGGAGCAGCGAATCCAGATGTGCAAAGCATTAGGCATGAACACGCTTTGCATCTACATCTTCTGGAACATCCACGAACAGCAGATGGACCAGTTCGACTTTACTGGCAACAATGACATTCGCGCCTTCGTGCAATTGGCACAAAAGAACGGCATGTACGTCATCGTTCGTCCCGGCCCATACGTTTGTGCTGAGTGGGAAATGGGTGGCCTGCCCTGGTGGCTGCTGAAGAAGAAGGACATCAAGCTGCGCGAGCAGGATCCTTTCTTCATGGAAAGACTGGAGAAATTCGAGGAGCAGGTCGGCAAGCAGCTTGGCGACTTGACCATCGAGAAAGGCGGCCCCATTATCATGGTACAGGTAGAGAATGAATACGGCAGCTACGGCGAGGACAAGCCCTACATCAGCGCAGTACGTGACGTAGTAAGAAAGAGCGGATTCGACAAGGTTGAGCTCTTCCAGTGCGACTGGAGTTCGAACTTCACCAAGAACGGTTTGGACGACCTGACATGGACTATGAACTTTGGAACGGGTGCCAACATCGACAATGAGTTCCGAAAACTGAAGGAACTGCGTCCCAACAGCCCTTTGATGTGCTCGGAGTTCTGGAGTGGATGGTTCGACAAATGGGGAGGCCGTCACGAGACTCGCGGTGCGAAGGACATGGTGGACGGCATGCGCGACATGTTGGACCGCGGCATCAGCTTCTCGCTCTACATGACGCATGGAGGCACGAACTGGGGACACTGGGCAGGTGCCAACTCGCCTGGTTTTGCACCTGACGTTACCTCGTACGACTACGACGCACCCATCAATGAGGCAGGTCAGACGACTCCCAAGTTCTTTGAACTGCAGAAGATGATGGCTAATTATAACGACGGCAAGAAACTCCCAGCCGTTCCAAAGCAGTATCCTGTCATCAGCATACCCAAAGTACAGTTTACTGAGGTTGCTCCCCTCTACGACAACCTGCCCGCACCCAGTGCAACCAGCAGCGACACGCCCAAGACATTCGAGGAAATGGATATGGGCTGGGGATGCATGATGTACCGCACCACCATTCAGCAAAACATCAATACGGAGAGTGTTCTCAAAATCACAGAGGCACACGACTACGCACAGGTCTTTGTCAATGGCAAATTCATCGGCAAGATTGACCGCATCAACCGTGAGTCAACGCTCATCATGCCTGCGCTGAAGGAGGGTGACAAACTCGACATCTACGTAGAGGCACTGGGCCGCATCAACTTTGGTCGTGCCATCAAGGACTTCAAGGGCATCACCGAAAAGGTTGAACTGTCTTACAACTTGCGCAATAACAGCAAGGTAAACGTAGAACTACAAGGGTGGGATATCATTTGTCTGCCCGACGACTACAAGACGCAGACAAACCTTAAGTATGTTCCCATCACGGCACAGAACAAGAATGTACGCGGTAACTATCGTGCTACCTTCAAACTCAACAAGGTTGGCGACACTTTCATCAACATGGAGAACTTTGGCAAGGGTCAGGTATACGTGAATGGCCACGCCATCGGCCGCTTCTGGCAGATTGGTCCCCAGCAGACACTTTACATGCCCGGTTGCTGGCTGAAGAAGGGTGTCAATGAGATCATCGTAACCGACGTCTTGGGCCCCAAAGAAGCAAGCGTGGAAGGATTGGAGAAGCCCATCATCGACAAACTCAATCTGGACGGTCCTCAGACCCATCGCCTGAAGGGGCAGAAGCTTGACTTGACTGGCGAAAAGCCCGTTAATTCAGGTTCACTCAAGAAGGGCAACGGGTGGCAGACCGTTAAGTTTGACAAACCCGTCAGCGGTCGTTACTTCTGTATCGAAGCGCTGAACAGCCATTGGGATCGCGAATACTGTTGTATCGCCGAGCTTTACCTGCTCGATGCCAACGGCAAGCGTCTCTCACGCGAACCTTGGTCGATTGCATACGCCGACGATGAGGATGTTTCTTCGGGCAACAAGAATGGCGACAAGATCTTCGACTTGCAGGAGAGCACCTATTGGAGCACGAACAAGGGCATACAGTTCCCACATCACATCATCGTGGACATGAACCAGGATCAGACCATCAGCGGTTTCGAGATCCTGCCTCGCATGGAACAGGGTGCGCCTGAGAGCATCAAGGACTATAGAGTGTACGTCAAGAGCGCACCCTTCAAGTTCTAACCAATTAATTTTCAACTTTCAGAAACATATCAAACAATGCATGGCTCTCAACGTATTGCCATGCATTGTTCTTTTTTAAAAGAAATGAAAAAAAACGTCTTTAAGTTAACGATTGGACTGAGTATCGCAGTCGTGCTTTATGCTTGTAAAACAGCACAAAACACCAACCAAAAACAAAGCGTAACGGTCACAGATGGAGTAATTAGTCACTCACAAGTAAGCCCCAATAACGATAAAAGCATCGTAGTACTCTACGACAATGACGTACATTGCAACATCGACGGCTACCAGCACATGGCAGGTTACCGCGATGCAGTACTTGACACGGCATTTTGCGAAATGGTGAGCTGTGGTGACTACCTACAAGGTGGAACGGCAGGGGCAATCTCCAAAGGCCAGTACATTGTGGACATCATGCGAGAGATGGGATATACGGCCGTCACACTTGGAAATCACGAGTTTGACTTTAAGCTGAAGCACATGCAGGAACTACTTCCCGTCATCAACGCTCCCATCATCTGCTCCAACCTTAAGGAGATAAAGACAGGAAAACGCCTTTATGACGCCTCTTACATGAAGCAGGTTGGCAACAAAAAGGTGGCATTTGTCGGCGTGTTAACACCTACAGCGCTTTACACTGAGGAGGCAGCATTCTATGACGAGAAAGGAAATCAGGTCATCGAACTCTGCGAGAAAAACTTGTATGAGGAAGTCCAAAAATCTGTTGACGAGGTAAGGAAAGCGGGAGCAGACTATGTCATTGTTGTTTCTCACGTAGGCGAAGATGACAACCGTTGCCATGCACGTTCACACGACCTTATCAAAGCAACAAACGGAATTGACGTTGTGCTGGACGGACACACCCACTCTACCGTCAGTCAGACGAGAGTAAGGAACAAAGACGGCAAGACTGTTCTGGTATCACAGACAGGAACGCAGTTTAAGCACATTGGCAAGTTAGTCATCAAGGCAGACGGAACCATGCATACCGAGCTTGTGAAGATGCAAGACATCAAGCAATATGCCAATCCTCGCGTAGCAGCAGTCACCGACAGCATCAAGCAGATCTTCAATGCTCAGGTGAACAGAAAAGTGTGCGATAGCGAAGTACCCATCGCCATCACCAACGAGGCGGGCACCCAGATTGTTCGAAACCAGGAATGTGCCGCCGGTGACTTGGTTACCGACGCATACCGAATCCTGACTGGAGCAGACATTGCTCTTGCTAACGGTGGCGGTATCCGAAACAGCCTCAAGGCAGGTACCTTTACGTACGGCGACATCCTGAGTCTGCTACCCTACGAAAATTATCTTTGTGTTGTAGAGGCAACGGGACAGAAGATTGTTGAACTGCTGAACGAATGCGTAAAATTTGTTCCACAAGAGAATGGCGACTTTCCACAGGCCTCGGGAATCTCCTTTACCATTAACGTTAAGCAAAACCCTCGTATCCAGGACGTTAAAATACTTGACGCAAAGAGCAAAACATTCAAGGATATTGACCTGAACAAAACCTACAGCATTGCAACCATCGACTACTGTGTAACCGGAGGAGGATTGGCATCCGTATTGAAAAACGCTAAAATTGTCAAGCAAAACATCATGCTTTACAACGAAGCGCTCATAGAATATGCCAGCAAAAATCTAAAGGGCCACATCGGCAAGCAATATGCCCAGCCTGCCGGACGCATCAAAATCATCCTTTAAATCTCTGCTGGCATTGTACACCATCCTCAGTCCATCCCTTTAACCGGCTAAATACTTACCGATTAAGGGGATGCGCTGTACAAGAATCATACAGCAAGCCACGATACAATATGACACGATGGCCGTTCCAATGATCTCTACAGGGGTAGTCCATACTCCCAAGAGGCCTTCTTCTGCTCTTCCCAAATTAGAAATCCACATTTCGCTGACAACAGACAAAACCACCATGTGAGCAAGGTACATGCCATAACTTGCTTTTGAAACGGGAAGAACTACGTGTTGGTAGAACCACCCTGACGCCGTAATCTTGCGGAAAAGCAACACGAAGGCAACGGTCATGAGGGCAACTCCTAAGGTATCGTACGTCCACGTCGTCTCCCATCGAACAGCTTTGTCAAGTCCACCTAAAGCAGGGAATGAACCACCGTCCATCTCATATACACGACGGAGAAAACCACCAAAGGTGATGCCAAAACCAACTACCCAACAGGGGAAGGCAACAGCCAGCGTCTTGCCCCATGAAGCGACCGTTACGAAGCGACGGAAATAGAGGCCAAGCAACAAATAGCCTATCATGCCACAGATGTAATAGAACGTGCCATAAGTGTTCCACGATGCTTCACCCCACAAGGGAAAGAGGGCCTGTCGCGGCAGACCGGTAGCACCATAGGTCAGTGCCATCGTATTGGTATCCAACCAATCACGGAAAATGGGTATGAGAGTTGTAAAGAACCATATTCCAAGATAAACCTGCAACTCACGCTTGGAGACCTTCTCTGCCCAAGCCGACAACATTGGCATGAGAATGTAAACACCCACCAACATGTAGACAAACCAAAGATGCCCCGCAGCATAGTTGAAGTTGAGCAGCAATCCTTGCAAGTTTTCTACCGGTTCACCCCAGTAGAAGGCATAGACGACAGACCAGATGGCAAAAGGAACGAGAATGCGAATTGCCCTTTTACGCAGAAACTGACCAGCTGAATAATGCAAAGGGAACTGCAAGTAACTGGAGGCGATCAGGAAAAGAGGAACGCACATACGAACAAAAGAGTCAAAAAAAGCAGACCACCAGGCATCACTTTCAATCAGTATCTGAGCACCATCACCACCTAAATAAAAAGGTTCCGTACTATGAACCAGCATGACCATAAAGCAGGCCACAACGCGCATCCAGTCTATCCAGACTTCTCTTTGTCGATTATTTTGCATAATTAATGTTTGGTTTAAGGTTGTTGTAGGTTTAAGTAAAAAAGTATAGAAAGTAATCGTTAACTAACGAGAACTGAATCAATTAATAGCAATGAGTTGAATTTCAAATATAAGTGTTGAGTTGCCAGGAATATCCGAGCCAGCGCCACGAGGACCATACCCAACTTCCGAGGGAATGTAAACAATCCAGTGGTCGCCAACAGTCATGTTTACGAGTGCTATCTGGAAGCCGCTGATTAACTCGTTCACTCGAAACGCTTCGGGGCAGGAACGACCAAAACTATTGTCAAACACCTTCCCATTTATCAACGAACCTTTATAGTGACAAGTAACAATACTGCGAGGCGATGGCTTCTCCGACCCATCACCACTTTTTATAACTTTGTAAAGAACACCAGCCCTCAATTCATTAATCCCCTCCTGCTGACGAAGGTCAACAAGGAACTGTTCATTTTGCTGACGATAAAGATCTTTCTTTTTCATAAATTTAAAGTCAAATAATCCCATATTTTGGTCAATTTTCTTTAGAGACAATAAACAAATAGGCAGAGAATGTAATTTGTAAACACGAAGCACGAAGACGCAAAATTAAAAATTATCCGTTCTGCCATTCTGTTGCTTCGCAGCAAGTTTACAAAAAATTCCGCTACATGATTTTTTAATCTCCGCGCAGGAAGTAGCAACAAGATAGTAATCTTACATGAACAAGATAGTAATCTTACACCAATAAGATAGTAATCTTATATGAATAAGATAGTAATCTTATAACAACAAGATAGTAATCTTATTGAATAATTGCGCTACGACTTTTCGGAAGTGACAGACAACCATTCTCGAATGAGCTGACCGGCAATTGAAACAGGTCCAGGATAATCTGGCATGGAGCTGCGCTTGAACCAACCTCCTGCTGCTATTTCACTTTTCTGTAGATTCAATTCGCCAGCCACATAGCGTGCCGTAAAACCAACCATCAACCCGCATGGATAAGGCCAGGGTTGTGAACCGAAGTATCGGATATCCTCTATATCGATGCCAACTTCTTCTTTGACCTCACGACGAACAGCCTCTTCGAGCGTCTCTCCCGTTTCCACAAATCCAGCCACCAATCCATAGTAATTGCCTTTGAAGTTTCGGCCGTGAACCATGAGAATTTCTTCATCTTGCCCTTTACCTCGGGAGATGCGAACAATAATGGCCGTCTGAAGTTGAGGCCACAATTCCTTGCCGCAATTAGTACATTGCTTGCTGATTTCCGTCTGCCACTTCATGGGGGCTCCACAGCAGCCGCAGAATTTGCTGTTCTGATCCCAGTAAAGCAATTCGGCACACTTGCCAGCTAATTGATAATCAAGCAGACTGAGTAAATCGAAGCTCTTGCGAAGTGGAATCATGACGAAGTGTTCGTCGGTTACGGGACTATCGAGACGGACAACCTGACAATCTTCGTTTGTCCAGACGAATTTCGTCACATAGTTCCAGGGGCGGAGGTTGAGCGTAGAAACATCCAAAGGGATGTTATGCTCTTTGGTGAGCAAAACATCCCCTTGGCAAAAGCAAAAATATTTCATCTTGTTGAATTACAAACCGAGAGAAACCTTGATGGCCTCAAGCTTCTTCTTTGCCTCCTCAACACAACTAGCATAGCAGTTGGCACAACCCATAGTGCCCTTGATCTCGGTATAGAACTTGATCTTAGGCTCAGTACCGCTAGGACGAACACTAATCTTGGTGCCATCCTCGCAGAACCACTGCAGAACGTTGCTGGTCTCGGGCATGGTCAGGTCGGTTACGTTGCCATCAGCATCAGTTGCCTTCAGCGACTTATAGTCCTTGGTGATGACAACCTTGCTGCCTGCAATCTCCTTGGGAGCCTTCTCGCCACGGAAGTCAGTCATCATCTGCTTGATCTCGTCAGCACCGGTCTTGCCGGGACGAACCACATTGATGGTGTGCTCGAAGCTGAAGCCATAGTCGAGATAGATCTTCATGAGCAGGTCATAGAGGGTCATGCCGTTATCCTTTGCCCAAGCTGCAATCTCACAGATGAGACAGATAGAAGCTGGTGAATCCTTGTCACGAACCTTGTCGAAAGGCAGGAATCCGAAGCTCTCCTCACCACCACCGATGTACTTTTGCTTACCTTCGCTAATGGCGATTTCGCGAGCAATCCACTTGAAGCCAGTGTAAACGTCACGGAGTTCGACATTATTCTTCTTTGCCATCTCGGCGATAACCTCGGTGGTAACAATGGTCTTAACCAAGAAGTCGCTGGGCTTGAGTGTGCCAAGAGCCTTCTTGTTCTCGATGATGTAGTAGCAGAACATCATGGCAGTCTGGTTACCATTGATGATAATCCACTCGCCCTTGGGATCGCGGCAAACGATAGCCAGACGGTCGGCATCGGGGTCAGAAGCGATAACGAGGTCGGCATTCAACTTGGTACCCAGCTTCATGCCCAAAGTCATGGCCTCAGCATTCTCGGGATTGGGACTGATAACGGTGGGGAAGTCACCATCAACGACCATCTGCTCAGGCACAACGTTGATGTTCTGGAAGCCCCAGCTGCGCAGGCACAAGGGAACGATGACGCGACCGGTTCCGTGCATAGGACTGTAAACGATGTTCAGGTCCTTCTGACGCAGGATAACGTCCTGATCAACCATAGCCTCCTTAACAGCGGTCATGTAGTCGTAGTCCATCTCACCACCAATGATTGCGATGAGTTCCTTGTTTCCTTCGAACTTTACGTCCTCGATCTTAACCTTATTGACCTCGTCGATGATGCCCGTGTCATGGGGAGCCAAAACCTGTGCACCATCTGCCCAATAAGCCTTGTAGCCATTGTACTCACGAGGATTGTGGCTTGCAGTAACGTTAACACCTGCAACGGCACCCAGCTGACGGATGGCGAAGCTGATCTCGGGAGTAGGACGCAGGCTCTCGAAAAGATATACCTTGATGCCGTTTGCGCTGAAGATGTTGGCTACGCTCTCTGCAAACATGCGACCGTTGTTACGACAGTCATGACCAACAACAACGCTCTTGCCTCCCTCAGGGAATGCCTTGTTGATATAGTTAGCAAAACCCTGGGTTGCCATACCAACGATATACTTGTTCATGCGGTTTGTACCGGCACCCATGATACCGCGCAGACCACCTGTACCGAACTCGAGGTTCTGGTAGAAAGCATCAACCAATGCGGTCTTATCTTCGTTCTCAAGCATAGCCTTAACTTCTGCTTGTGTCTCTGCATCGAAGAGAGGGTTGGTTGCCCACTCCTGTGCCTTGGCCTCACAGGCCTTAATCAAATCCATTTCCATGTTATAAGTAATTTAAAGTGTTTAATTAATGATTTTCAAATTATTGACCAGGCGTACGATAACGATCGCCTGCCTCTTTTACGATAGCACGACGATAGCGCTCAGGATATCCAGGGCGTACGACAGGTTGCTGTGCTCCACCGGGAGTCTTTTTGTAGGTGCCGTCTTCGTTGGTTGCCTTAACAGTCATATCGTTGTACTTAACAATGAGCAACTGTGCCAGTTGCATCCAATTGTCCATCATGGCACCTGCCATGCGATTGGAATACTGCGACAGGTAGGAACGTGCATCCGTCTCGTTCATGCTGGCCGCCTTATCCTCGATGCTTTTCTGTGAGTTCACATAAGAAAGTTCGAGCGAGTCGCGTACCTTTTGCAATTCGGGGAAGAGCTGGTTATAGCGCATGTAAACCATGTTACTCACCCAGTTGCACATCCAGAAGGCAGAACGGAAAGAAAAATTGAACGTGTCTGCCGTATTCTGGTGATAACAAATGGGTGCTTCGTTCAGACAGCAATAAATGGGAGTCATGGCAACCATGTTGGGGTCGTCGTTGCCGAACCACAGACAACACCCAATGTAGTCGGGCAACCAACTGCGCATCTGGCTTACGTAGATGCAGGAAGCCTGCTGGGTACTGATGGGACGCTCGTTGAAGTATTTCACGCCATCCACTTCGTAACTTAGGGGGGTGGGACGATAAGGCATTTCGTAGGGGCCCATGCCAAGGTCGCTTTGAATCTCCAGAGGCGTACCCTCATAATGGTCGCGCATCATGTTCTTGACATCCTGAACAGAAAGCTTGCTCTTAGGCTTCACAAAGAGAGGGAAGGGATTTGAGAAATCCTCTCCCTTGGCATAAGAAAGGTACTGACTCATGTCGAGGTCTGCCCACTTATTGAAGAAACTCCAAACACGAGCTTCGCAGAAACGGGCGCCGCCAAAGTCGAGTGGATTATAGGTATCAGCAAAACTGAAGTCGGCATCTTTGCCGTTAAAATAGCCCTTTTCACGGGCAAAACTGATGACATCAGCACTATAGTAACAATCGGGAGCTGCATAGAAACCTAATTTCTTGTCCATCTTCTTTGCTTGGGGAAACTGACGGATTCGACTTTGGTTCGCATGGCCAGAGATGCAGTCGTCGGGAACACGGCGTGCCACCCAAACAGCACCTTTCACTCCCTTGCCCTTTCCAACCATATCCATGATCCAGATCTCGTTAGGATCGGCAATGGTAAAGCTCTCACCTTCACTAATATAGCCGTACTCTTTGACAAGGTCGGCCATAACCTTGATGGCTTCACGGGCATTTTTTGCACGCTGCAAAGTAACGGTCATCAACGAACCGTAATCCAGAAGTCCTTCGCCTTCCCACAGTTCCTCTCGCCCACCCCATGTAGTTTCAAAGATGGTCAGCTGATGCTCGTTAACCAAACCAATGACGCCATAAGTCTCTTCTATCTCGGGAATCTCACCCAGGTAATTGTTGGATTCATAGTGATAGAGTGAACGCGTCTCTCCAGCCTTATGCGTTGCATGTGGATAGCTGAACAGGTAACCGTATGCACCATAGTCATCGCTGGAGTAACTCACAATGGTCGATCCATCAACAGAGGCAGCTTTGCCAACAATAAGGTTGGTGCAGGCAAATAAGCCCCCCCATCCCCCGAGGGGGAGTAAAAAGGCAAACACTCCAAAGAGAGCAAATGTCTGATATAACTTATTTCTTTTTAACATTTTCATATAATAAGAATAACGTGCTAAATCTTCAGCTTATTAGATCCTGCAGCCTTGAAACTCATGTCAAGTCCCTTAACACTATGGGTCAGAGCTCCGAAAGAGATGAAATCGACACCAGCCTTGGCATAAGGAATCATAGTGTCAAAGGTAATTCCACCAGACGACTCTGTCTCGGGACGTTGGATGCCATGCTCTTTAGCATAGTTGGCAACCAACTCGACAGCCTTCTTCGTATCCTCAGGCGTAAAATTATCAAACATGATTCGATCACAGCCTTCGGCGAGTGCTTCGTTGAGTTCTTTCCAATCGCGCACTTCACACTCAATCTTCAGATCCTTACCATTGTCCTTGCAGTACTGCTTCGCACGACTGATGGCATTATGAACGCCTCCACAGAAATCGATGTGATTGTCCTTAAGAAGGATCATGTCAAATAGACCGATGCGATGATTCATTCCTCCACCAATCTTGACAGCCTCCTTCTCAAGCATACGCATACCTGGAGTTGTCTTTCGGGTATCGAGAACACGTGTCTGGGTTCCAGCATCAATGAGTGCCTGCTGATACTTGTTGGTCATGGTAGCAATTCCAGACATACGCTGAAGGATGTTCAGCATGAGGCGCTCTGTCTGCAAGAGGCTCTGTTCCTTGCCCTTAACACTCATGACGATGTCGCCTGGCTTCACATGTGCACCATCTTCAATGTAAACCTCGACCTCCATGGTGGGATCGAAACGATGGAACACTTGCTTGGCAATTTCTACACCAGCAAAGACACCCTCTTGTTTGATGAGCAACTTACTCTCGCCCATCTGGTCAGCAGGAATACAACAAAGAGTGGTATGGTCACCGTCGCCAATATCCTCAGAGAAAGCGAGGTCAATCAGGCGGTCATTCAATTCTTCTACAGTTAACATAGTAATATAGTGTATTTTTTGTTTATTTGATTACTTGATTATTTTATTGTAAAAAAAATTACTATTTGATTAGTATGTATTTAACTTTTTGATAAGTATGTTCTTGAATAACAGATAAGGTCATTCTTAACAATGGACATCTATAATTGGATTAGGATATTTCGGGTAAGACAAAGATGAACTTTGCTCCAACGCCTTCCTGGGATTCGCAACTAATTGATCCGCCGAGGAACTGCACCAAACCGTGGCAAAGAGGCAAACCTAATCCCATGCCTGGAATAAAACGGTCGCCCTTCGAGAACAGATCAAAGACATGCGTTCCCATGCTTGGCAACCCCGGTCCAGTATCTGACACGCAGAATTCAACTCCTTTTTCTACCTTCTTATATGAGAGAGTCACACTGCCTTTTTTCGTAAACTTAAAGGCATTATCCATCAGATTAGAAAGAATTATGGTTAGAAGTTTGGAATCTGTATGCAATACTAAAGAATCATTCCCGTTTGCATCCATCTTGAGTTCAACCTCTACGCTCGAATACGGTATGAACTTATGATAAAGACTGTTGCAAAGGTCATGCAAACTACATTCTCGAACTTCTTTCTGAAGCGTACCTGTGTTGAGTTGGCTAAGATAAAGGATGCTATTCACCATAGTGAGCATCTTGTCACTATTCTGATGAATACCCTCCACCAATTCCTGCTTGCTCTTCTCGTCAAGGACGTCGTGACACGAGGTCAACACATCAGCATAGCCGACAATGGCATTCAGAGGTGTGCGAATCTCATGATTTGTCTGCTCAATGAAAGTCGTCTTTAGGCGATCGCTAGCTTCGGCTTTCTCTTTAGCCTCACGAAGTTCTGCTTCCATTCGCTTTTGCGGTTCAATGATGCGGGTTGATCCTAACAAAAGCAAAACCTTATTGTCCTTATCGACCTCACTCACGATGCCAGCCATTGATGCCCATATATAGTTCTCATTATTTTCATGAAAGTTATAGCGCAACTCCATCTCCAAAACATCGGTGTGGCGACGAATCACACTGGCAAACTTTTCCATAAAGATTGGGTGGTCATCAGGATGCAAATTGCGAACAAACTCCGAGAGCGTAAGTTGCTTGAGAACATCCGTTTTATTAAGAAACTCTGTTGGAGCGTTTGAATAGTTAACAAACAATCTGCCAGAGAGTACGTCATAGCGCCAGGACATCATGTTGGCTGCGGCATGTATCAACTGTAACTGACGGCTTAGCGATATGGCCTCGTTACGTAAATCCTGTTGCGAAGAGGTCATGTCCACGTTAACAAGCACATACCCTTTGTGAACACGATTCTCATCATAAATCTTACGGAAACGGCAAAGCAATTGTTTCTTTCCCTGAAATGTACTTTTACCTCTGGTATTAAGATACGATGTATCCAGTTCGTATGTGTAGGTGTAATCGTCATTCAGACGCATCTGTTCACGATGAGTTGTGCTTATCATCTCATCGTCAAACAAACTGAAACCATAAACCAACTTTGGATTTTGTACGCCAAAGATTTCACAGTTACGTTGATTCATGCGAATGATTCGTCCTTTGGAATCACAGATGACAACGCCAACGGGAATGTTGTCGTACATCAGTTCACTAATGCCCTTTTCAACACTTATCGGACGAATCGTCGCATCTGACGATGCATAAGAACCCTGTGTATTCATGATAGCGTACTTTACTCTGCAAAGTTACTTAAACTCTATGAAAAATACAAAAAAAAGATAAGATTTTGCCAAGTCTGCTTGCATAAAAAAATAATAATGTATAATTTTGTATTGAAAAATAGCAAAAACAATTATACAACTCAAAACTACAGATTTATGAAAAAGATTAAATTTATGGTAGTTGCTATGCTGATGATGTGCAGCACCTCTGCATTTGCACAGCGTGACATCAACCAGATGAACGACAAAGAGCTTTCTGCATGGTATGGTCAGCAGATTGACGAGATGAACGCCAAGATCAAACTGGTTAAGACTCAGATTAAGGGAGACAAGGCAAATGTTGAGCTGCAAACCGAACTTACTAAGTTGAATGCCGAGGTCAAGAAGGCAAAAGAAGACAAGAAAGTCATCGACAACGCTATCAAGGCTGAAGCAAAGGCAGAAAAGGCAATCGAAAATGCCGAGAAGATGGCTCAGAAAGCTGAAAAAGCAAAGAAGGATGCTGAACGCATGAAGAAGGAAGCTGCCGAAGCCGCTCGCAAAGCTCTGCAGATCAGAAAGTAAATCTTTCTTGATTACATTGTAACATAACAAGTGCCGCAAAAATGCGGCACTTGTTTTTATATAAAAAGGACAATATAGTAATAAGTATCTTAAGCATAATGTCATTCCGAGGAACGAGGAATCTCAGTTTTTCAAATAACTTTATTATAAAAAAAGTGCTGCACATTTGTACAGCACTTATTATTTTCAAGAGATTCTAAATTATTCCCAGAACTTAACATTAGGATCAGCTACCCATGAACTGAACTTAGGATAAGTTTCCTTAATGTTCACACGTTCAGATGACCAATTAACGCTTACTGGACATGCAAACTTACCAGGAGCTACACCTCTCTTAGTATCAATAGTGTACTCATTAGCACCATCAACAACTTTAACTTCTATGTCATTTGCATCCCAACTAGTAGGCTCAAATGCAAGAACTACTGGAGCACATGTAGCACCATTGCCAGTATTTACCATTACATTTGTCTCAACACCGAATGCCTCATGTACTTCGACACCATTAACATAAAGAGGCAAGGTACCACCAGCAGCACGAAGAACAATAGTACCTTCTGAGTGATACCATTCGTTTGCCTGGTTTGCGGGTACAACCTGCTTAATCTGTACGTCAAAGACAACATCATTGAAGTCGAAGTCACCAATTACACCAAGGTCCTCACACATAATACGAGTAGTATTGCTGCTGGGAAGGAACAATCCAGGAGTAATCTTAATAATCCAGTCATTGAAATAAAAATCACGCTCTACACGATCCTCTTCGGGGGCCCAATTCTTGTAAGACTCGTAATCGAAACCAACAAAATACATACCCTTAATGCTCTCTCCCGTTGCTGCCAATGCATCAGTGGGGTCAATCATCTCACCAGGAATGATGACATAATGATCAAAATAGGTATTCTGACCGACTGACTCATGGTAACCGAATGCCTTAGTAGACTGACCAGTCATATACTGAATTTTGTCGGAATACTGAGGATCACGTCCATTGTTAACATTGTCATTTGGACCGCAATCACCTCTGTTGAAATTAAATACATGATCAGTATAACCATGACCAGCATCGTAAAGTTCGTCCATGTTTTGACCGTAAGTAGTAGAACTTACCTGCTGAGCAAAATAATTCTCCCAACTTACTGCAACACCTGTAGGATTCTTAGTATTAGTGAACCAAGCAGTAACAGTATTCTTCTGGTTGTCTGTCAAAGGAGCGGGTACATCAAGACCAAACTCACTTCCCCACTGGTTTGCATTAGGAACAGCAGCACGAGTTACGTTGGGAGCAACTAAATCACCAAAGCCCCAGTTATGATTGGGATTAATCTGACCAAATTCCTGAACGAAAGCTTCGTTGTACTTTGCCTGAAGAGCCTCCTGATACTTGATACGCTCTTCTTCGAAATCGATGTTTGTGCAGCTTCCCAGACCAAATGCGGCTAGTAAAGCAAAACCTAAAAACTTTTTCATTATCCTAAAAAATTAAAAAATTATGTTTTGTTATTTAACTCAAAAAATGTTTTTTGATGCACCAAAGTAAAATAGAAAAACATTTTCACAAACTACTTTGATGCACAAAATTACTTTTTTTTACTTTTTCCACCAAACTTTTTTTATAAAATCGATTAATTTTAGAAAAAAAAAGGAAGAAAAAGCATATCGACACTAAATAAATGCGAGTAAACGGTTGTTTTTACTCCCACTCAATGGTTGCTGGTGGCTTTGAAGAGATGTCGTAGCAAACACGATTTACACCCTTAACCTTATTAATTATATCGTTGCTCACCTTAGCCATAAACTCGTAGGGGAGATGAGCCCAGTCAGCCGTCATGGCATCGCTTGAGGTAACGGCACGAAGGGCAACCGGATTCTCGTAGGTACGCTCATCGCCCATGACACCAACCGAACGAACGTCCGAAAGAAGGATGGCGCCAGCCTGCCAAATCTGATCGTAGAGACTAACCTCGATTTCACCATTCTCCATGTTTGCGGGAACACCAGCAGCCAGCACACGACGTGCCTCTTCGCCAGACAAACGAACCTTGTACT
This sequence comes from Bacteroidaceae bacterium, assembly GCA_024401165.1. Taxonomy (GTDB): domain Bacteria; phylum Bacteroidota; class Bacteroidia; order Bacteroidales; family Bacteroidaceae; genus Physcousia. The sequence goes on from JAKSLN010000009.1 coordinate 29,629, forward strand.
CGCGAAGACCGCGGATATAGATGTCGTCGGCGTCTTGCAAGATGCGAACCTTCTCGCGGGTGATGTCACCAAGAATACGAACAGCAAGACCGGGACCAGGGAAGGGATGACGGGTGATGAGGTGTTCGGGCATACCCATAGAACGACCTACACGACGAACCTCATCCTTGAAAAGCCATTTAAGAGGTTCGCAGAGTGAGAGGTGCATCTCTTCTGGAAGACCGCCTACATTATGGTGACTCTTGATCACTTTACCCGTAATGTTAAGGCTCTCGATGCGGTCGGGGTAAATCGTTCCCTGAGCGAGCCACTTTACTTCGCTATCACCCTCCTTGCTTTCAGCAATAATGCGTTTTGCCTCCGCATCGAAGACCTCAACGAAGTCACGGCCGATAATCTTACGCTTCTTCTCTGGTTCACGCACACCGGCCAAGTCACCCAGGAACTTTTCGCTGGCATCAACGCCAACCACATTAAGGCCAAGGCACTCATAATCTTTCATCACATCAGTAAACTCGTTCTTTCGAAGCATACCATGGTCAACAAAGATACAGGTGAGCTGCTTGCCAATTGCCTTATTCAGTAGTACGGCAGCGACACTGCTGTCCACACCACCAGAAAGTCCAAGGATAACCTGGTCATTGCCAATCTGCTCCTTCAACTCCTTGACGGTACTTTCCACAAAAGCATCAGCACTCCAGTCCTGACGACTGCCACAAACATCAACAACGAAGTTCTTCAGCAAAAGGCTACCCTGCAAAGAGTGGAACACCTCGGGATGGAACTGGGTTCCGAAAATGGGACATGCCTCTGCACGATCGAGTTCGCCACCCTGACGAGCATCAGGAATGTAGTAGGAAGCATTCTCAACCGTTTCCGTAGAAGCAACGACATGTGCTCCTTCTGGAATGCGGGTTATGCTGTCACCGTGAGACATCCACACTTGACTGTTGTCATCAAAACCTTTGAAAAGAGGACACTCCTTGTCGATGAACTGAAGATTCTGGCGACCATACTCGCGCGTTCCGGCACTTTCAACCTTACCGCCATAAACGTGACTCATGTACTGAGCACCATAACAGATGCCAAGGATGGGCAAACGTCCACGAATACGACTGAGGTCAACATGGAAGGCATCGTCAGCATATACGCTCAAAGGCGAACCGCTGAGTATGACACCAATCACGCTCGGATCGTCGTGCGGAAACTTGTTATAAGGCAGAATCTCACAGAAGGTATCGAGTTCGCGAACACGGCGTCCGATGAGCTGCGTCGTCTGCGAACCGAAGTCTAAAATAATGATTTTCTGTTGCATTTGAAATAGTTATATTTAATTGATAATAGACAATGAATGATAGACAATTTAATGAATTCGACTGGTTGAAGACGTGAAAAACAAATTGTCAGTACTGTTCAAAGGCAAAGTTACGGTTTTTCGTTGATACTTGCAAGAAAATCGACAGCTTTGTCAAGCGTATCGAGTTTTCCGACATCCATAAGTTTCAAATTCGGTTGAACATATCCACGAATTACGTACTCATGACAATGCTGAAGGTAGAAATCAATGATACTGAACTTCTCCGGATAGTCATCCATTATGGGAAGCAGGGAAGTACTCATTTGATGAATACCGGCAAAAGCGAGAAGCGTGTACTGATGCTCACTCGGAACATAGGCGAACGATGACATTTGCATGACGGGCGTATTGACAGATGTCACATAGTCGGGATTAAACGCTTCATGCACAGCGGGGAAGGGACTCTTGACTTCACCCGTCTTTACATTAGTCCATCCAACCAGACGCATGTCCTTGTCGAAGATAAGGTATCGCTGGGTTTCGCGCTCACTTACCAAAAGAGTGGCATCACTCCCCTCGCCCGCCTTCCAGAAAGCAGGAAGATCGACATTACTGAGGATATCAACATTGTGAATGAGAAAACGACCTTCCGGAGCATCCTTCAGAGAGGAAGCGGCATGGCGAATACCCCCACCCGTTTCAAGGAGGCCAGCACGCTCGTCTGAGAGGGTGAAGGTCATTGCGTCGGACTGCAACTGGGCAGCATGGCACCAAAACTCAATCATGTCGGCAAAATGGTGAACATTGACAACAATGTCAGTAAAGCCGGCAGCTGCCAGCTTCTCTGAAACGTGCTGAATAAGCGGTTTGCCAGACACAGGTACCAACGCCTTGGGCATCGTGTCGGTAAGGGGCTTAAGTCGTGTGCCGAGCCCAGCGGCAAATATCATGGCCTTCATGCGATTGAGTATACATAATTATTTATTAAACGAAGAATCGCCATACACCGAGCTGATGCCTTGCTCCCGATGCGTAACATGAACCTCAACACCGAACTTGCGATGGATATGTTCGGCCAGATGTTGTGCGCTATACACAGAGCGATGCTGTCCGCCCGTACAACCAAAGCAAAACATAAGACTGGTGAAACCGCGCTGAATGTAGCGTTCTACGTGTGCATCAGCAAGACGATAGACACTTTCCAAGAAGGTCAATATCTCACCATCGTCTTCCAGAAAACGGATGACGGGTTCATCGAGTCCGGTTAACTTCTTGTAAGGTTCGTAACGACCGGGGTTGTGTGTGCTACGACAATCAAATACATATCCGCCTCCATTTCCACTTTCGTCCTCAGGAATGCCTTTCTTATAGGAGAAACTGAAGACCCTTACAACGAGGGGACCTTTTCCGTCGTACTTTGAGAAAGTTGCGGGTCCGTCGTTGGGGTGCGGATTATAGGGATTCAAATCTGTCGTTTTATAACCATCGGCACGTACAATAGGCTTTTGTTCCTGAGGAGCAAACTGAGGCATGTCCACCAAAGACTGCAATACCTCTTTAAGATAAGGATAAGGACATCCATTCTCTTTCAGCAACTGACGAAGATTCGACATTGCATAAGGGATGCTTTCGAGAAAATGTTTTTTTCGTTCGAAATAGCCTCGGAATCCGTATGCTCCCAAAACTTGAAGTAACCTGAAAAGCACAAAGAGCTGCAGACGCTGACGGAACTGCTGTACGTTAACTTCTGTATATTGCTTTAGCGACCCAATATAGACATCAATCAACTCGCGACGCAGGTCGTCAGAATACTGAGCCGACGCCTGCCAGAGGAAAGACGCCAAATCATATTGTACAGGTCCCTTACGTCCTCCCTGAAAGTCGATAAAATAGGGATTACCTTCAGGATCAAGCATCACATTGCGAGCCTGAAAATCACGATAGAGGAAAGCTTCGGACTTGTCGCTCACAATATCCTTTGCGAAAAGTTGGAAGGAAGCCTCCAGTTTTAGTTCATGAAAGTCAAGTCCCGTTGCTTTGAGAAAACAGTATTTGAAATAGTTGAGATCGAACAGAACATTCGTTTCGTCCATCTCCGCTTGGGGGTAGCAATTGGAGAAATCCAATCCACGCGCTCCACGAATCTGGAGGTTTGGCAATTGGGCGATGGTTCGTCGAAGAAGCTCCTTTTCGTTTTGAGTATAACGTCCACCTGCATCACGACCGGCCTTGAGTGCATCGAAGAGCGAACGGTTTCCAAGGTCTGATTGCAGATAGCGCAATCCATCTTCACTTTCAGCAAGAACCTCCGGAACGGGCAACTGACGGTGCGTAAAATGCTTCGCCAGGTAGCAGAAGGCATGATTCTCGTCTCGACTTGTCCCAATGACGCCGATGACAGTGTTTGCATCAGCATCGGTTAAACGGAAATACTGACGATTACTGCCGCTACCCGTTATCGGTGCCACATTACAAGGATCTATACCCTTGTATTGTCGGTACAGTTCGATCAACTTTTCCATAGACTACTCCTTGTTTTTCCATATTGCCATCACTTTGTTGCGAACGGCAAAGACATTAATCAGACTAACCACAACAAAAAGTATCAAGCCCAAGAGGATGGCAGGCATGATAGTTCCGCTGTCCATCTCAGGGAAGACACTCCACAACATGTCAAGATAGTAGTTGCGCACAAAAACAAGTGCCACAAGCGAAAGAACAAGAACGACTGCATTCATACCGATGGTAAGCAACTGATAAGGCAGGCTTACGCGCGCGGGCGAATATCCAATAAGGAGAAGATTCTGCAGCTTTTGCGTATTCTTTTGCACCAGCAAGTAGATGCTTAGCATGAGAATATAGAACGACAAGGCACTTATGAGCAAACCAATTGCCATGATGATAATGCTGACTATGCGCAGGAAAAACATAGTCTTACCGGCATCCAGCTTGTCCTCTGCAATTTCATATCCCTGGTCTCCAAAGTACTTCATGATGTTTTCGTCAGCAGGATTGTTGACCTGAACGATGAGACGTGTCGGTGAAGCATCTTCGTTGGGAGCGAACTTCTGATTACTCCAGTTGATGAAGTCTTCAGGTGCCAATATCGTATTGAGGCGGTTACTGAAGCCAACTACCCGACCCCTTACCGACTGCTCCTGTCCATTGCCTCGCATCACGATGACCATCTCCACCATACCGACAACGTCTTCCGTTATCTTTGGCAATGACTGACTAGGTGCATATCCAAAGTTGTAAAGAGCCAGATAAGAACGGGGCAAGACAATAGGCACAATGCCTTCTGCCTCATTGAAATGCCAGTCATCAGACTTAACATCAACGAACTGAGTAGGAACACTCTCGAAGAAAAGGTCGCTGCTAAAGCCCATACCAGACACGCCAAAAGCCGCAGCCACATGATACTGAGTTGCAGTAAACTTTCCAACGGCACTGGTAAACGGTTGCGCTGCTATATCATCAATCTCAGCCTCCTTGAAGGTCGACGAACTACCCGTGAGGCTGCCAACCATGGAAATAGACTTGGAAACAATGAGGTAGTCGTTCTTAATGAAGCTGTCTTCTTGAGAAAAAGCAGGCTTCACATCCTGATAAAACTGCAGAGAAAGCAGCACGATGAGCATGCCGAGCAAGTTGGCAAAGAAGAATCCAGCCAATTGTCCAATGCTAATGTGCTGACGAAGAAGTTTCCAGACGAGTTTCACTATTTAAATAGAATTTAAAAAAAATTAAATTAAAGCAACTGCTATATATATTATATATAATGTATAGGAGAAACTTACAAATGGAAGATATGTTCGTAAGGCAGTTCCATGTGCTTGCCAATACTTGTGACAATGACGCCGGCTCCCTGCTTCTTAGCTTCTTCCATCATAATTTCGGCCATGATGCGACTGTTCGTTTCATCCAAGTGACTGATAGGTTCATCTGCCAGGAGGAAGTCAAACGGTTGAACAAGGGCACGTATCATGGCAACACGTTGCTGTTGACCGAAGGACATTTTCCCGATTTTCTGGTCCACTTTGTCGCCAATGCCAAAGGCATCAAACCAAGACAGGATTTGCTTCTTATCCTTATAGCCAGTAAGGTTATTCTTAATCTCCACATTCTCCATCGCCGTCAGTTCGGGGAAAAGACGGAGTTCCTGGAAGATATGACTCAGAGAATGCTTGCGTATATCCACCCATTTGGATGTCCCGTAGCGACTGATGTCATCGTTGTCAAACAGTATTTGACCGGAGTAGTCATGACGGTAGCCGATGATGTAGCTGCACATGGACGACTTGCCCGTTCCGCTGTTGGCTTGAACGAGGTACAGATGACCTCGCTCAAACGCAACATTAGTTTTCCAGATATCGCTCTCAATGTCCGTACGTTGGGCAAAGACTTTTGGAAGCGCATTCTGCAGTTGTATCTTGTTCATTCTTTAGTTAAAAAGTGTCTCGATAAAATCCTTGCCGTCCTTTACAGAGAGAGTAAGTTCTACACCGTAGGCAGAGGTGTTACGCAAAGTCAAACGATCCAGTTGAGTAAGACGACCAATAAAAGAAGCCATCAGCATCTTCAAGTCAGATTGCTGCATCAGCAGTCCAATGAGGGACTGAGCGTCAACCGTAAGGTAGAAGTATGAATTACAAATGTCCTTCTTGAGATTCTCGATGCGGCTGTCAACCTCTTTGCCCAACTTTGCAGTCATATCCGTACTGTTAGACAAATAGAACGAATTGTTCTTTACGCCAGCCAGTATAACATTATTATCAAGTGCAATCGTATAACTGTTTTCACCAGCCTTCATGACGGGAACGATGCCCTGAGACTCCTTACCGGCCATCTCAATTAGCGACAAAATCTCATTATTCTTCACATCGGCCTGAACGAGGAAGTTGGGTTCATCCAACGAGGGCATCACGAAATTAATATCACCATTGAAACTTTCTATTACCTTGAGAAACGCGTCCTTAATTGCATTCAAGGCAATCATTTCAGTCGAATTTGAAGCCGAGGATAACTGAGTCTCAATAGCGTCCTTGATCATCTTGCCAAACTTATCACCTTCAAGGTGAGCACAACCCCAAACCAAAGGATCATCAGAAATTGTGTTGATAAACTTACCTGTATTAGGAGTAAACATCTTGGCAAATTCATCCATCTTGTTCTTCAAAGCGCTTGACAATGGATCGTAGTTGAAGGCCAAAACTGCCTTATCTTTCACTACATCAAAGGTAAGCGTAAAGTTCATGTCCATGTCCTCGGGTTCGAGGTCATACAGCTTTGCAGACTGTGCCAATGCCATCTGTCCTTCTGGACCTGCAGCATCCAGTATGGTGTTGATGTTGGTGAGAATAGCGAAAGGCTGCTCGATCTTGCCGACCGACTCAAACAGTTTTGTTCCCATTACGCTTTCGTCCTCATCCTGCTCCATGAGGGCGATCATATCCTTACGAGCATTCATGCCTGCATTAGAAAGACCCAGAAGTTTGTTTGCATCGAAGCACACTAGTATGTCGCCCATATCAATCCAGTTGTAGCCCTGCTTTTCGCTGAGTTTGGCCCCCATCATTCGGCCAACGCTCTTTACCAAAGTCTTTAGATCTTCAGTGCTTTTCATTTTTGCCACAAAACCCAAAGAACCTTTGGGAGTTGCAAAGGCATATATGGGCTTTTCGAGGTCGATGCCGGAGTTGTCCAACATGCCATCCATGGGACCCATCAAACTCTTCAAACCATCGAGGTCGATATTGTGTTTTTTGATAAAACCTGCTGCATCCAGACGAACGAGACCGACGGCATCACTGGGAATAGCCGAACAATACTTGTCACTTGACTTACGGCAGCACACCAGGCACAGAACAACGACCAGCACAACGGCAGCAACACCAATGATTAGATTTCTTTTTTTCTTTTCCATAGTTTTAATTGTTTATTGTAGCATTTTATTAATAATGTTAACTATGATAGATTAAATTTGTTTTGCTAATTGCATGATATGAACAGCAACGAGCGCTGCCGTTTCTGTTCGCAGGCGACTTGTACCCAAGGAAACTGACTGATAGCCATTTGCCTCGGCCAGACGAACCTCTTCTACACTAAAGTCTCCTTCCGGACCGACCAGCACGGTACAATCTTCTGCTGCATCCGAGATAAGAGAGTTCAAGTGGATCTTCGAACTGCTTGTGCTGATGTCGCTCGGGTCATAGCAGTGGCAGATGAACTTTTGGCCGGGACGTTCAGCCTCTACAAACTTCTTGAATGAAACCATGTCGTTTACAGAAGGTTTCCAAGCCTTATGGCTTTGCTTTACACCAGAGACAACTATTTTCTCAATGCGATCGGTCTTGATGACCCGACGCTCGCTAAACTGGCAGTCAAGAAAGGCAAACTCATCAACTCCAATCTCTGTTGCCTTTTCCACATACCATTCGGTACGGTCGTTGAGTTTAGTTGGGGCCATAGCCAAACAAAGATGCCCCTGCCATGCACGTTCTTGCGGCATTTCCTCAACAATCCTGAAGAGACAGCGATGTCCTGTTGCGGTGGTAATCTCGGCACGATAAAATGTACCTTTTCCGTCCATGAGGTTCAACTCATCCCCTACACTAAGTCGCAACACGCGAAGAGCATGCTGTGCCTCGTCCTGAGGAAGTTCTCCACTTTGAACGTCAGGCGCGTAGAAGAATCGAAGCTCTTTTGCCATTACTTTCTCTCGTGCTTATACTTAAACAAGAACATGAACAAAATTCCCACAACCAAAGAATAACCAGCAAAGATATACCAACAGGTTGACCAACCATCAAACGTCTTTCCCAAAAGGAAACCGTCAGCATTCCATTCGCAGAAATGATTGATGATGGCACCGGCCGAGAGCGTACCAACGGTGGCTCCAATGCCATTAGTCATCAGCATGAAGAGGCCCTGGCCACTGGCACGAACGCTGGGGTCGCAAACCTGGTCGACATACAGGCCGCCACTCACATTAAAGAAGTCGAAGGCAACACCGTATACGATACAACTCAGGATGAACAGGATTACACTTGGAAACTCGGGAGTACCCAAGCCAAAGAATCCGAAGCGGAACACCCATGCAAACATGGCAATCAGCATGACAACCTTTATGCCAAAACGCTTCAAGAAGAAGGGGATGAGCAAGATGCACAATGCCTCGGCAACCTGACTGAGACTAACCAACATGGTAGCATTGTTAGCACCAAAGGTATCTGCCATTTCAGGAATCGCCTTAAATGATGTGATGAAGGGGGTTGCAAAACTGTTCGTTACCTGAAGGGACATGCCAAGCAAGGCTGAGAAGATGAAGAAAAGGGCCATCTGTCTGCTCTTGAACAGTTTAAAGGCATCAAAACCGAAAGTTGAGGCAAGCGACTTCTTCTCGTTTGTCTTGACGAGAGGACAAACAGGCAAGCTAAACGAATAGAGGAAAAGCAAGACGCTTAGGACGCCAGATACCAGGAACTGCATCTCGGTGTATTGGAACTTATTGGCATCTTCGGCCAAAGTAAATCCAAAACCATTTGTACTGGTAGCGCAGTTAACAAACCACATCGTCAGAATAAAGCCGATGGTTCCCATCGTACGAATGGGAGGGAAACACTTTACCGTATCCATTCCGTTGTTCTTCAGGATGGTGAAGGCAACAGAGTTGGAGAGTGCCAGCGTTGGCATGTAGAATGCAACACTTACTGTGTAGACCGACATAAACAAGGTCTTGTCGGGCATTGCATCCGACATTCCCAGATAGCATAGTCCCAGCATCATGACACCAGCAATCAGATGGCAGATGCCCAAAAGACGTTGCGGTTGAACAAACTTGTCTGCAATAACTCCAATGATTGCAGGCATGAAAATAGACACAATGCCTTGAATGGCATAGAACCAAGATATTTCAGCACCCATTCCTGCACGGCCCAGATAGTTGCCCATGCAAGTCAGATAAGCTCCCCAAACGGCAAACTGCAGAAAGTTGAGCACGACAAGGCGTCCTTTCAATGAATTATCTTTCATTAATTTAGTAATTATTCGACGTAAACGACCAAACCTTTCAGATACTCGCCTTCCGGATGGTAGATGTTGATGGGGTGGTCAGCGGGCTGATGAAGCTGATGAAGGATACGCACCTTACGCTTGGCAATAGCAGCAGCGGTAAACACGGCTCTTCGGAATTCATCCTTGCTAACGGCTTGCGAACAGCTGAAAGTGAACAGAATGCCGCCCGGCTGAATCTTTTCGAACGCCTTCTGATTAATTTTGGTGTAACCTTTCAACGCACGAGGCAACGCATCTCGATGTTTGGCAAACGCAGGAGGATCAAGTATAATAAGGTCATACTGGTCCCCCATCTCCTCAAGGAACTTAAACGCATCTGCCGCATAAGCCTTGTGGCGGGTATCTCCGGGGAAGTTGAGTTCGATGTTGGCATTAACCAAGTCGACGGCTTTAGCACTGCTGTCAACCGAATGAACCAACTTGGCTTCACCTCGCATGCTGTACACGCTGAAACCACCTGTATAGCAAAACATATTCAGCACACTCCTACCCTTAGAGTAACGCTCCAGAAGACTACGGTTATCTCGCTGATCAACAAAAAATCCCGTCTTCTGTCCCTTCAGCCAGTCGATGTGAAACTTCAAGCCATTTTCAACCGCTACATCCTCCGTTGCATGCCCGAACAAGAAACCATTCTCCTGGCCAAGACCGGCTTTAAATGGCAATGTCGTCTCGCTCTTGTAATAAATGCTCTTCAGTTTCTCGCCCATCACATTCTTCAGGGCTTCGGCAATCAACTGGCGATCGACGTGCATGCCAACACTGTGGGCCTGCATTACGGCCGTCTCGCCGTACATATCGATAACCAAACCTGGCAGGTTATCGCCCTCGCCATGTATTAAGCGATACGTATTGTTCGTCGGACAGTCGGCTACGCCAATGGCAATTCGAGTTTGAAGAGCAACCGCAATACGCTCCTCATAGAAAGAGGTGTCAATGGTTCTATCGTCAAAACTCAGAACTCGGACGGCGATACTGCCAATCTGCCAGTGGCCCAGTGCGATAAAAGAATTATCTGCCGCGAAGACCCGAACAACGTCACCTTCCTGAAGGTCACCTTCGGTACGATATATGGCACCCGAGAAGACCCACGGATGGAATCGTCTCAGGCTTTCGTCCTTTCCTTTTTTTAAATAGATTGCTTTTTGCATCATATTACTTTATTATGTACTCACTTTGTGGTGTGATTATTCCTCTTCGGCATCAACTCGGTCGATGACGTAATCACCCGTACATTTCAGTCTCATTAATTCTATATACATTTTCACACAGGCCCAGGCATCTGTGGCAGCATAGCGCTGCTGTGCTTCGGTCAGGTTATCCGCCTCCCAGTTTGTGAGTCGTTGCGACTTCGAGATATGCTGCCCAAATATGTTGGCATACAACTTCTGAAGCGCCATGTCCTCGATGCCAAACTCCTTGACAAAGGTCTGCAACTCCACGAAAGTGCCAGCGCTGAAGTCACTACGACGGCGAAGTTGGTTCAAGTCATCATGCCAGGAAAGACCGATTTTGGTCACCTGCGTGTCACTGAGCAGTCTCTTCACGCAGTCAGGCAATCCAATATGATTAAGACGGAATAGGAAACACTCATGATCCGTTGCCACTTGCAGCAGGGCCACCTTATTCATTCCTTTTCCCTTTTGGAAACTGGGCCGCGTCTCCGTATCGAAACCTAGTATATCCTGCTTAAGCAGATAGTTAACGGCACGTTCTGCCTCGTTTTCGCTAATTATAACATAAATACTGCCATCAAAGCTAACTTTGGGCAAATCATGAATGAGCGATTTGTCGAACTTATCCTTCAGTATCTTCATCAATGCTGTCTTTAATTGCAAACTTAATTCGATGTAGGCGTCGGAGCGCGTCGACGAGACATTCACCCCAGTACAGTTCGAAGCTGTCGACAATCGACCACAAAGCATCATGCATGCAGTCTTCGACACCTTCTTTGTAAGTCGCCAGGAAATTACGTACAGGCTGATAAATATCTGCCAACTGTTCGGATATGCGTTTCCAGCCGGTTTCATCGGTCTGCATGAGGTCGTCGCTTACCACTTCGAGATACTCGTCGTCATTCCCGAACAAGTCAGCAAGTCCATAACGAACGAAATCGTAGTCAGCCTCCGTCACCTGTTCGTCGGGAAGAAAACTTCCGTCACTCTCAACCTTAGGTAGCAGGAGCGCTTTCGTGTACATCAAAGGCATTAGTTTCAACAAGGTGTCTACAAGTTCCGAGCGCTTGGACTGTGCCCCTTGTTCAAGCAACGCACAATACTGCACTGACACTTGAACAAATTCAATGACATCTTTCTGATAAATGACCTTCTCCGAAGAGTTTTTCATATTTTTAATATCCTATACTCGATAAATGAATGACAAAGTTACAAAAAACTTTGTTAAATCCTCGAATAATAGAATATTTTTTCCTACTTTTGTGGTCTAAATTTGAAATGCAAACGTATGTCGAATACAAATACAGACAAAAACAGACCAAAAACAACCCGCAAACCTTCTAACGCTGCCCAGCGACGCAAACCCGCTTCGCAGGATCAGAAAGCATCGAAGGGCTGGCTTTCATTTGGCGACACGGAGGGTGAAAATGCCACTCGAAACGAGTACCTCAGTTTTGCCGGAGGTGCCCTATTGAGTTTGTTCTCGGTCTTTGCTCTCCTTGCCATCATCAGTTATATTTTCACGGGATCGGTTGACTACAAATACGTCGCCGAGGACAGCGAAGCATCCGGCAACATGATGGGAAGCATTGGTGCCTATGTAGCCTATTTCTTTGTAACCAAAAATTTTGGTTACGCATCCATTTTCATTACTGTTTTCCTTTTCGTGGCCGGACTTCGCATCATGTTCATGACAGACTGGAACAAAGGAAAAGAACCCGCAAAGTCGAAGAAGAAAAAAGACCTTGCCGTCGACGGAGAGACCGCAGTAACAGAAGAAGAGAAACCTGGTTTCGTCTTCAAGATCCGCCTTTGGAAGTGGTTCATTAACTGTGGCATTCTCACCGTTTGGTTCTCCTGTTTCCTGGCCAGCATCGCAGGATTCTTCCCCGAAGACTGGAGCAGTACGATATTCCCAGGCGGTAAGACTGGATACAACTTCTTCCAGCGACTCTTCGAGGCAATCGGCCCATTTGCATACGTCGTACTGGCCGTTACAGCAATTGCTTACCTTTGCTATCTGAGCAGCGAGACCATTAACATAGTTCGCCGCATGGTGGCCAAACCCGTTGGAATCATTCAGGACAAACT
>JAKSLN010000090.1 GCA_024401165.1 Bacteroidaceae bacterium
TTGGAAGCAGGTCTTTCGCCCCCATTTCTGGGAGCAGGTTTCTCACTCTTTTCCTTGGGGGCACGCTTGCTCAACAGTTCTTCGGGGATGTCTGGCAACAGCGCTTCAGGCTGCTCCTCCATGGCGGTTCGCTGGCTCTTTGCCTCGAACACTCTGTCTTCCATTCCCTTATCTTTCTTGAGCATGAGAAGGGTCTCCCTGGCCGCATTCTGTTGGCTTTCCTTCTTGGAATATCCCTTGCCACGGCCAAAATCCAAGCCTTCAATTACGACAATGGTGTGGAACACCGACGAGCAGTCCTTGTCCGAGCGCTTCTCCATATCCTTGAATTCAAGGCGGATGCGGTTCTTCTGACTCCACTCAAGCAGTTTGCTCTTGAAGTTCACCTCCTTGTATGCCACCTTGTCGATGTCGACCAGACTACCCAGGATGCGCTTCTCCATGAACTTCATGCACTGCTGGTACCCATAATCCAGATAGATGGCGCCGACCAGTGCCTCGAACGCATTGCCTGCCATGTAGCTGTTGTGCGATTGTTGGCGGTTATGACTGGATTGAATCAGTTTGTCAAGGCCCATCTCGACGGCCAGCTTACCGAGCGTCTCACGCTGAACAAGCTTGCTTCGCGTGTTGGTGAGGAAGCCCTCGCGCTTGCCTTCAAAGTGACGATAGACAATGTCTCCGACGATGGCGTCGAGAATAGCGTCGCCGAGGAACTCCAAGCGTTCGTTATCCTGCCGCTTACCGTCTTTCATCTTGGCACTCAGCGACTTGTGCATCAGTGCCTGCTTGTAATAGGATATGTTATTGGGATAAAAACCCAAGATAGCATATAAACGACGATAAAGCTCCTTGTCCTTTCGGAAAGGGAGCTTTATCTTTTGAATAAGGTTGTTGAAATACACGATTCTTCTCTGCGTATTACAAAATACGCACGTAATTACTCGGCGTACTTCTTAAAGATTACACATGCATTGTGACCTCCAAATCCAAAGGTATTGCTCAGGGCAGCACGTACGGTGCGCTTCTGTGCCTTGTTGAAAGTGAAGTTCAGGTTATAGTCAATCTCCTCGTCATTGTCACCCTCTTCGTGGTTGATTGTGGGAGGAACGATATCGTTCTGTACGGACAGGATGCTGAACATTGCCTCTACAGAACCTGCTGCACCCAGCAAGTGACCAGTCATGCTCTTGGTAGAGCTGATGTTCAACTCGTATGCGTGCTGGCCGAATACTGCCTGGATAGCCTTTGCCTCGCTGATGTCACCTACGTGGGTGCTGGTGCCGTGAACATTGATGTAGTCGATGTCCTCGGGCTTCATCTCAGCGTCCTCAAGAGCATTCTGCATAACGAGGATTGCACCCAGACCTTCAGGATGAGAAGCGGTGATGTGGTGAGCGTCAGCACTCATACCTGCACCTACCATCTCTGCGTAGATCTTAGCGCCACGAGCCTTTGCGTGCTCCAGTTCCTCGAGAATCAGGATACCACTACCCTCGCCCATGATGAAGCCATCGCGGCTTGCGCTGAAGGGACGGCTTGCCTTTTCGGGCTCATCGTTGCGAGTTGACAGGGCCTTCATGGCATTGAAGCCACCCACGCCAGCAGGCAGGATAGCAGCCTCGGCACCACCGCTCACGATGACATTAGCCTTGCCCAGACGGATCAGGTTGAACGCATCTGCCAGCGCATTGGTGCTGCTGGCACAAGCACTTGAGGTGATATAGTTGGGACCGTGGAAACCGTACTTGATGCTGATGTGACCAGCTGCAATGTCCGAGATCATCTTAGGAACAAACATTGGGCTGAAACGGGGACCCATCTTCTCGCCATTGATTGCCCAGTTTGAAACCTCCTCTTCGAAGGTCTTCATACCGCCGATGCCAACACCCAGCACTACGCCGATGCGGTTCTTATCTTCCTTGTCAAGATCAAGGTTTGCGTCCTCTACAGCCTGAGTAGCAGCACAGAGTGCCAGCTGGCAGTAGCGGTCCATCTTGCGAGCCTCTTTCTTGTCGATATACTTTTCAACCTCCAGATCTTTCACCTCACAGGCAAACTGAGTCTTGAAGGCAGATGCGTCGAAAAGGGTAATAGGAGCGGCACCGCTCTTACCGGCAACAATATTCTGCCAGGTCTCCTCTGCAGTATTGCCAAGAGGAGTAACAGCACCCATACCTGTTACGACAACTCTTTTAAGTTCCATAATAAAACGTAAAAAGTTAGTTTTTTATAAAAATAAAAATTAGGATTTACCCCACTGGATACAGTAAGGGTGAATCCTAATCCTGATAGTTCTTTTTTATGCCTCCTGATGCTCCTGGATGTAAGCGATAGCGTCGCCAACGGTAGAGATCTTCTCAGCCTGATCATCGGGGATAGTGATGCCGAACTTGTTCTCGAACTCCATGATCAGCTCAACGGTGTCCAGAGAGTCAGCACCCAGGTCATTGGTGAAAGATGCCTCAGCAACTACGTCTGCCTCGTCAACACCCAACTTCTCTACGATAATCTCTTTTACTTTTGCTTCAATTTCTGACATAATTTTCAGTTTTAAATATTGATAATTTTGTTCTTTCTCCTTAAAAACGCTGCAAAGTAACAACTTTTTAGCGTCATGTGCAAATTATTAAGGCAAAAAATGCGGATTTGTGCACACTTTACACCCCTTTTGTGCAAACTAAGGCCATTTTTCTCACTTTTTCTTCTTCTTTGTGCACATTTTCTTCATTTTGTTACCTAAACTGTTCGCGCCGAAGCGGATAGTTGCCACGCTGCTGCTCAAAGCCGTCGGGAGTGTCCTTAAGTCGCTGGCTGTCTTGCCGTGGGTCGTAGAGTCGCAAGGCATCCTCTACAGCGTCTCCCGTGGGCACGCAGCCTTCCGGCACGGCGGGAGGAACAACCGAAAAGACGGGACTTGCCTCCAGGCATCCATGTTCCACCATCCAGCCGGCAATGGCCTCCAGCGACATGCGAGAGGCATTCGCCTTGCCGTCGGCACTATAGCCGGCAATATGCGGCGTTCCGATGTATACCTTATTTAATAACGCGCGAGAAAGGCGGGGTTCGTTCTCCCACGTATCGACAACAGCCTCGCATATCCTCCCCTCGTCCAGCGCCTTCTCCAACGCCACATTGTCTACAACCTCGCCACGCGCCGCGTTGATGACGACTGGACGCTTGGCAAGTCCCTGGAAGAACGCTTCGCCGGCCAAGTGGTAGGTTGGCCATTCACCGTCCGTCACAAGCGGCGTATGGAAGGTTATGATGTCGCATTTCTGCTGGATTTCGGACAGCGTCACCGGCAGTCCCTTGGGCGGGTCGTTGAGCAGGATGTTGCCGACCCATGGCTGGCAAGCCTCCCGTACAGCGCTGCCCACATGGCCCACGCCGACGATGCCCAGCGTAGCCTCCCTCAGTTTCAGTCCGCGCTCCCTCTCCAGGAGGAAGAGCGTGTTGCGGACATACTGCCCCACACTCGTCGCGTTGCAACCAGGGCTATTGGTCCACGCTATGCCTGCCTCGGCAAGGTAAGCCGTGTCGAGATGGTCGTACCCGATGGTTGCCGTAACGACGAAGCGCACACGACTTCCCTCCAGCAGTTCACGATTACAATGCGTGCGGGTGCGCACCAGCAAGATGTCGGCATCGCGCACATCCTCCCTTGATATTTTGCTGCCAGACAAATAGAGCACCTCGGTGCCGAGCTGCTCTATCTGTCCTTTGACGTAGGGAATCTTATCGTCTACAATTATTTTCATGAACTATGCACTAAGAACTACTCCGGCATCATCACGATAGTCGCCTTGTTCTTGGCGCTGAGAATCTGCTTTGCCATCTTGGTCAAGTCCTTGGAACTGATGTTCTGGATGCTCTGCTTCATGTTGGTGTAGTTGTCAACGCCATCCTCCATATAGGTGCGGAACCAGCGCAGCCAAGCACCGTTCAGGCGCTCCGACTCATCCAGGTTCTTCAGCTCGTGCTCCTTGATCTTGTTGAGTTCCTCGTCCTTCACGCCATTGGCAATGAGGTCCTCGATGATCTCGTCAACAACACGCAACGACTCGTCGCACATCTCGGGCTTCACGGGAAGCACAATCTGCAGGGTGGCACGGTACTCCTTCAGGTGAGCGCGGCCCACGCCACAGCTTGCCTGGACGCTGTAGGCAGCACCCATCTCCTCACGTATCTTGTCCAGGAAGCGAGTGCTGAGCACCTGACCGAGGAAGCTGGCAGCCAACTTCTGGACGCGGTCGTTCTTTGCCTTGCTGAAGGCAGCCACGACAGCATAGCACTGAGGCTGCTCCTGCTTCTGGGCGAAGCGGTTCTCGCGGGTGCCCTTCACGAAGTCCAGACCGTTCTCAATCTGCTTGTCCGTACGCTTCACGACAGGCAGGTTTGCCAGATACTGGCAAGCGTAGGTGCGGATGCTGTCCTCGTCCAGGTTACCAATGAAGTAGAAGCTGAAGTCGCTTGCATCGGCAAAACGGTCGGCATAGATCTCGAGGGCACGGTCATACGAAGCCTTCGACAGGTCCTCCTCCTCCAGAATGACGAGGCGAGGGTTGTTGCCATAGAGCGTGCGCTGGATGCTATCCTGCAAGGCCGTCATGGGATTGATGTGACGGGTGCGCAGAGACTGGCGCAGCGTGTTCATGGTGCTCTCAACAGCCTCGTCGTCGCGGTGCAAGGGCTGGAAGTGCAGGTAAGCCAGCTCGAACAGGGTGCGGATGTCCTTGGGAACGCTGCTGCCATGCAGACCTTCGCTCAGCTCGGTCAGGCTGGGACCGCAACTTGCCTGGACGCCAGCCAGCGCCTTGCTCAGCTCGGTGCTGGTGAAGTTGCCAAGACCGCTGGCATTGATGTAAGCGTCCAGCAGCTCCATGGTGTACTTGTCTTCCAGAGGATAACGGCCCGTTCCGCCCTTACTGTAGGCATTCATGATGATTTCGTTGTCCTTATAGTCGGTCTTCTTCATGTAGACCTTGACGCCGTTGTTCAGAACCAGCTCGCGGAAACCGAACTTCTTGTCACTCTCCTTGACGATAGAGCCAGGAGTAGGCAGCTCGCTGATCAGGGGCTCGTTCTTCACATTGTCAACGTAGGCAGTCAACTCCATCTGCTGAGCGGCATGCACGTTGGCCAGCAGCTGCTCCTCGGTAGGCTGGACAAAGCCCTCCTTCTCAGGGTTCATGGCCAGGATGACCATATTCTTGTCGCTCTGGCTTATCAGCTGGGCAAAGATGCTGTTGACAGCCTCAACGCTCAGCTGGGGCATCATGGCCGTGTAGAGCTGATACTCCATTTCGATGCCGGGCATAGGCTCCTTGTTGAGGAAGTGCTGCACGCACTCCTGAACGTAGCTGTCGCTCTGGCGCTTGTCGCGGTTCTGGTATACGCTCTCGATGCGGCTCTGGAACTCGTTGCGAGTGCGCTGGAACTCAGTTACGGTGAAACCGAACTTGGCAGCACGGTAAACCTCTGCCATCACAGCCTTCATGGCCTCGTCCACCATTCCCTCCTTGGGAACAATCTGGGTGGTGAAGGCATATGCCTTCTTGGCCAGGAGGAAGGTGCCGTCCTCCACGCCTGCCTGCAGGAAGGGAGTCTCGGGCTTCTGAGTCATCTCGGCCAGGCGGTTGTTCAGCATGGTCTGACCCATACCCAGCAGCACGCTTGTCACCATGCCAGGCACGGTATTCTTCATTTCGTCGGGAATAAGCTCGTCGTGCTTCATCATCACCATGGCGATGGTCATGGCCTGCTCCTTGTCCTTGTCGCTTGCCACGATGGGAGTCTCGTTCTCAGGAACGCCAAAGTACTCGCGAACGGCAGCGTTGGCAGGCATCTGGATGGGTTCGAAGAGCTTCTTGATCTGGGCCTCAGTGCGGGCAACGTCCAGGTCGCCCACCACGATGATGGCCTGCTGGTCAGGGCGATACCACTTTTCGTAATAGGCACGCAGCGCCTCAGGCTTGAAGTTGTCAACCACCTCCATGGTACCGATGGGCAGACGGTTGCCAGGACGGCTGTTGCTCATCAGCTTGGGCAGCTGGCGCTCGTAGATGCGCATGGTGGCCGAACTGCGGTTTCGCCACTCCTCGTGGATGACGCCACGCTCCTTGTCAATCTCCTTGGGGTCGAGGGTAAGGTTGTGGCTCCAGTCGTGCAGGATGAGCAGGACAGAGTCCACCGTTGTCTCACGAGCGGTAGGAACATTATTTATATTATACACCGTCTCGTCGATGCTGGTGTAGGCGTTCAGCTGGGCGCCGAACTTTACGCCAATCGACTCCAGATACTTGATGACGCTGTTCTCGGGGAAGTTCTGCGTACCGTTGAAACACATGTGCTCCAGGAAGTGAGCCAGACCGCGCTGGTCTTCCTCCTCCAACACCGAACCCACCTTCTGGGCAATGTAGAAGTTGGCCTGGCCCTTGGGGTACTCATTGTGACGGATGTAGTAGGTAAGGCCGTTGGGCAACGTCCCCACCTTTGTCTGAGGATCGGTAGGCAACTGCTGCATCATCTGCTGCATGGCCGCCTCGTCCTGAGCCTTTGCGCCGAACGCCATGAAGGCGCAGGCAATCAGTAAAAGAAACTTTTTCATGATGACAAAAACCTCTCCCCCTGCCCCTCCCCCCATAGGGAGGGGAGTAGATACGTCAGGGTTAGAGGTGTGTTAAATGTTAATTATTAGATGTTTTTAATATCCAAGGAAAATGATAGATGAGAAATTCGTCCTGTTCCCATTCTACTCCCCTCTCTGGGGAGGGGTTGGGGGGAGAGGCTATTTCTTGTAGTTCTCGATACCCTTGTTCAGCCATTCCACGAACTTCTGGATGTCCTCGTCGTGCGAGTAGCTGGTGTTGAGGGGGTTGCCCTCGTTGTCGAGCAGCACGTAGAAGGGCTGCGTCTGGGCACCGAACTTCACACGCTGCAGGTAGCTCCACTTGTCACCCACACGGCGCAGCTTCGTCTCGCTGCCATCGCTCTCCTTCACCACCTCGGGTTCGGCAAGGGCAGTCTTCTCGTCCACGTAGAGGCTGATGAGCACGTACTTGCCACGGATGATGTCCTTCACCTCGGGGTCTGTCCACACCTTAGCCTCCATCTCGCGGCAGTTCACACAGCCGTAGCCCGTGAAGTCAAGCATGACGGGCAGGCCCTTCTGCTTGGCGTATGCCATGCCCTCCTCGTAGTCCACGAACTGTGCCTCCACGACGTCATCCTTGGCCAGGTTGAAGTCCTGTGTCGACATGGGAGGAGCAAAGGCGCTGACCGCCTTGCAGGGAGCACCCCAAAGGCCAGGCACCATATAGATGGCAAAGGCAAACGACAGCAATGCCAGGAAGAAGCGGGTAACACCCGTGCGGTGGTTCACGATGACCTCGCCCATCTCGTCGTACTCGTCCTCGTCGTGAGGGAAGCGGATCCAGCCGATGAGGTAGGCACCCATCAGGGCGAAGATGACAATCCAGAGCGAGAGGAACACCTCACGGTCCAGGATGTGCCACTGGTAAGCCATGTCGGCCACGCTCAGGAACTTCAGCGCAAAGGCCAGCTCCAGGAAACCCAGGCACACCTTGATGCAGTTCATCCAGTTGCCACTCTTGGGCGCACTCTTCAGCCACGTGGGGAACATGGCAAACAGGGTGAAAGGCAATGCCAGGGCAATGGCAAAGCCCAACATGCCCACCGTCGGGGCAATGATGCTGCCACTCGTACCCATCTCCACCAGCAGGAAACCGATGATGGGACCCGTGCACGAGAAGCTGACCAGCGACAGCGTGAAGGCCATCAGGAAGATGCTCAGTACGCCCGTCGTCTTGTTGGCCTTGCTATCCACCGCATTTCCCCAGCTTGAGGGAAGCGTCAGTTCGAAGCCACCCATGAACGAGGCGGCAAAGACAAGCAGCATCAGGCAGAAGAAGATGTTGAAGCCGGCATTCGTCGAGAGGTCGTTCAGGGCACTGGCACCGAAGGCAAGCGTAACGAACAGGCCCAGGGCGACATAGATGACAACGATGCTCAGGCCGTACGTCACAGCGTCGCGGATGCCCTTCGCCTTGTCATCCTTGTTGCGCTTCAGGAAGAAGCTCACCGTCATGGGGATGATGGGCCACACGCAAGGGGTGAGCAAGGCAATGAAGCCACCCACCAGTCCCAGCAGGAAGATAGCCAGCAAACCCTTGTCCGACGTGTTGGCATTGGCCTCGCCGAAAGACTTCAGTTCGGAGATGACGGGAGTCCACAGACCGGCGGCATCTCCGCTTTCCTCAAAAGGGAGCACCTCGGTGCTGTCCGTCGCTACAGTGTCGGCGGCAGCCTCTTCGGGCACGGCCTCCTCTTCCACCAGCGTCTCAGCAGCCTTATCGTCAACCTTCTTTTCGTCCTCCTTCACGCCCTTCTGCGGCTCCTCCCCTTTGGGGGAGGCAGCGGTGGGGCTTGGCTTGCCCGTACCCTCAAACTTGAAGTCCACGTCGGTGGGAGGAATGCAGTTCTGGTCGTTGCAGGCGCCGTAGGTCAGGTAGCCCTCCACGTTGTACTTCTCCTCCGTGATGGTGAAGGCCTGCACGAAAGTCACACTACCCTCGTAGTACGACACCTCCATGCCGAACATCTCGTCCATGGCCTTGTGCAAGTTACCCTTGCCCTTCAGACCGCCCTTAGGCTTCACGCCCGACTGCTTCTCCAGCGTCAGCTCAGCCTTCGTAGGACCGCCATCCTTGATGTCGGTACCGTACACATGCCATCCGGCATCGATTTTACCAGTGAAGACAAGCTCCAGCTCGCTGTCAGAAACCTTGTTCTCCTTGACGGTGAACTTCACGGGAGATGCAAACTGTGCCGCTGCGCCCAGCGTGCAGAACAATGCAATGATAGATAATAGTTTTCTCATAAGTCTGATCATAGGTATAACTGCGTGCAAAGATACGAAATAAATCCATATCAACCATACACAAAGGGTGCTCTTTTTACATCTTGCTGCAAATTTACACCTTTTCCATTATATATGCGCATCGAAAAGGCTCTTTTCATACCCTTCACTTTCCGCGGTAGCTCCCCTCCCCT
>JAKSLN010000091.1 GCA_024401165.1 Bacteroidaceae bacterium
GATACTTCCACATAGTTGTTGGCTTTGCGAGTCAACTTTTTCCAGGGAAAGACAGTATGAAAAAGGTTTACAGAAGACTCTCTCCCCCGCCTCTCCCTCTAGCGAGAGGGGCGCTACCGCGAAAAGAGTGGAACGAAGGGAGAGGGAAGCAGACTGGTTTGACGGATGGCAAGGTGCTAAAGATGATGGTGAAGTAGTTCGAGGGCTTTGTCCTCCTGGCGCTCCATCTCTTCGCGCTGCCCGGGCAGTTTGTCCTCGATGCCGCAGAGGTGGAGGATGCCGTGGATGATGACGCGGTGAAGTTCGTGGTCGTAGGTGGCCGCGAACTTCTCTGCGTTAGTGCGTACGGTGTCGAGCGAGATGTAGATGTCGCCCGCGATGCGACTGCCCTCGGTGTAGTCGAAGCCGATGTGGTCGGTGTAGTAGTCGTGGCCTACAAACTGGCGGTTGAGCTCGAGGATGCGTTCGTCGTCAACAAAGATGTAGTTGACGTCGCCCACCTTGAGGTCGAAGGTGGCTGCCACGCGCACAATCCAGTCGGAGACGGCGGCTTGGTCGATGGCGGGGAGGGGAATGCGCTCGGCGTTGTAGGTAATCACTTTAGGGGATTGGTCTAATGGGTCTAATGGGACTTATTGGTCTAATGGGCCTAATTGGTCTAGGTTTATGGGTTGGTGGAGAGTAACTCTACGGCCTTGCGTACCATTTCGTTGTCCTGGTAGATGATCTCGAAGTACTCGGACATGTCCCAGAGGTCGCGGGCGGCCAGAGCCTTGAGGGTGAGCTTCATCTGCTCGATGGTCTTGGTCTTCTCTTCCTCGTCCTTGGGCTGTATCTTCTGCTTTTCTGCTTCCTTGAAGATGTCGCTGATTACGTCGGCAGGAATCTCGAACTGCTCGTTGAACTGCTTGAAGGTGGGGTAGAGTTTGGCTAGCTTCTTGCGCTGCTTGTCCATGTAGTGGAGGTTGGCGTTGATGAGGATGCTCTTGGCTGAGAGTTCGCGGTAGCACTTGGTGTACTGCGTGGTGTCGAGGGGGATGAAGTAGTCGGGCATGATGCCACCGCCGCCGTAGACGGTGCGATGCTCGCGCAGGGTCTGGTACTTGAGCGAGTCGGGGATGTGGGCCTTCATGGAGTCGACGTTGGTCAGCTCGCCGCTGTTGAGGCGGTTGAGCACGTCCTTGTTGTAGGCTTCCTTGTTGCCCATCTCATAGGGCTTCTGCACGCAGCGGCCGGTGGGGGTGTAGTAGTGGGCGATGGTGAGGCGTATCATGCTGCCGTCGGGCAGTTCGACGGGGCGCTGGACGAGTCCCTTGCCGTAGCTGCGTCGGCCCACGACGAGTCCGCGGTCCTGGTCCTGGATGGCTCCGCTGAGAATCTCGGCTGCGGAGGCACTGTACTCGTCGATGAGGACAACGATCTTACCGTCGAAGAGGTTGTCGCCCGTGCTGCGAAACTCCTGGGTGGGTACGGCACGTCCACGGGTGTAGACGATGAGGTCGTTCTTGGGGAGGAAGAGGCTGGCAATCTCGGCGGCAGCGTTGAGGTATCCGCCTCCATTCTGCTGAAGGTCGATGATGAGGGACTGCATGCCTTTCTCCTTGAGTTCGCTCACGGCCTTGGCCACCTCATCGCGCGTGGTCTGTCCGAAGCTGCTGAAGCGTACGAGGCCGATGGTGGGGGTGACCATGTAGGCTGCGTCGAGGGTGTTGACGGGTATCTTGTCGCGAACGACGGTGAAATAGACGAGGTCCTTGATGCCGGAGCGTTTGATGCCCAGGACGACCTTTGAACCCTTGGGACCGCGCAGGCGCTTCATGATCTCCTCGCGCGACATCTTCACGCCGGCGATGGTGGTGTCGTTGACCGTCACGATGCGGTCGCCGGCCAGGATGCCCACCTTCTCGGAGGGACCCTTGGTGACGGGCTGGATGATGAAGAGGGTGTCCTCGAGCATGTTGAACTGCACGCCAATGCCCTCGAAGGAACCTTGGAGGGGCTCATTGAGCGTCTTGGTGTCCTTGGGGTTGGAGTAGGCTGAGTGGGGGTCGAGTTTGCCCAGCATGCCGTTGATGGCATCCTCCACGAGCTTGTTGACGTTGGTGGAGTCAACATAGTAGGCGTTTGTCATGACGGTGGCCATCATCAGCTTGCGAACGGCGAGTTCTATCTCTGCCTGGCTCTGCTGCTGAGGGGGCACAAACTGGCCGAATGAGAGGAGGGGGAAAAGGAGGGTGAGGAGGACGATTGCTATTTTTTTCATTGGGGAGGATGAGGATAATTGGGCTGATTGGGCTAATGGGTCTAATAAGACTAATTGGACTGATTGGTCTAATAGTTAGGGCAAAAACTGCTTTACGTCCTGCCCGAAGTGCTGGAGCTCGCGAACGACGCTGCTGCTGATGCTGGCCAGTTCGGGACGGGCAAAGAGGACGATGGTGTCGATGCCGGTGAGGCGGCGGTTCACGTCGGCCATCTGCAGCTCGTACTCATAGTCCTTGATGGAACGGACGCTGCGCAGGATGGCGCATGCACCTTGCTCCTTGGCAGCATCGACGGTGAGGCTGCTGTAGGCGATGACCTTGACGCGAGGCTGGTCGCGGTAGAGGGTGCGGATGGCGGCGAGCCTGGCCTCTATCTCGGCGGGGAACGCACCTCCGACGGAATTGGCGGGAATGGGGGCGGGGGCCTTCTGTTCGTTGTAGCCAACGGCAATGACAAGGTTGTCGAAAAGGGCCAGGCCGCGCTCCACGATGTCGGCATGGCCTATGGTGAAGGGGTTAAAGGAACCGGGAAAGAGGACTGTCTTACACATTGTATTCTTTTTCTGCTTGTTCCTCTTCTGCCAGGTCTTCCTCGATGACGAGGTTGTCGATGATGAAGTTCTGGCGGTCCATGGTGTTCTTGCCCATGTAGTATTCGAGGAGTTCGGCTACTTGGTCGCCCTTGTCGAGGGTGACTTGTTCGAGGCGGATGTCGGGGCCGATGAAGTGGCGGAACTCGTCGGCCGAAATCTCACCCAGACCTTTGAATCGGGTGATTTCGGGGTCGGGACCGAGGTCGTTGATGGCCTGCTGACGCTCCGCATCGCTATAGCAATACTGGGTGATGTAGTCGGACCCGAAGCTGACGTTGAGCTTGGGGCCGCGTGCGTCGTCATCCTCCTGATGCTTAAGCATTTGCTCAAACTGCTCAATCTTCTTTTTGCCTACCTTTGTCTTCTTGTTTCGCACACGGAAGAGGGGGGTCTGCAGGATGTAGACGTGACCCTTCTTGATGAGGTCGGGGAAGAACTGCAGGAAGAAGGTGATCATGAGGAGGCGGATGTGCATGCCGTCCACGTCGGCATCGGTAGCCACGATTACCTTATTATATCTGAGAGAATCCAGTCCGTCCTCGATGTCGAGGGCTGCCTGGAGGAGGTTGAACTCTTCGTTTTCGTAGCACACCTTCTTGGTCATGCCGAAACAGTTGAGGGGCTTTCCGCGCAGGGAGAAAACGGCCTGCGTGTTTACGTCGCGGCTCTTGGTGATGCTTCCGCTGGCCGAGTCACCCTCGGTGATGAAGATGCAGGAGTCTTCCTTGAGATCGCCCTTTGCGTCGGAGAGATGGACGCGGCAGTCGCGCAACTTGCGGTTGTGCATGTTGGCCTTCTTGGACATCTCGCGTGCCTTCTTGGCAACGCCAGCCATGGCCTTGCGCTCGCGTTCGCTTTCCTGCACCTTCTGTATGATGATGTCGGCAACGTCGGTGTTGCGGTGCAGGTAGTTGTCGACCTGCTCCTTCACGAAGTCGCCGATGAACTTGTCGATGGAGATGCCGCCTTCGGGAGCTGTCGACTGCGAACCCAGCTTAATCTTGGTCTGCGACTCGAAGAGGGGCTCCTGGATGTTGATGCTGATGGCTGCCACCATGCCGTTTCGGATGTCGCCGTAGTCGAAGGCCTTGCCGCTGTATTCCTTGATGACCTCGGCAATGTACTTCTTGAAGGCTGCCTGGTGTGTACCACCCAGCGTGGTGTGCTGTCCGTTGACGAAGGAGTAGTACTCCTCGCCGTTCTGTCGGCAGTGGGTGAAGGCAATCTCGATGTCCTCGCCCGTGAGGTGAACGACGTCGTAGAGCGTGGTGGCCGTCATGCGGTCGCTCAAGAGGTCGGAGAGGCCGTTTCGCGACATGATGCGACGGCCGTTGAAGATGATGGCAAGGCCCGTGTTCAGATAGGTGTAGTTGCGGAGCATCGTCTCGATGAACTCGTTCTTGAAGGCATAGTGCTTGAAGAGCGAGCTGTCGGGCTCGAAGTAAACGAACGTTCCGTTCTCCTCCTCGGTCTTCTCGGTCGTGTCGCTGACCAGGACTCCCTGCTTGAAGATGGCACGGCGCATCTCTCCGTCGCGGACGCTGTGAGCCTCGAAGTTGAGGCTGAGGGCGTTCACCGCCTTCAGACCCACACCGTTCAGACCCACACTCTTCTTGAAGGCCTTGCTGTCGTACTTGCCGCCTGTGTTCAGCATGGAGACTGCCTCGACGAGCTTTCCCAGGGGAATGCCTCGTCCGTAGTCGCGCACGCTTACCCGGAGGTTGTCCACGATGTCCACCTCGATGCGCTTGCCAGCTCCCATCTTGAACTCGTCGATGCTGTTGTCGATGACCTCCTTGAGCAGCACGTAGATACCATCCTCAGCGTGCGTGCCATCGCCCAATCGGCCGATGTACATACCGGGACGGGTGCGTACGTGCTCCATGTCGGAGAGGTGACGGATGTTGTCGTCGGTGTAGGAGACAGAGCCAGCACTGCCCTCAGGACCCTCTCCGGCGCTTTGCGCCACCTCCTCCATAATGGGGAGGGATTCGTTACTTTTTATCTCTTGTGTATCTGACATTGCTTCCTATTGCTTGTTTGTTTTGTTCCTCTCTCTTTTCTTCTTCACCCAGCGCCGCTATAAAATTCCTCCCCATTACGGGGGAGGTGGCCGAAAGCCGGAGAGGGTCTTGGTCTTAAATCTTCTTAATGTAGCACTTTCTCTTCTTGTGAATCTCACACTCCAGGTAGGCCCACTGGTCCTGGCTCTTGTTGTTGTCCTCGAGCTGCAGATGCGTCTCAGCCCACTTGAATCCCATCTCCGAACCGATGGGGATGAGGTCGGCAAAGAGCATGGCGTTGACACCCTTGCCCTGGTATTCTGGCACTACGCCTACGAGCAGCATGTCGAGGTACTCGCTTCGGCCGCTCTTGAACTTGAGGGTCTTGAGCAGGTGCCACCAGCCGAAGGGGAACAGTTTACCCTTGGCCTTCTGCAGGGCGTATGACAGCGAACCCATGCAGACACCCATGGCCACCACCTCGTTCTGCTCGTTCTCCACGAGGGTGAGCAGACGCATGTCGATGAATCGCAGGTAGTTGTCCACGTAGGTGTCGATCTGGCGGGGTGACAGTTCGCTGAAGCCGTACAAGGGGGCGTAGGAACGGTTGATGACATTGAACACCTTCTGTCCGTAGTTGAGGCGCTTGATCTCGTCCACGTCCTTGAATTTGCGAACGTGCAGGTTGGAGCGCTTCTTCACGATCTCTGCCATGCGGAAGAACTTCTGGTCCTGGGCGTGATGACCCTCGCAGGGGATGGTCACCTTGCGCTCTACCCATCCCACTTCCTTCTCCAACCCCAACTTCTCCATGTGCTCGGGGTAGTAGGGATAGTTGTAGATGGTGGCCATGGTGCTCAACTGGTCAAAGCCTTCGACAAGCATGCCCTCGGGGTCCATGTCGGTAAAGCCCAGCGGACCTACCATATGGTCCATGCCCTGCTTCTTTCCCCACTCGGCAACGGCGTTGAGCAAGGCGCGGCTCACCTCGATGTCGTCGATGAAGTCAATCCAGCCGAAACGCACGTTCTGGGTGTTCCACGTCTTGTTGGCCTTGTCGTTGATGATGGCGGCCACGCGGCCCACCAGCTTGCCGTCCTTGTAAGCCATGAAGAGCTGCGAGCGGCAGAAGTCGTAGGCGGCATTCTTCTTGGGGTTGAAGGTGTCGAGTGTGTCCTCCAGAAAATCGGGCACGGCATAAGGATTACCTTTGTATAATTCGTAGTTGAAACGTATGAACTGCTTCAACTCTTTTTGCGTCTCAACGGGCTTGATAACGATAGTCGATTTATTCATGGGGATTTATGTCAATTTGTTTTTTGTCCTTTATTGGTTACAATAACTTGGCAAAGATACGAATTTCTTGGCATATTCACGTTTTCTTTCGCATTATTTCTGCTCTTTTGTTACCAAATTGTCCTTACCGCCTTTGTTTTGCCTTGGCAAATAAAGGATAGAAGCTCCTCTTCGTTCCTCTTTTCCGGTTCATTTTTGTTCCATATCACACAGTGTGCCTAATGGTATATCGTGACAAAAAAAGAGAGAGGCTGCAGCGCAACCCCTCTCCCTGGTCTTGTTTTTCTCGTGTGTCGAAACTTACTTGTTGAACTTCACCTTGCCCTTGATGTCGGCCGAAGAAGAACCCACGTAGATGGTGAACGAACCGGGCTCGGCAGTCCACTGATGTGCCTTCTCGTCGAAGAACTTGAGGTCATCGTCCTGGATGGTGTAGGTGATGGTCTTCTCCTCGCTGGGTGCCAGCGAAACCTTTGCAAAGTGCTTCAGCTCCTTGACGGGGCGAATGACGCTTGCCTTGTCGTCGCCAACGTAGAACTGAACGACTTCCTGGCCGGCTACGCTTCCCGTGTTCTTTACGCTGATGCTGACGGTGTTGCCCTCAATCGAAGGCTTGCCATAGGCGAAGGTCGTGTAGCTCAACCCATAGCCGAAGGGGAAGAGGGGCTTGGTCTTGACATAGTCGAACCAACGGTAGCCCAGCAGGATGTCTTCGCCATAAACCTGAGAGTCGTCTCCACGTCGGCCATTGCTTTGTGCGTCGGTGAACTGAATGCCTTTCCAGTTAGAGAGGGCTGCCTTCAGCACGCTTGCCGATTCGAGAGGCTTGCCTGCCTCGCCAGCGTAGGGCTGGGGCAGCTGGTCGGGTGAAACGCCGGGATAGCCAACCGTTCCCATCTTGTGGGCGGGGTAGTCGGTGAGCTGCTGGGCGATGGTGTAGGGGAGCTTGCCCGAAGGATTGACGTCGCCGCTGAGCACGTCGGCCAGCGCGTGACCAGCCTCGCTGCCCAGATACCAGCTCTGAACGAGGGCAGGAGCCTTCTGCAGCCAAGGCATGGCGTAGGCGTTTCCGCTCACGATGACGAGGATGGTATTCTTGTTGGCATCCAGCAGACCTTCGATGAGTTCGTCCTGATGGAAGGGCAGGCTGTATGACAGGCGGTCGCCTCCCTCGCAGTCTTGCTGATGATTCTTGTTCAGACCGCCAACGTAGATGACTACGTCAGCCTCCTTTGCCATCTGCAGTGCCTCGGCACGCAGCTTGTCATACTCGGCCTCGGGAATCTCGCGAACGGCACCATACATCGAGGGGCCTGAGGCATAGCCCTTGGCATACTTCACTTCGCAGTCCTTGCCGTAGCGCTCCTGAATGCCGCGCAGAGGACTTACTTCGTCACGAGGCTTCAACTCGCTCGAACCACCACCTGCGCAGAGGCTGCGAGTTGCGTTCTCGCCAACAACGAGAATCTTGGTTCCTGCCTTGACCTTCAGGGGCAGCATCTTCTCGGGGTTGTTCTTCGTCGTCTCGTTCTTCAAAAGAGTGATGCCCTCCTGCGCAATCTTGCGGGCAGCAGCCAGATGGGCGGGCGAGTTCATCGAACCATATCCGCGACCCTCGGCCATCTCGGTGCGGAACAGGAGGCGCAGCATGCGGGCTGCCTTGTCGTTGATGACCGACTCGGGTACCTCGCCCTTGCGGCATTTCTCCAGATAGGCGCGGCCCAGGAAATAGTCATCGTATGAGTTCTTCGATTCGGTGATGAGGCCGTCGGTTCCTGTTCCCATTTCAAGGTCCAGGCCGTAGAAGATGCTCTCCTCCGTGTTGTGTGCAGCACCCCAGTCGCTGATGACGGCTCCGTCGAACTTCCACTCGCCCTTCAGAATCTCGTTGATGAGGCGCTTGTTGTGGGTGGTGTGCTGGTCCAGGTACTGGTTGTAGCTACCCATGATGCTCCAGGCGCCTCCCTCCTGAACTGCTGCCTGGAAGGGACGCAAGTAGAGTTCGTAAAGTGCTCTGTCAGAGATACGTACGTCGACATGACCACGGAACACCTCCTGCTCATTCAGGGCATAGTGCTTGACGCAGCAGGCTACACCGTTGCTCTGCAGTCCCTGGATATAGGGAGCGGCCATTTGGCCTGCCAGATAGGGGTCCTCGCCCATGTATTCGAAGTTACGGCCGTTGAGGGGCGTGCGATACAGATTGACGCCAGGGCCGAGCAGCACCGACTTGTTACGGTAGCGGGCCTCTTCGCCGACGTTGCGACCATAGAGGCGAGCCAGTTCTGGGTTCCAGGTGGCTGCTAGGCAGGTCAGGGCGGGGAAGGCAGTACAAGAGTCGTTGGTCCAGTTGGCGTGAGCCCAGTCGTTCCAGTTGATTTCCATTCTCACACCGTGAGGTCCGTCACTTGTGTGCAGTTCGGGGATGCCCAAGCGTGGCACGCCTGGACTGGTAAACTTAGACTGCGCATAGCTCAATCGTACTTTCTCTTCCAGCGTCATCTGGCTGAGTGCCTTCTGTACCTTTGCCTCAAGCTGAGCATCAGTCTTCTGCTGTGCACCGGCTACCAGGCAAGAGGAGGCAAGTAATAGGGATAAAAAGATTCGTTTCATTATTTATGATGTGTAAAATTTTGCCTATAAATAATCGGTTTGCAAAGGTACGCATATTCTTGCCACCCACCTTGCACTATTCTATCGGAAGGTCCCTGAAAATTGACTGTTTGCCCCAGGGTGAATCGTCTGTCTGCTTGTCAATCGGCAGTTCGAGGCTATCAGAACGGAGGACAAAACCTTCCGTTGCTTCTGTGCGGAGAAAGATGTAAAACAAAAAGAGTGGAAATTGAACGTGTCAACTTCCACTCTTCGTTGTGGTAGCCCGCTTGGGGTT
>JAKSLN010000092.1 GCA_024401165.1 Bacteroidaceae bacterium
GAACCCGTGTTCCATGCGTGAGAGGCATGTGTCCTAGCCGCTAGACGAAAGCGCCGGCTGCATTGAGAAGGATGACCTTGCGGAAGCTGGGGGATTCGAACCCCCGGTACGGTAACCCGTACGTCAGTTTAGCAAACTGGTGGTTTCAGCCACTCACCCAAACTTCCTTTTGTATCACTAAAAATACTGCTTCTTAGCAGGCATCTCTCTCAAATGCGGTGCAAAGGTATGACTTTTTTTTTATTCGTGCAAGCGTTTTTGCATTTTTTTTGTAACTTTGTACAGAAATCACAAGAAAGCGAACCCAGATTCAGACCTCTATGTACAAGAAAGACTCTCCCGCCACCACTTTACAATGCGACCTGAGTACAATAAAACTACCCCGAGGATGCCAGCTTATCGAGCTGCCCAACGTGGGTGACGAACGCGGCGAACTCTGTTTCCTCGAAGGCATGCGGCACATCCCCTTCAAGGTTGAGCGCGTGTTCTGGACATACAACGTACGCAAGGATGCAGTTCGTGGCAATCACGCCCACCGGACCTGCTCCATGGTGCTCTTTGCCGTTGGCGGTCAGCTGACCATCGACCTCGATGACGGCGAGACGTATGTCGCCTTGCGAATGGATCGTCCGAACGTTGGCATACTCATCCCCCCGTTTGTCTGGTCAAGACAATTCGATTTCGAGGAACACGCAGCCTGCGTTTGTCTGGCT
The DNA here is from genome assembly GCA_024401165.1 of Bacteroidaceae bacterium. Taxonomy (GTDB): domain Bacteria; phylum Bacteroidota; class Bacteroidia; order Bacteroidales; family Bacteroidaceae; genus Physcousia. The sequence continues at coordinate 714 of JAKSLN010000092.1, forward strand.
TCTACGCCATACGAGCCCGACGACTACATCTACCGTTTTGAGGAAATTGACAACCATGAACTATGAACTGCGAACACAATAGACGATTAGAGACACTCCTTATTTTATTTATATGTGTTCTTGGAACGATGGGGCAGCCTCGCCTTCTCGACGAGGGCATTTCGTGGGAACTGGCACAACATCGCAAGACGACGATCAGCAGATTGCATTATCATCTGCAATTTGCCATTTCCGAAGACAAGAACGAGGCAATCGAAGCAAAAGAAGCGATATACTTTGAACTGACCTCACCCACGGACATCATCCTCGACTTTAACGAAGAAGGCGAGAAAATACACAAGGTGATGTGTGCAGAAAAAGCTAGTCGCAACGAAATGGGCAGCAAACGAGAACCTTGCAAATGGAAGTTTATCAATGGGCACATCGTTATTCCCCAAGAGTACACCCAAACGGGCAGAAACTGCATAGAAATTGAGTTCACAGCCGGCAACCAAGGACTAAACAGACGCGACGGTTATGTATACACTCTCTTTGTCCCCGACAGGGCGCACACCGTTTTCCCCTGCTTTGACCAACCGAACATGAAGGCGACCTTCGACCTGGAACTGGAAGTTCCGCAGTCATGGACGGCGGTAAACAATGGTTTCGAGAAAAAAATAAGCGATGTCAAAAAAAGACAAGGAACGCGAGACAAAGCAAAAAAGGGGTGCAAACACATGTCCTTTGGCATAGACACCCCCATCCCCACCTACCTCTTTGCCTTTGCCGCTGGTGAATTCAGCTATCAGACATACGAAGAAGGCGGCATGAAGATAGGGACCTATCACAGAGAAACGGACACGGCACGCATCGCCCAATTGCCCGAAATCATGCACCAGGTAGTATTCTCCATGCGATGGCAAGAGGAGTTTACAACCATGAAGTATCCTTTCCCAAAATATGACCTGGTTATCCTGCCCGGTTTTCAGTTCGGGGGAATGGAACATGTGGGTGCCACATTCTACAACGACAACACCATCTTCCTTCCTGCCAATCCAACGCCCGACGAGCGCTTACGACGCACCGAGCTCATTGCCCACGAAACAAGCCACATGTGGTTTGGCGATGCCGTGACCATGAACTGGTTTGACGACGTTTGGACCAAAGAAGTATTCGCAAACTACTTCGCGGCAGAGATTACCGCCCCACTTTTTCCCGACCTCAACCACGAACTAAACTGGTTGAAGACCTACACCGCAGCCGCCATAAGTCAAGACCGGACAGAAGGAAGAACCAGCATTCGACAACCGCTTGACAACATGCGATTCGCTGGTCTGATTTACAACAACATAATCTACAACAAAGCTCCCGTCATGATGCGAAAGATGGTGGACATCATGGGCAAGGAAAACTTCAAGCGAGGCATTCAGAAATACGTCCAGAAATACCGTTACGACAATGCCACCTGGGACGATCTCATCGCCATCCTCGATGCAGAGACCGACGCAGACCTCAAGTCATTTAGCCGGGAGTGGGTTGATGAGGCACACTGGTGGCACTACAAGGCAAACTCCATCGACGACCCTCGCATCGGCAAGGAATACGGTTACTTCGAACTTTCGCCCGAACAATGCAAGAAACTCATCACGACCTGGCAAGACGAGAAAGATGGTGCTCGCCGGCAGGCTCTGCTCATGACGCTCAACGAAAACTATCTGAACAAAAAGATTAACGACGAGGAGTGGCAGACAGCACTCATAGAGTGCCTGAAGAAGGAGACAGACCCGCTCACCTCACTCACCCTCGTTGGCTACATGAGCGAACCTCTCCGTGCCACATTCCAACAGGGCAGACATTTTGACATCGACATCCTCGCCCTCTCCAGCACCCATCCCCTACCCGCCGTCCGCACCCAGTTACTCCGACTTCTCATCAGCGGAGCTCGGACACCCGAGGTGATAGAAAAGCTCTATCAGTTGTGGAAGGAAAACGCCCACCCTCTCCTTTCCGAGAATGATTTCATCACGCTTTCCTACGAACTAGCCATCCGCATGCCCGAAAAAGCAGACAGCATACTCAAGGAACAGCGTGCCCGCCTCTCCAATCCCGACCGCATTGCACAGTTCGACTTCATCTCGCGGGCAGCCAATCCATCCCAAGAAGGCTGCGACGCACTCTTTGAATCACTCAAGCAGGCCGAAAATCGACGTATTGAACCTTGGACGCTTTCTGCGCTCTACTATCTCAATCACCCTTTGCGCGAGGCGCAATCCATCAAATACATCCGACCTGCCCTGGAACTCCTTCCCGAAATCCAGCGCACGGGCGACATCTTCTTCCCAGGAAACTGGTGCAGCAATCTGCTTGCCGGACACCGTTCCATCCAAGCCTACGACGAGGTCAGCACCTTCCTCTCCGACCACCCGGAGATGATGCAACTCATGAGAAACAAAGTACTTCAGGCCATGTACTACCTGAAGAGAGCAGCAACGAAATAACGTACAATAATGGCACTATCGAATATAGAGAAGCACTACAACAAGCACCCAGAAGACCTGCGACTGCAACGCAGACATGGCATCGTGGAGTTTGAAACGACAATGCACCACCTCCACCGCTACCTCAAGCCCGACGACATGATTCTGGACATCGGAGCAGGAACGGGGCGCTACACCTCGGCGCTGATGGCAGAAGGGCGTCGCGTGAAGGCGGTCGAACTGGTGCGACGCAACGTGGAAGTGTTTCTCAAGCGCGAACCAACGGCTGACGTGGTGCAAGGCGATGCCCGCAACATGCCCTTCCTCAACAGCAACATGGCCGACGTGACCCTGCTTCTTGGCCCGCTCTACCACCTGATTGACGACGACGAGAAACTCAAGGCACTAAACGAGGCAAAACGTGTGACCAAGGAGGGTGGACTGATCTTCGTTGCTTACCTCATGAACGAGTACAGCATCCTCTCCTACTGTTTCGACGAAGAAAGAATCGGAGACCTGCGCACCAAAGGCTTTGTGGACGAAAACTTCCATATTTGTGCACAAAAAGACGAACTCTATGACTACGTGAGGCTCGAAGACATCGACCGTCTTAACGAAAAGGCAGGACTGCAACGTGTGACAATCTTTTCGCCAGACGGAGCAGCAGACTACATGCGCACCCGTCTGAACCGGATGAGCGAAGAGACGTTTGCCCAGTTCATCGAGTACCAAAAATGCATATCCGAACGCCCCGACCTCATCGGTGCTGGCAGTCATGTTGTCGACGTTTTGAAAAAGACAACGCGAGGAAGCCAAAACTAACACACCTATTCAATTCTAAAGATCAAGAAGTTCGAGCGAAAAGTCCCTTACTTCATCTCGTCCTTGAAGAAGCGCAGCATCTTGTCAAAAAAGACACCGTGCAGTTCATTGAGGCGTCCCAACTTGTCATAGACAAGCGTGTGCTGAGACTGATGATAGGTTTCGAGGACCGAGCGTTTACCGATGCGCTTACACTCCTGGTTTATAAGGTATGAGCCATAAGTCTTGGGCACGACAAAACCAGTTGCCTCTTTGATGAATCCCCCGAGGACAGTCTTGACGAGTCCGTCCGACATGCTTGGCAGTTTGCTCAGTTCATCACCGAAGGCAGCCCCCTTCTTGTAGGGCACGATTGGATCACGATCGGCATGAAAAGAGAGGATGGAAGTGGGTGCCGTGCGAAGCATGTCGAGGTTGAACAAGGCGCCCCACATGTTGCATACGGCACGAATGCGGACAGGACGTTCATAGGATGGTTTAACAACATGATTCTCAATTGGTCCCAAGTCTTTGTCGAAGATAATATTCTTCGTCATCGGCGGACGATTGGCATTGTTCATGAAGGCAAGGTTAAGCGCTGTGATTGCCCCCGCACTACACCCGGCGGCAAAGATTCTGTCGGGATCGATATGGTAGCGATTGGGGGACTTTAGCATGTAGCGGATGGCCGCATTAACATCCTGCAAGGCACGGTAGGCCGCTCGCTCAACGGCGGCCTTATAGGCAAAGAATCCCATGCGATAGTTGACCGAAATGGCAACGTAGCCGCATGCGGCAAATCGTTCGCACCAGCGCTGATACTCCAGTTCTCCCTTGTCGCCATTGAAGAAACCGCCACCATGAATCATGACAAGGAGGGGACGCTGGAAGGGGGACGCAGTCTTGGGTTCATAGATGTCCATCAGCAACGGAAGGTCCGTGCGACGTTTCAAATCATCTATCTTTTGTGTAAATATTTCCCCAAAGCTACCAGGTGTTGTATAGGAAGTCCAATAGCCATCGGCCGTCGCATACTGGACGTCACGTGTTGTCGTAACCTGAAAGAAAGGAGTGAGGAAGTCCGGTTTGGGGTCAGAGGCGGGGGAAGGAGTCTGCACACCCAGGCGTTTATTCATGGCAGCAAGCTTCGCCTTAGCCGAGGCGGAATTGGCCTTCGTATACCATTTTACGGCCTCGGCATAACTCTTCGTCACGCCAAAACCAAAGTCGTAGCAATAGCCCAGTTCTTCCATGGCTTGACTACTGCCTTGCTGGGCAGCCTTCTCGTACCATTCGGCTGCCACGCAATAGTCTTGGTCAACGCCGATGCCAATGAAATAGTGCTGTGCCAAGTCGAGCTGTGCTGCAACATGCCCCATGTCAGCAGCCAACATCAGATAGGCTATGCCCTTCTTATAATTCTCCTTCTCAATGTACTTGCAAGCCTTCCGATACGGTTCGTCACCGAGTTGCTGGGAGTAAGCCGAATGCGGGAGCGCAAGGCACAAAAAAAGAATGAGAACACGAAACGACATAGACAGAAAAGAGAAAAGGAAAGGTTTTACGGAAGAGCAATCGTCACCTCTTCGTAGGGTTTCAGTTCAGGCACAAGGATAGTTTTCTCGACGCCCTTTGCGTTCTTTACTTTGAAGTCCTGCGAGGGAGAAGAACTCAGTCCAAAGTTTTGAACGTCAACCATTTCCTTACCATCCTTAGTATAGGCAGCACTTGCACTCAGCATGACGGGACGATAATTCACGTAAGGCAGCTTGGCATAGCCCCAGAGCAACTTGCCCGACTTGTTACGGCCGAGCAGTTTGGGTGCCCACTCATCAGCATCGATGCCGCTGCCTTTGCCATTGAACGTAACGACAAGGTCGTTGCCCTCCACACGAGTCTTGACAGCCCGGCACCCACGACCATAGTTAACCTCCTTGTAACTTCCGAACAGCAGACTCTTGACATCCACCTCATCGGCAGGGTGAAAGTCTGCCTCACCTTTGATTCGCAGTTCTATCTTGCGAGTCCGTTCATCGATGGGCTCTGTGTTGAGCACCTCAAGCAGCAGTCCCTTGTTCATCGAGATGCAGATGTTTTTGGAACTATGCGTGTCGTGTGGTTTGTCCTCTGCCTTGAGCGTGTCAATGACTGCAAAGTTCATCTGAATGACGCGTCCATATTCGTCCTGAAACACCTTGGGGCGTTCGTACTTGAACCAAGGTTCTACCGCACCATCGGCATGGCGCGAGAAACCGTGCGTATAAGCCTCGCCCGGTTCCACAATCCAATGAAGGCCGTCAAGCGAACGTTCATACCAGGCAATGCGTCCCAACCAGTCATTCACAATCAAATGATACTGAATGGAATCCCTCCAAACAACGGGATCTTCAAATTCACCCTTGACGGGAGGATAAATACGTTCCGAAGTCAACTGGCTCCACTTGCCCAATCCATGTTCGCTTATCCAGACACCGCCTCCGCGACACACCATCAAATAGGAACTATCGGAACGCCTGCAGAACGTGAGGTTGCTCAGGCCCTCTATGATGCGATGGCCGCGGGCATCGAACTGATACTGCCCGAACACCCACATATTGGGAGTGGCATCGTCCGTCAGAATTGCCTTAGTACTTTCATAATAACCATCGATGGTATAGACCACCACATGCCCATTCGGGAGCAGATAGGCCTCGGGATTGTGCCCCTTTCCGATGCTTTCCTGGATGCGATAAGGTCCGCCCAGATGATGGCTGGTGGCATGGAACACCGTCGAATGCTTCCAGAAACTATGACCTCCCCTACTATGTTCGGGCCATCCGCAAACGAACATGTGGTACGTGCCGTCAGCACCTTGCAGGATGTTTCCACCCCAGATGCTCATGTCCTCCACCTCCAGACCGTTGTCAACCAAACGCGTCCGAACAGCCTCTGCACCCCAATGGGCTGCAACAAGCTGTTCGCCGGGCATGGTGTCAAACCTGTCCATATACCGTCCACCAGGGACAAGCTTCTCCCATTCGGCAGGTCTTGGACGCTCCTCTATCTGAGCATTCATGCCCAGACAAAGGAGCAAAACCTGCGCAAACGTCACAATTTTTTTAGATAACATATTTACTTGGAATAAGAATTATCCAACCAGCCGATGAAGGCAACAAGCGACGCATTCCAGTTGATGGCAATCTCGTTCGAGGCATACGACTGCATGACGTCAAGGTAAGACTCATCGGGATAGTTTGAGGGATACTTTGGTGTATCTGCCTTGTCTTGCTGACCGGGATTGGGACCGCCGACAAGGAAACCAGGCAGAGGAGCTGCGATGCCGTCAGACTCTGACAAACGATGGTGAGGATGCATGGGTGAGAATGTACCAAAACCCGTCACGAAGCAATAGCCCGTGGCATTGCGTCCCAATAGATAGTCGGCCACCTTCTTGGCAGCTTCCAGGTACTTTGCGTCCTTGGTCAGCGAATGAGCATAGAGCAAGATGATGCCTTTGCCGCACACCTGCTCGCCATTGCACCCCCAACCGAAATCGCCAGGCGTGTTACCACAAGGCGAATCAAAGCAAGAACCGGCCAAGGTTACCAGATACTTGTCTGCCGTGTCCACGATCTGCTTTGTCAGCACACTCTTGACAGTGCCTAAGTGGGCAATGTCCTGACCCTCCAATGCCTGCAACGCATCGATGAGCGTGTAGAAGGCAAGACCCGTAACATTGCCCCAAGAAGGGTTGCTGAAGCGGATGTCGCTGTAGTTCGTCATGATGTCCTGTACGTAACTCATATCACGAGTTGCCAGGAAGAGTTCTGCCTTAGCCCAGAGGAACTCGTCCTGTACATTGTTGTCGCCATAGGTTCCCGTTTGCACGTCGGGATCGAAGTCCCGGTTCATCACCTCTTGGCGATAGTAGACACGAGGATTGTTCTGTGCCCATGCATAGGCCTTCTTGGCTTGCTCCAGCGCGCCCTCTGCCCATGACTTGTACTCGGGGAAGGCGCTATAAATACGGTAAGCCTTGGCCATTGTTGCTGCAAAGTCAAGAGCAGCAGCAGTAGACTTAGCCACCACATAACGCTGCTGATGGCAGTCCGTCGGTTTCACGAAACTCTCAAAGTTGGGTGTCGTCAGCTTGTGATACACGCCGCCATCCGATGGATCCTGCATTGTCTGCATCCAGCGCATGTTGACAAGCAGTTCGTCCAACAGGTCTGGAGTGTTATTCTTCGACTCGGGAATGTTGACATTCAGACGTTTGTAATAACCTTCATTCATCGCATAGGAATCGAGCATGAGACCAATGGAGAAGGCTGAGTTCACGATGTATTTGTTATAATCGCCAGCATCGTACCAACCACCAGGACTCTTGATGATCGTACCAGCAGGACGCCCCTCCGAAACGGCACTGGGGTGAATCATCACCTTGTCATCCATGTGACCGGCAGGACGAGCATACTCACCGGCATACTCAGCATCAATGACTTCGCCACTACGCTGCAGATAGAACGCCTTCAGCGAAGCCTTCGACAGTTCTGTGTAGGGTGAATCGGAAATAATGATGCGCTGTGTTGCCTTGCCATTGCTCAAGATATAGGTACCGGGAGTGGTAACAGCAGAAAAGTCCACGATGGCACGCTGCTTACCCGACCAGGGCGACGTTGCCGTGCGCAGGGCTTTCCCCTTCCAGACCGTTTTGCCCGAAGCCTCACTCTTGAGCGTGTATTGCTTGACCCATCCTGCTTCTTCGATGGCTACTGTTTTGCTGTCATGACTTCCGTACCCCACCTGATTGACACGTATGGGATTTTGATTCTGTGCCAAAGCACTGGTGGCAATGGCGAACATTAGAGTCGTAAATTTCGTTTTCATAGATAAATATGGTTTTTTATCATTAAATGCTTCTATATTAAATGCTTTTATCATAGTATCAAATAAATGAAAGACAAACAATTTGTTTCGCTTGCAAAAATACTCATATTTTCTGGAAAATTCAAAGAAACGAAGAGTTATTTAGTATTTCCATCCTGCGTCGACAAAAAACGGAGT
>JAKSLN010000093.1 GCA_024401165.1 Bacteroidaceae bacterium
ATGCGACCTTCGAGGAAAGCACGATAGCTGGTTCCGCCATCGGAAAGCACGATAGGACCAATGCCCTTCGCACCACCGCCAACGAGCATCACGGCGTTCTTCTCTGCTAGCTGCTTTGCCATGTCGAAGAGGAAGTCGTAGGTAAGACCATTGACGTGCTTCACCTGATATTTCTTCGTGAACACGAACATACGTGCAGCCTTCTCCTTTGGAATAAGCTTGCCCGTCCACTTCAGCGGAATATCCACGTTGATGTTCGCCTCCGTATCCTTGAACGGACGTGCCTCCTTCTCCTCTGCCTTTGGGGTGTAGACCACCTCCTGACGGTTGATGCGATAGACAATCTTGTCGCCTTCAGTTAGGAATATTTTGCGGACACCTTTCAGTCGCATGCCCACACGCTCCATGTCTATCTCAGGATCGCCATCAAGAATTGCCTGAGCCAGTGCCTGTGCATCGCCATATTGGCGAAGCAGATCTTCTGGTTCTGTGTCTATTGTTGATTTCAAGAAGCGAGCGTTCTCATAAGCCATGCCATCGGGGCGGGTCATCACGATGTCGCTCTTCTCCTTCTTCACTTCGAAACCCACCTGTGCGTTGCGGGCTTTATCATTACTTATATTTATTGCGCGCATTGATATTCGGTTTTGAGGTTTTCCGGTTATACGGTTTTGAGGTTTTCCGGTTATACGGTTTTCTGGTTTTCCGGTTATACGGTTTTTCCGGTTTTGAGGTTATGCGGTAAGACGGTAAAAGGCAGGTGCTGACCATACAACCGCAAAACCTAAAAGCGAAGCGACCGCTAGACTGGACTAGAACATTGAGAAATCGAGTTCGTCCTCTTCCATCTCCACTTCGTCATCAGGTTCGTCAACTACAGCTTGTTCCTCCAGACCAATCATCTCAAACAGGGCCTCAGTGCCCACAAAGATGAACGGTGTGGTGCCGTTGCTGAGCAGGAATCCATCCGAGGCATCATAGCCGCCGCGATAGCTGAATGGGAACGTGTAGATGTCATTGCCTATTGCCTTTGCCAGTTCCTCTGCACCCTCACCCTCGAGTTGATAGACCGACGTGACGATGCAGTCCATTAGCTTCTCTGTATCAACCTTCTGCTCAAGCTTTATTTCTCCCTCGAATGATGACGGAATAGCCTCTGCCACGCTGCCATCGGCATGCAGAGCCTGCAGTTCGTCCTTTTCCATCCAGTTGCCGTCCTCGCGAAGCATGCCAATCTTGGTTGCTCCTTTGGGGATGATTGTCACGCCATTGCTGTCAAGGCCTGCCTGACGGCAGACGTTGCCGTCGGGGTCGGTGGCACGCAGCTCTGTCCATCCGTACAGTTTCTTGCGCTCCACCTTGGTTGGTGCGAGAGCAAAGGTGCTTCCACCCAGTATTAGATTTAATGCTTTTGCCATAATGCTTTTTATAGTTTTTTTAGTCGTTCGAAATACGTCTCATCGGGCTTTGCCGTCATCCAGAGTCGTTGCCTCTTCGCTTTCCCTCTTCTTGCGCTCGTTCATCTCGTCCATGTATCCAGCGGTCAAGATTCCGGAGGGTAGGGCGATGATGGCAATGCCCACAACGGCCGAGATCATGCTGATGGCGCGCCCCCATGCCGAGACGGGGTAGATGTCGCCATACCCTACTGTGGTCAGCGTACATGTTGCCCAGTAGACGGCATCCCAATAGGTGTCAAAAAAGTGCGAGTCGCCGGTACTCTCGTACTCCACGTTGAACATGATGAGTGCTGTGATGAGAATGTAGAACACGGCAAAGCACACTACGGTGAGCAGCACCTCGGCCTTCTTGCGGAACACGTCGATGATGACCTGAAGGGGGTCGTAGTAGCGGAACAGGCGTCCCACCCTGAGCAACCTTATCACACGCCAAGAACGCAGCACCTTGAACGATGGAACCAGATAGAGGAAAATCGGCAGGATGCTCAGCAGGTCGATGATGGCTGACACGCGGAACGGGTACAAGGCATATGCTCTCCAGTCTTTGTGTTTAGAACTGTACTTTGCCACCGACCATCGTATGATGTAGTCAACAACAAATATCGCCGTCGTGACATAGTCAATGTATTTGAATGCTGCGTACTCGTTGTGTGTCGTCAGCGGAATAAGACTCAGGAAGACGACGGCAATCATGACCCAGTCGTACCAGTCATATCGCTTGTCGTCCAGCGAGTAGTTGACTAAGTTGTTAATCCTCTCCAACATTGTATTTTAATTAATAAGCCATGCGACACCGAAGCTGATGCCGTAAGAATCCTTGATGTGCCTCAGGTTGAAGCATCCTGCCACGTCCAGTTGCACGCGACGGCTTGCCATCCAGTTCAGACCAAGGTCCATGTTCCACTGGCTCTTCATGCCCTTGGCAAAGTAGTCGTAGTTCTCAATGTATGCTCCGAGGCGATCATTCAATTGATAACCCAGACAAAGCGCAGCAAAGGTGGTTGGCGCCGCCGTCTCGCCATCCCATTCCAAGCCTGCGTTGTAGGCAATATTCAGACGGTCGGTGACATCGTGGTCGGCCAACAGGGTCAGCGATGGGGCTATGTGGCTGGGGCGGAACGCTTCAGAGCCAACGGGTAGGGCAAGTCCGGCAAGCAGGGCAACGCTCGGCACCGCATCCTCGCCCTCATACAGACGCACCTTTGTGGCCAGGTTGACGGCATCTAAACCTGTGGTATGGAAGTCATCCCCCCATGTGTGCAGACCGTTCAGTTCCAGTCGCATTTCCCAGTTGTTGGTCAGTCCGTAGCGTAGGAGTGAGTTGCAGAAGGTGAAGGTCTTCTCTCCACCCTCGTAGTCGTAGGCCATGCCTGCCTCCCACATTACTTTTCCCTTGCCCACGATGCCTGTGCCGGTACCTACTCCAGGTCGGTCGGCAGTGAACTCCACTTCGTCTTGTGCCAAGACCGATGCAGGCAATGCAAGTACGGCAAGTAATATACAAAAAATCTTTTTCATGTACTTATCTTTATATAGTACCCTGTTAGACAGTTGGATGATAGTCGCGTAATCCGTAATGACGGGAAGTAAGATATTTGGCATCATATTCAATCATGCCAGTTCCACCCAATGCCTCGTTGATGCACTGTGCCATTTTGTATATCAAGATCATTCTGCGGTTGTCCTTTATTGCAGGTGCTCCAACGTTGATCTTAAGGGCATTAAACACCGTCTCAGGTGCCTTCTCCTTCAGTTTGTAGCCAGAGAATCCAATAGGAAGAGGATAGCGGTCTGACTGAATTACAGAATAGTCAAAATCCTCCTTAGCCATCAGGGTCATGTCATCCACCAGTTTCTGATATTTTGCCAAGTTAGCGTCAAGAACCATAGGATCACTGCCATTGGCCTTGCTCATAGTGAAGTGGAATTCATCGGTGTTTGTACTGTTCATGATGGCGGTATTCAGGTATATCAACCAGGAATCTTCGCCTGTGCATACTGCCTTCAGGTCATTGAGGAACGCTTCGCGGTTCTCCACTTTCTGCTTGTATAGCTTTAATTTGTCCGCATTCTTGGTTTTGTTCTTCATCAATTCCTCGAAGGTATATCCATTTACCGTCACCTTTTTGGTGATGCCAGCATACGAGTCAAAATCACCAAGCTTAGGTTCTGTTTCTTTGCTGATGAGATTGAAACCTCCGGCCATGGCCAGGTAATGTGCAAACCATCCGGTCAAGGTTTCCAGTACGCTGGAAGGAGCAACTATAGTGATCTTGGAATTTCTGTTGATGAAACATCCGTAAGGCCTGTTGATGAGCTGATGAGTCACAACAAACCTGTCATCAGGATTCTTCTCCTCCGACTCCATCTGTGCCAGGTTGGTGATGCGAAACTCCGGGTATTTAGCCGTTGTTTCAAAAACATCCTTCGTGTCCATGCCATAGCGCAACTGAAGTTTTGCCAAAGGAACGTAAGCAGGCAGGTAGTATCCACTCTTTCCGTTGTTCAAACGACAAAGGTCAGGGTGTTCTTGCAGATATTCACGAAAAGCGACGTTGACCAATTCGCGAAATGCAAGTTCCAGATTATCGCGGAACATATTCAGTTCCTTTTCTCTCTTCTCCTCCGAAATGGCATCCATGAATCCCGAACCAATGATACCGGCAGGGATGGCCACGATGGCTATGCCGATGATGCCAAGAAGGAATGCTATTGTGCGGCCTGTTACGGTGATAGGTCCTCCTTCAAACACGCCGTCGCCACCCTCAATGTAGCGCGAGTATGCCCAGACGATGCTCGACCACCAGCTGTCGAACACGTCCGGCTGCTCGTTGTGCTCCACCAGATAGAACACGATTGACAGCGTGAAAGTGATAAACAGTAGTATCAGCATAGATATACCCATTTCGCGACGGGTATTCAGAAAGGCCCTGTAAAAGGATGCCAGGTCGTTGATTTTACCAGAGAATAGTTTCATGTATTTTTTGCGGTTTTGAGGGACAATGTCGCTCATCAAAGACTATCCCACAATTCTAAAATGTTTGTGTGATTCTTATACTTATCTGAACACAACAACCGTGCCTACGGTCTTGAGTATCTGCTCCTTGTACTTGGATTCTGTGCCCTCTGGCGTGATGATGCGCTTGAGGTTCTTGCAGTGTGAGAAAGCTGCTGGTTGCATGAATATGGCACGGCCGTCAGGGATGACGATTTCCTCTAATGCCTCACACTCTCCGAATGCCAAGTCACCAATGCTTGAGATGTTCTTGCCGAACACTACGCGCTTGAGGTTCTTGCAGCCACGGAACGCATTTCCCTCAACCTTTTCCACGCTGTCTGGCATGACCACCTCTTCAAGGTCTGTTTCTTGAAATGCATGACCACCGATAGTGACAAGTCCGTCAGGCAGAGTGACCTTTGAAATGGATGTTCCCTCGTATGCACAAGTCGGTATCTCCGTCACGGCAGAAGGAATCTCTATCTCCTTAATCTTCACACAGTCACTGAGCATGTATGCAGGGAGGGCAGTGATGCCTTCTGCCAAAGTGTATGACTCCAATTCGGCACAATGGCTATAGTCAATCTGTACACCTGCCGGCACATCGCCATGTTTCAGCTTTGACCCCTGGAAGGCGAATGCCGTCTTCTTCAGCGATGCAGGGATATTGATTGCTTCAATCAGCGTGTTGGCAAAGGCACGACGGTCAATCTGCTCCACGGTGTCAGGCAACTGGATGGATGTGATAGGGCAGTCTTCAAAGGCATACTCGCCGATCTTCTTGACAGCATTGCCAAGCGTAACCTCGCCGAGCGACTTGCACCCCTTGAACACACATTTCCTTATCTCCTTCAGCGTGTCGGGCAAAGCAATCTTCTTCAATCCGCTCTTGCAGAATGCGTTGTCGGCAATCTTCGAAACCTTATTGCCACCAATTACCTCTTCGAGCGCAGAACAGCCCTCGAAAGCAGACTTCTCGATGGTCTTCAATGTGTCAGGCAAGGTGATATGCTTGAGCGTAGCGTTGCCCTTGAAAGCACCTTCGGCAATGGTCTTCACGCCCTTAGGCACTACGATGGAAACCGCCTGTTCCTTGCATTCGAGTACGGTCTTTCCGTCCTCGCTAAGCAGCAGTCCATCACCGCTCTCGCTTGCTGCTGCTTTCGCTGGGTCCACATTTGTCCACACCACCTGTCCGTTGTGGTATGCAGTGAGATTTTCTGGACAATCCTTAAAGATTTCGTCAAGCTTCGACTTGTCGTACTCGCCCTCGAAGATGACCTTTGTCACCTTTGTAGAACAGCCCCATGGAGATGCAAGGAAGGCTGATGATATCGTTGTAACTGAAGCAGGAATTGTAAGTTCGCTTGTCAGAATACCACAGAGTTCTCCAAGATTGGTCAGTGTGCTTGGCAACACCAGTTCCTTCAGCTTTGTCATCTTTTCGAATGGGAACACTCTGCTGTCAAGTGCGATAAGTCCTTCAGGCAATACCAGACGCTCCACGTCCAAAGCAGGTGGCACAACGCCTTCTCTTGCTATAAACTGACTATAGATGCCACCTACAATGCGCCTTGTCTCTGGCAACGCATCCATGTATCTGCCCATCTGCAGCACGATGCCATTGGACTTCTGCATCACACAGTCGTTCTGGATGATGTATTTAGGATGATTCTCTGCGAATATGATTCGGTCGGCATTATACTGCAGACCATACCATTTGTCTGGATCAATAGTCTCTACGGAAGCAGGTATGTGCAACTCCTTTGTATGGAATTGCAGTTTGGTGTCGGTGATACTCTTCACACCTTCCTTGAGTACTACCTTCTCCTTCGTCTCTTCTGTCTCTGGAATAATGCTCAAGTCAAGATGTATGAAGTTCTGCCAGTTGTACTTCATACCACCCTCACACCCGTCTATCCATCCACCATATTCTTTAACGGAGTCAGGAATGACAAACTCACATTCGAAGACAAAGTGCTCGAAGGCGTATTCCTTGATGCACCTTACGGTATTAGGTATCTGCAGGCTCGTGACGTGTATCTTTGCATCGTTTTCGCAATAGAAAAGGCTCGTAGATATTATGCCCTGAGAGATCTCAAACTCCAGCTGATGCTCTCCTGCTGTCTTGAACTTGAGGCACTTCTTTGGTTTTACCTCGCGACCGCCGTCAACCTTCATCTTGTTTACATAGAATTCACGGTTACGGTCATCCTTGGTCATGAATCTGATGTCCTGTCCAACCTTATCTTCAGGTACGACGATTGTCATTCTCAAAATCTTGCTTTCTTCCATGATATGTTGATTTAATTAAAATTTTATTATTAATATGTATTCGGATAAAAAATTGTTTCTTTATAAATTATTGTTTCTTCTAAGTCATAATATCTGTGTATTTATTATCTGCCTTTCAATTACTATGATTCGAATCATAAACTCAAAACTGGCAATTTCTATTGCAAATATAGAAATATCAAATGAAAAAATCAAGAAATTGCGGACTTTTTTTGTATCATTTCTATCAACCACTCTGGAAAGTGTGTTGTTAGGTCATTGCTGCTCTCATCCTGCTTGTCCAATCTTTTGCCATTGAAGATAGCACTGCGTCGAGCATAGAGTAGGGTGCAGTCAAGCGACAGGTTTGAGGCATTAGGTCGTTACAAACAAGCTTGCATGTGTCGTTCTCGGTGTCAATGCTTTCGACAGCGACTAACTCGCAAGGGTAGATTTCAGAATCATTGTCGAACACGAGGTAGAGAGTAACAGGAAGTTTTGCTTCTTTGATTGTCATAACGAATCAGTCTTTTAGTTGAACATTCTTTTTACGCACCTTATTGCATTTACCCCGTCGATGTTCTGCTTTGTACATTTCTGGTCAGGGAAGCGTTCTTTCAGTGCTTCGAGCACTTCATCACGACGGCTCTCTTCGTTGACGATGGTGATGATGAAGTGGTGAGGAAGTTCTGTATCGACAGTTGCGTCTTCGTACTTGATGGTGCTCTTTGCAATGGCTTCGTGATCAAAGCAAATTTCAATGTCGCAGTGGGTGTTCTCAGATGCATTGACACGGTCAAGGAGTTCTGCAACACGATCGAGCAGCGTAGGTACGAGCTTAGGACTGTTCATCGTATAGTCGATGTTATAGCGATCAAGCTGTATGGTCTCGCCTGTCTCTTCGTCAGTAAAATCTTCTACGTAAGTCTTCACGAACTCTACAGGGATGTTCATTTCTGCAGCAATTTCTTCTGCAAAGGCTTTCAAGCGCATTTCAGTTTCATTATTCATATTGATTTCGTTTTTTGATTACACGATCAATATAGTTAACTTTTCTGAAAATTCAATTTTTTGGATAACTTTATTTTAAGCTACCACCCGAACCACTCCTTTTTCATCTCTTCGAGGAACTCAGGAGTGACAGGGAAACCTGATGCATCGCCCAGTACGGCATCGGTATCGCAGAATGGGCACCATGCCGTTTCCTGACCATCCATCTCCTCTCTGAATGCCACCTCGGCGGGTGTGAAAATCTTCAAGCACGAGAAGCAGCCGCACACCTTGGATCGGAGGATGCTCTCCTTGTTTTTGAACGATGCCTTGTGGGCACGCTTCAGGTACTGATATTCGGGAGTGAAAGGACGGCAGATTATCTTAACCGCTTCTTCACAAACATGGTGACCACCAGGAATATCATAGAATCCACGTACATCTTCTTCGAACACATCCTGATAACGGTCGCCCAACAGTTCGTCATCCTCGGCAAAATAACCTGTTATCAGGTTGCGTTCCTCGTCGCTGAAAGTCTTCAGCTGTGGCTCAAAGGCAGAGTAAGTGGCTATCATCTCCTTTGATGGAGCTGGCAGACCATTGTGAGGGCCGAGCTTAGGCAGTTCTACTGAAGGCGAGTAGCACGGATTGATAACAATGCGCTCAATGCCTGTGGTCAGTAACGT
>JAKSLN010000094.1 GCA_024401165.1 Bacteroidaceae bacterium
AACATGAATACATTCGGAAATCTATTTACAGTAACGACATTCGGCGAAAGTCACGGAGCTGGCGTCGGCGGAGTTATTGACGGCATGCCCGCCGGAATTGAGGTCGATCTCGACTTCATCCAGAGCGAGCTGGACCGTCGCAAACCCGGACAGAGCAACCTGACGACTGCCCGCAAAGAGGGAGACAAGGTGGAGCTGTTGTCCGGCATCTTCGAGGGACGCACAACGGGTTGCCCCATCGGTTTTCTGGTACGCAACACCAACCAGCATTCGCAGGACTACGAGAACCTGCGCAACGTCTTCCGCCCCTCTCACGCCGACTTCACGTACACCCAGAAATACGGTATTCGCGACCATCGCGGCGGCGGTCGCTCCTCTGCTCGCGAGACCATCAGCCGCGTCGTGGCTGGCGCACTTGCCAAGTTGGCACTCAACCAGTTAGGCATCACCATACAAGCCTACACCAGTCAGGTGGGCAACATCGCCCTCGACCGAGACTACCAGCGTTACGACCTCTCGCTCATCGAGACCAACGCCGTGCGCTGCCCCGACCCCGAAAAAGCAAAGGAGATGGAGCAGCTCATCCTCGAGGTCAAAGCCGACGGCGACACCATCGGCGGCGTCGTGACTTGCGTCATCAAGGGCTGCCCCGCAGGCCTTGGCGAACCCGCCTTTGGCAAGCTGCACGCCTCGCTCGGCTCGGCCATGCTCAGCATCAACGCTGTCAAGGGATTTGAGTACGGAGAGGGATTTGCCGGCGTAGGCCAGCGCGGAAGCGAGCAGAACGACCTCTTCTGTGTCGACGACAACGGCAAGATACAAACCCGCACCAACCACTCGGGCGGCATCCAGGGTGGCATCTCCAATGGGCAGGACATCTACTTCCGCGTACTCTTCAAGCCTGTTGCCACACAGCTCCGCCCCCAGCCCACCCTCACCACAGACGGCGAGGAGATTACTCTCCAGGCCCGCGGCCGTCACGACCCCTGCGTCCTGCCTCGTGCAGTCCCCGTAGTCGAGGCCATGGCAGCCATCACGCTCCTCGACCACTACCTCATCAACAAAGCTACAACATTATAAAAGAAGCAAAGCAACGACATTTAAGTAAAGACAAACCCTACTAACCCATGAAAAGATCACTCCTCATGCTGCTGGCGCTGCTGTGCCACGCAGTCTCGTTTGCCAAGTCCAGCGACTGGGTAACCATCAAGAACGGCGACCTCTGGTACGACACCGACGGCAAGGTTGTACAGGCTCACGGTGCCGGTTTCCTCAAGGTCAAGGACACCTGGTACATGATTGGCGAGGACCGCAGCAAATCGTGGAATCCCGACGTCAACATGTACTCTTCCAAGGACTTGCAGCATTGGAAGTTCGAGGCAAAGATCATCGAGAACGGCGTGACGCACCCCGACCTGGGCAAGCAGCGCTTCATCGAGCGCCCCAAACTTCTCTACAACAAGAAGACGAAGAAGTACGTCGTATGGTGCCACTGGGAAGGGCGGAACTACGGCGCCAGCGAGGCAGGCGTCTTCTATAGCGACAACATCACCGGCCCCTACAAGTTCCATGCCGGCGAGCGCCCCCTCGGCATCAAGAGCCGCGACTGCAACGTCTTTGTCGACGACGACGGAACCGCCTACTTCATCTCCACCATCGAGGAGAACCAGCACCTGGGCTTCTTCCGGCTTGCCGACGACTACCTCAGCGCCACCGAATGCACCCAGCTCTTCAAGCGCCAGTCACGCGAGGCACCTGCCATCGTCAAGGTCGAGGGCACCTACTACATGCTTTCCTCTGCCTGCACGGGATGGGATCCCAACCAATGCAAGCTGTCCTATTCCAAGAACATGACCTCCGACTGGAGCCCCTTGGAGAACATCGGCGACCGCATCGCCTACGACACCCAGGCGGCATCCATCCTCACCATCCAGGGCAAGAAGCAAACCAGCTACCTCTACGTCGGCGACCGCTGGATGGACCCCGACCTGCCTAACTCCAAGACCATCATCTTCCCTCTCGTCATCAAGGACGGAAAGTGCGAGATTGTGCCCGCCAACCAGTTCGAAATCAACTTCAAGACGGGCGAAATACGCTATTGACACATGCAAAAGGGGACTTTAAGCACAACCAGTCTGCTCACATGCCTTCACCTCTTGGTCGACGGCCTCTGTGCCTGCTGCGTCTTCATGCTTGCTCCACGAATCGGAGCCGAGAACAGCTTGCTGCTCTTCGTCCTCTACAACGCACTCGCCTTCCTCACCCAACCTCTTTTCGGACAGTATGTTGACAGCGTCGCCAAGCGTTCCAAGGTCTTCGGAATCAGCATGGCGCTGCTCACGCTGGGCGGCTGTCTGGCAGCAGCCAGCATCCCCTATGCTGCCATCACATCGGTGGGATTGGGCAACGCCCTCTTCCACGTCTACGGAGGCAAGACGGTAGCCGTCCAGACGGGCAATGACATGCGTCACCTCGGCATCTTCGTCTCCTCCGGCGCCATCGGTCTGGTGGTAGGCGAGCAGTACGCCTCCCTTGGCGGCCTTGCCTTCATCGTTCTCGTCATGCTCTCCTTGGCCGCCCTTCTCTTCCTGCAGGAAACTGCCACCGAGGCAGTCATTCCGTGCATGAGGCAGCTTAGCAGACTTTCTGCCACTCCACGCCCTGCCTCTGCAGTTGCCGGCATGCCGTACCTCCTGCTCTTCATCCTCCTCATCGTCTTCATCCGGGCCTTCATTGGCAAACTTGCCCCCCACGCAGTCCACTCGTCCAGCCTCATCCTGTTCGGTACCCTGACCAGCATCCTGGCTTTCGCTGGCAAGTCGCTCGGCGGATTCATCGCCAGAAAGTTCGGTGCGTGGAACACGCTCACCGTCACCCTCCTGCTGACCGGCGCATGCCTCCTGCTCAGCCCCCAGCATCTAAGTTTTGCCCTGGCATTGGTGCTTGTCATCAACCTTACCATGCCCATCACGCTTTGGCTGGCCAACCAAAGTCTGCCTGGCCGCGAAGGCCTCAGCTTTGGTCTGCTCGCAGCCATGCTTCCCCTGGGCGTAGGACTGGGGGCCACCCTCACAGGCTATGCCATCGCCACTCCCCTCCTCTACGTCCTCGTTGCCACCATGCTCATCGAGGTCCTTGTCCTCCTTGCTCTTCGCGAATATCGCTGGCAGGTGCTGGCCATGTCGGTCGTGATGAACATCCTCACCAACCTGCCGCTCAACATTCTCGTATACAACTACCCACAAATCCACGCATCCCTGCCCATGCAGATTGGGCTTGAATGTTGTGTTGTGGCCATTGAAACCATGCTGTACTGGATGGTATTGAAAGACAAGCGCAAAGCATTCTCGTACGCCATCCTTTGCAATGCCACGAGTTACCTGCTCGGCATGCTATACAGCATGATATGCTGAAACATATCACATATTTAAACAATACAAAAAGGATGAAGACACTATCAGTTTGCCTGGGCTTTATGCTACTGGACGTAATAGCCCCTGTCGGTTGCGACGACGACAGCCGTTCCAACCAGAGAAAAAGCGATTCGACAGAGGTTGTGACACCTGCAGATGCTACAAAAGACTAAGTATCCCCCTCCACAAAACAGACAACATTATGGCACAGATGACAGACATCATTATTTCTCCCGAAGATTGGGAAGCATACCAGACACGACGGGAGAAAATGGAGAAAGAAGCGTCCAAGGAGATAAAGAAAATAGAAAAGGAGAAGCAGAAGAGCCTGAAGGCTAAGGCCAAGGCCGAAAAGAAAGCCGCCAAGCAACGTGCCAAAGAGCAGAAGGCCCAACAGAAAGCCCAGAAGAAAGAAGCAGGAAAGGCTGCGGTAGCACCAACGGCAAAGGCTGGCCAGCAGACTTCGGCCATCATCGAGGTGCCCGCAGGCGACGCACAGGCTACCAGCGCACCCGCCGTCTCGTCCCTGGGCGTAACCTCCGTAGTCCTGCTCCTCGGCGCCTGCATCGCCTTCATCTGCAAACTGCGTTCCGAGAACCGCTAACACCATCCCCCTAATATAGAAAACAGATGAAAACCCTCATGTTTTGCCTTGGCTTCGTTTTCTTCGATGCCATTGTTCCCAGAAGCTGCCGGTCCAACCAGGAAACCTACACCTACGAGGACGACACGTTATACAACGCACTCGACACCCTCGATTACGAGGATGCCGACTCTGTCCGTTTCGATGGCGACACCCTCAGCCTCGAGGATGCCGACACGCTCAACTAATCATTCTGCATAGCACTTCACGACCTGCTGTCCGTTCTTCAGCATCTTCTTGCTGATGTACAGGCCATGGGTGGGGCGACCAGGCAGTTTCACGCCCTGCAGGTTGTAGAACGTCTCACCCACAACCATGTCGTCCCCTGCCTCGGGTGCCTCCACTGGCGTTATCTCGTCCAGCGTCATGGGACTGAACTGGTAGCGGTCGAACGATACCGACGTTCCCGTAGCCTCGGTGAAGACGAAGTACAGATAGTTATAGGCCGTTCCTTCGGGGATAGCCTTTTCCAGGTCCACCGACACGTTACCGATGACCGAACGCTTGAATTCTACCGTGGCAATGGGGGCAGCCGTCAGTTTGTTGGGACGAATCTCCAGTTTGCCCGTACCTTTGAGGCGCAGCGTCAGCGACTTGGCCCCTTCGGGGAATAGCATGCCACGGACTACCGTCCAGTCGCCAGCCTGAATGTCCGACACGACGTTCGTCGACGTGTTCAGCTTCGTCACCTTCACGCCTGCGCAGTTCGCCATTGTCTCAGCCTCCATCAGCTCGGTGCCGACAGGACGCGCAGCCGAGATGATGCCCGGCCCAGCGTTGGTCATCGTGGGGGGCGTTATCTTTGCCGTCGTCTCGTTCACCGACACTTTGTTGATGGCAATGCCGCGGTAGCCGCCCGAGATGCCGTACTTGCTTTCCAGGTACTGCGTGTGGTATATCATGTAGTAGCTGGTGCCGAACTTCTGCATGTGGCTGTGGTTGTTGCCCCAGGGGTAGCCAAAGGTGCCAGGGTTCTTCAGTATCTCGCCCGTGTACTTCCAAGGACCGTTGATGGGGTCCTCTGCCGTCATGCTCAGGATGCTGCAGTTGCCCGGACAACTATAGCTGCCCTTGCCGCTGTACTGACTCCAGTCGCCGGCGTTGCACGACCATCCTCCGCTGTACGAGAAGACGAACTTGCCATTGATGTAGTTCAGTTCGTTGGCTTCGAAATGGAACGGAGCGGGGATGGGCGTAATGGGACCGTCCAACGAGATCATGTCCTTGCCCAACTTAACGATGCGCGCGTTGCCTGGCATCAGCTTCGAGCCGTTGCGGTTCGGATCGCCGCCGCCGAAGGTCAGCCATCCGTTGCCCTCGTCGTCGATGCAGACGCCCGGGTCGATGATGTTGCTCTGCTCGCCACGCCCTGGCGTACGGCCGTCTATCAGGGCCTTCTTCAGCGGATCCTTCCAGGGACCCAGCGGCGAGGTTGCCGTCAGCACGCCAATGCCGCTCGCCGTGTTCGTATAGTAAAGGTAGAAGTGCGTCTTGCCGTCCGCCTCCACGCGGCTCACGATGCTCGGCGCCCACGAGGTGGCAATCCACGACGAGGCAGCCTTCACGTCGATGACGCCGTGCCACGTCCAGTTCACCATGTCTGCCGTGCTCATGCACACCAGCTGCTTTATCTGTCCGTACGTGTTCTTCGTCTTGTTCTTCGTTGTCTCCAGCTCTTGCTGGTCGTTGGTGCCGTACACATACAGTCGTCCCTCATACTCCACCGCCGTAGGGTCGGCACAGAGGTTATAGGGCAGGATGGGGTTCACCTCGCTGTCCTTCTTGTACGCCGTAGCCAGCGTCTGGCCAAACATGTCGGCAGCACCGCTCAGCAGCAGCACGATTGCCAGGGCATAGTTTTTCATTGCAAATCAGTTATTTGGTTATCGCTTGCAAAGATAACCATTTTTCGTGAGAAAACAACAGAAACCTGCCGAAAAGTGAAAAACGAGGCAAAAAGCAGGACCCGTCCTCCCGACGGACCCTGCTCCCAAAAAACAGAAAGAAATAACAATTGAACTAATCCTTGTTAAGGTCTAGTTTCCAGAGACCATGTATGTTGCAGTAAGCATAGATGGCAGTCGGGCGTTGTGAACTGTAGAAGCACTCGTCTACGGGGTGGTCGAGGGATAGGTAGCGTATCTGCCCGCCCTGCAGCGTCTCGTAGTAGATGAAGCAAATGTGATGGCTGGTCTGCATGGGATGGGGCTGCTCGCCAATGCAGATTCGGGTGTGGTAGCGACGGTTGTAGTGCGAGAGGTAGAAGGGGTCGCAGTGGGCACGTACGGTGTCCTCGGTGACGATGTCGGCAACGGGCAGATGCGACTCCTGCTTCTCGTCAACCTCGTGAGGAAGGAGCGGTTCCATCTTCTGACCGCAACACTGTGGAACTACCTGGCTGTCAACGCAGACCATCATGACGTTGCCGCAAACGGGGCACTTGTAGAATTTTGTTTTCATAGCTTTTGGTTTTTTAGGATTACTTATTCATCTCCCACCTTTTTCATCATCTTCTTGTTTTCGGTGGCAAAGGTAGTGGGTTTGACGTGGGCACACAATGTTTTTTTCACGAAAGATGCAATGCAAGGATAAGAAATTCTTATAGCCAGACGAGGGATGAACGAAAAATAATGTGTAACTTTGCGGCAGAAAAAATAACCAGATAACCGAACAACTGGAGCAGATGCGGTAACTACTCAGGTATCATAAGCGGTGTGCTTAATTTTTAACCAAAAACTTGCGAAAACCGTTATTTTTATAACTTTACCATGCAAAAGAGAAAGTTTTTTGCTCGTTTTTGGTTAAATTCCTAGCATACCTGAGTAGTTACCTGGTGCGAAAGTTGTATTAACTTATAATAAAAAGACTATGGAGATTCGTCAGTTGAAGTACTTCCTGGCCATCGCGGAGACGGGAAGTTTCTCAGAGGCATCGAGGCGATGCTGTCTGTCACAGAGTGCCATTTCACAGCAGATCAAGGTGCTGGAGGATGAGTTGGGGACAAGCCTGTTCGAGCGTTCGTCCCATCGTGTGGTACTGACCGAGAGCGGCGAGGTGCTGCTGCCCGTGGCCCACAAGGTGGTGGATGCCGCCAACGAGTGCCGGGAGCGCGTGGCCGACGTGGCGGGACTGCTGCATGGCGAACTCACAATAGGGTTGACGCCGTCGCTGGAGTCGTACGTGCGCTGGGCAATGCTGCGCTTCATGAAGCTGTACCCGCGTGTACGGCTGAACGTAAAGTACGAGCCCATACCCGAACTGATAAAGCTTATGCGGTCAGGACAGCTCGACGTCGCCTTCTCCATCATCGTGGAGGACGACACAAGCTGGGTGGAGAGCATTCCGGTGACGGAGATACGCCTGTGCGCCGTGATGCGCAACACACATCCGCTGAGCCGCCGGAGCAGCCTATCGTTCAAGGACTTGCGCCAGCAGTCCATCGTACTGCCAGAGGAGAGTCTGCAGAACCGCAATGCCGTGGAGCGTTTCCTGACGAAAGAGGCAGAGGGGCTGAACGTGCGGGCAGTCATCAACGATGCGTGTGCCCTGCTGCAGTTGATAAAGTACAACAACTGCATCACCATCATGACGGAGCGGACGGCGCAGAACATCGACGAGCTGTGTGCCATCCCCATCGATGAATTGATGGAGCCCAAGGTCTTCTATGCCCACTTCCTGAAGGGGGCATACCGCAAGCGCAGCGCCACCGTGTTCCTAGACATGTTGCGCCAGGTAATCGAGGAGGAGAAGGCCATGTCGGCTGCGCTGAGCCGTTAGCAAATTTCATTTTTTTCCGCAAAAAAAACACAAGAATTTGAAAAGTTAAAATGGAATCTTTTAAAAAAGAAGCCGTTTTTGCGCCATTTTTTGAAAAACCGGCCCCGAATTTCATGTGTTTTTTTAAAAAAGCTGTCCCTTTTTTCAAACTTTTGAGTTTTGCCCGAAAGTTACCTTCACATCCTTCACACGTACCTCATCTCACTCTATATCTGCACCTTACAACACACAAACAACCCTATTTTCGGCGGAATGCCGCTAACCACTACCTTCACATCCTTCACACTACCTTCACACTTACCTACACACCACATAATCCTAACACACAACAGGTTATGACAAGTGTGTAGGATGTGAAGGTAAAAAACATAAAATTCCAAGAAAGGGAGCAAAACTGCCATCGCTCGCCCTCGCAGAACTAGCGCTGCGCGTATAAAAAAGCCCCGCTGCGCCTTCAAATTCTTCCCGCTGCGCCAACCGACCGCCCGCCCTAGGTCAGCCGGTTACTTACCGCTGCGGTATTTTTTAATTTCCGCTGCG
>JAKSLN010000095.1 GCA_024401165.1 Bacteroidaceae bacterium
CAGTTGGCAGCTCGCCAGGCTCATAACCTGGAGGTCGCACGTTCGAGTCGTGCCTCCGCAACAAAGAAAAGGTACTGCAAATTTTTGCAGTACCTTTTTTTCGTCTCAACCAGCCCCCCCCCTTCCGCGGCATGCTCCTGACGGTAGGCTGCGGTGCGCGTGTAGTCGATGGGCGTGATGGTGGCGGGATTCATCGAGCGGTACCAGTCGCGGTCGAAGTTTTTCGCACTTCATCCTTCAATGTGCTCAGGCAGGCTTGCCTCAACGGACATTGCGAACCGGCAGTGATGGACACGTCTGTAGCATCGGTATTTGCTATATTATTACTTCTTTATGCTCCACGTAGCTACCGGGAAGTTGAAGTAAGTATCGGGGAATGGCTCGTCCTTCAGGGTGAAGTGCCACCACTCGTAGTCGTAGAGCTTGAAGCCGTGGCTCAGCATAGCCTTTTGCAGGATCATGCGGTTGTTGTACTGCTCCTCGGTGATGGGCTTGTAGGCACCTATCTCCTGACCTGGCTGTGCGGTGGGATGCGAGGCAAGACCGAAGTAGTCGAAGGTGCAGCCCATGTCAACCTCCTTCTCCAGCTTCATGTCGAAGAGGGTGAGGTCGACCGTTGAGCCGCGTGTGTGACCGCTCTTCTCTGCCACATACTCCTGTGGCACGATGACAGACTTTTCCAGCTCAGGATAGAAATATTCCTTCATGCGCACATCGGCGGTGTCCTTCGCCCACGCCATGAAGAAATCCACGGCGCACTGCGGACGGTAGGCATCGAATATCTTCAGTCGGTAACCTTGCTTCACAAGGTCGTCGCTGACAGCCTTCAGCGAGTCGGCAGCCTGACGAGTAAGGATAGCCACTGGCTCCAAGTAGCCCGGTATGCGCTCACCTATGAAGTTATACGTACTGTAGTAGCGTATCTCAAGAATCACATCGGGTATGTGCTCCGAGATAAGTACAAACTGCGAACTATCCATCTCAGGCGTTGGCTTCACTTCTTCGTCTTTGCTGCATGCTGTGACACAGAAGAGCGCCACAAGCGCGAGAGCAAACAGATTGAAATATTTTCTCATTGATCTATTATTTTGTTTGATTTTCTCGTTTTCATACCGAAGGCTTTCGTTACGTTTCGTTCATACACTTTTGCTTCGGCCATTTGACCGCAAAGTTAAGTCTTTTGCACGATATGTCCAAATAATTTGGGCAATTTGTGTGTAGCAAGTGTTTCCAGAGGACGTTTCGCATGGCGAAGAAACTCAGAATTATCTTTACAAATCTGCAATTTTGCTACAATTTTACAACCTATTGATAATTAATATGTTGCGAATTACGCCCGAAGCATTGAAAATTACCGCTGCAGTATTTTCAAAATCCCGCTGCGGAAATTTTAAAATCCCGCTGCGGTAATTTCCAAAAGGCGCTGCGGTAATTTCCGGAAGAATGAAAAAGATTTACAACAAGATAGCCACCCAAACGAGTTGAGCGGCTATCTGCGTTTTTGTATCTCGATGCTTGCTGTTGAGATGCTTTTCAAAAACAACACACACAAAACAAACAGAGGGGCGAACGGAGGGAGGGGCTGCGTTACTTGACGAATACCTTCTTGCTGCCGTTGCGGGTCTTGATGATGTTGACGCCCTGCTGGAGCTTGAGGACGCGACGACCGGACATGTCGTAGATCTGCTGGGCGTCGTCGTCGGTGAGGTTGTCCTGAGCAAGGTCGGCAATGCCATCGACGGTGGTGAGGGTGGCAATGCTGACAGCCTGGCATGCAGTGGGTATCTTGTAGTCGAGGGCGTCGCCGATGACGGTCTGCGTGACGGGTCCGTCGTTGTAGGTCTCGGTTATCTCCCACCCTTCGATGCCTTCGGCCTGTAGCTTGATGTCGCGGTTGGCGAAGTAGCGTCCGTCGAAGCTGCTGCGGCTGAGTTTGACGCCGTTGAAGGTGAGGTCGATGTCGTTGGCAGCGGGAAGGGTGACGGCACCGTTGTCGTCGCGGGTGATGTTGATGGTGAGGGGTGTGGCGGTGCCGAGCTTATAGTAACTCTGGACGTGCTTGTAGACGTAGGGTATGCGAGTCTGCAGCCAGGTCTTGGCCTTTTCGAGCTCGGTCTGGTAGCCTTCGGGCTTGAGTCCGTAGAGCTTGCGGTGGTAGGTTATCTCGGTCTGTATGGCGTCGGACCATGCCTGCCAGGTGTCCTCCCAGGTCTGCTGGTAGCTGAGGAAGTCGCCCATGTAGATGGCGATGCGGTCGATGAACTCGTTCTTGAACTGGGTGTTGGACATGAGGTTGCGGAAGAGCTGCGTGGAGTTGCTTCCGTTGCCCCAGTTGTAGTGGGAGTCGTAGCCGGACTGGTAGAGCCACTTGATGTAGTCGTAGTCGACCTTGATCTTGTAGACGTCGCCGTTCATGACGTCGGAGGCGTTGGTGTTGGTGGGGCGGTCGTAGATGCCGAGGCAGTAGTCGATGTCCTTCATCTGTACGCGCCATCGTCCGCCGTCGGCAGAGGGTCGCCAGAAGCAGATGTTGTTGCCGGGGAAGTCGAGGTTGCAATGTACGATGTTGACAATCATGACGTTCATGAACTCCTGGACGTCCATGCGCTGCGACCACTGGTCGTAGGTGTGGGTAGAGCCCTTGAAGCTGTTGAAGTCGTTCCAATGCTGCTGGCTTCCAGCCTTGATCTCGCCCCAGTTCTCGACCATGTCGATGTCCTCGAGTCCGTCGTAGTTGCTGTAGATGCCGTCGTCGTTGCTTCGCTCGCGGATGTTGACCATGCCCTTGTACTCGCCGTTGATGAAGATGATGGCGGGGCGACCGGCCTGCCAGTCGACGTCGCAATGCTTGGCGACCTGTGCCTGGATGATGGCGTCGCGAGAATAGAGGAAGGGGAAGTCGTTGCCGGAGTTGCGGAGGAGGATGGATTTGAAGTCGGCGCTGCCGGGACGGAGCTCAGGGAAGAACTCGTACTTGAAATGCTTGGTTCCGAAGCGCTTATGAGCATAGACGCAGAGGGTTCGGAGGGGGAAGCGGCGTGTCCAGTTGCCAGAAACGCGCGTCTCGCAGAGCTGGTTGATGGCGCTGGCCTCGAGGTTGGTGTCCTCGAAGAACTCGACGTTGACGGGGCGTCGCCACTCCTTGTTCTTGTCGGTAACGTTGGCTGAGGCAAGGATGCCGGTTGAGCTGTCGTAGAAGTGCTTCTTGTCGGTGGTGAGAGAGAAGACGGGGAGCGTGACGTCGCGGTCCATGCAGATGTAGGACTGGGTGATGCTGCGGGGCGAGAGCCAGCCGGCGGCGAAGGCCTTGGCACGCAGGACGGTGCTCTTGGTGATGGTCAGGGAGGTGGTGTACTGCTTGCTGCTCTCGGTGGGTTCGCTGCCGTCGGTGGTGTAGCGGATGACGGCGCCTTCGGGTGTGCCTTCGGGCATGGAGAGAGCGACCTCGAGGGTCTGTCCCTCACGGAAGACACGGCCGGGGATGCTGAAGAGGGGGTCGTCGAGCGTGTGGTCGCGGTCGCAGATCTTGCCTGTGTTGGCCTTTCCGGGGGTTGGCGTAAGCTGGTAGCCCCACTCGGCGGCTCCGTCGGTCTTTCGTCCAAAGGCGATGTTGGGCGAAGGCTGCTTCTTCATGTCGTCGGGCAGCTGGTCAACGACCTTGTCGTTCTTGAAGAGATAGAGGGTGCAGCCCTTGGCGGTTTCCAGTCGGAAGCTGGTGTGCTGGTCGCCGCTCCCCTGGTCGCAGTAGATGAGGACGCGCTCGCCGGGCTTGATCTCCTTCTCGGAGGAGCCTCCCCAGCCCCATCCCCAGCCCCATCCCCAGTCGTTGCCGGAGCCGAAGAGCTTGGAGGCGTCGCTGGCCTTCTCGGTCTCGCCGAGCTTGTATTCGGAGAGTTTCTCGGTGTTCTTGCCAGCATTGTAGAGCTCGACCCAAGAGTCGGGGTACTGGTTGTCCTGAAGGAGGCAGTCGACGTTAGACTGCATGATTTCGTTGATGACAAGCTGAGCACGTGATGTCCCGGCAAACAGGAACATCATGCAGGCTGGCAGGGTCAGTCTCTGCATCCATTTACTCCTGACGATATGAAGCGTAGTTTTTTTCATTGACCTTCTTTTTTTGAATAATCCAAGTTGGCGATTCGCGGCCGAAGCGGCAAATGCGCAATTAAGTTGCAAATTTACGTTTTTTTCTTCACATTTGCGGTTCTTATGTTGACTTTTTTGGCAGTTTTGCGCAAAATTGACAGAGGAAGGGCAAGAAAAAGGAGTCGCGAGGACTCCTTTTTCCATTATTGATCCTTTGTTGCCCGAAGGCAGTTGCGTTTCAGATGGTTACTTGACGATCATCTTCTTGCCATTGCGGATGACGATGCCACGGTAGTTGCTGTCGACCTTCTGACCTGCGAGGTTGAAGGTTTCGGTGGCCTTGCCGGACTCCTTGACGGTCTGGATGGCTGTCTCGGAACCGTATCTGACGAGGACGATGTCGGCATCCTCGTTGGCCTGCAAGAGGGCTTCGAGCATGTTGGTACCACCGTTCTTCTGGGTGATGACGATGCGGTCGCCAATCTTGATGTTGTAGCAGCCAACGGTACCGATCTCAGAGGCAACGATGCTGGTGGGAACGGCGTCGGCACCAACGGCAACGGCTGAAGCCACACCCTTCTTGGTGTCGTAACCGAAGGTCAGGCCGAGGCTGTTGTTGATGAGGTATGTTCCGTCGAAGGTGAAGACGCACTTGTCAGAGAGGGTGCCGCTGACGGTCCAGTTGGTCTTTCCACGGGGCACGATGTACTTGTCGTATGACTTGCTGACGAGGCAAACCTGGTCGCCTGCCTTGGGCATGTTGAGAGAGATGGTTGCCATCATGGCCTGGGTAGCGGCATCGAGGGCCTTGATCTGCTCCTTCACGCCAGCGAGGGTGATACCATCGAACTCGAGGTAGTCGGCAGCCTGCTTGGCAACTTGCTTGTACTCATCGATGGCGCCCTGGTCGGTCATGGTGTACTGGCCGAAGTCGTTGCCGAAGACATAGTCGCCGGAACGGGCAACCTCCTTCTTGAGGATCTCGATGCACTCTTCCTTCTGGATGGCGTCCATGTCGGGCAGAGGACTGTCGCCCAGCATGATGTCACGGTACTCATCGATGAGGGCCTTGTCTACGCCAAGCGTGTTGATGAAGTATGCCTCGAAGGCGTCGCGCAAGGTGCCACCGGCAGGAATCTTGCCGCGGAACTCGGCGGGGATGACCTTCTCGTACGAGCTGGCAGCAGCGTCGCCGTCGCCATCGGCCTTGGTGCGCAGACCGGCCTCAGAGAAGGAAGTGGTCTCGTAGTCGAGCAGAAGTTCGGTCTCGCTAACGCCAAGCAGACCCTGGAGCAGGAAGGCGAGGAAGCCGGTGCGGTCGGCACCAATGCGGCAATGGAAGTCGACTGCAACACCCTTGAGTAGGTTGTTGACGATGAGTTCGAACTCTGCCTTGAGGTGAGGCTTAGCAACCTCGTCGTACATCTTGCCAGGACCGTTGGCAATGTAGTTCTTGCCCTGTGCCCAGTAGAAGTTGTCGCCACGAACGGCATTGGGGAGCCAAGGCTTGTTGCCGTCCTCGTTGCGGAGGTCGAGCTCAGCACCGATGTTCAGGTCGAGCAGCATCTGGAGCTCGTCGGCCGTGATGTTGAAGGTGTTGCCCTTGAACTCTGCGTTACGATAGATCTTGCCGTACTTGACGTAGCGGCCATCGACGGTCTTCTTACCACCGAGGTCACGCATGTTGACAACATTCTTGCCAATCATAATCATGCGCAGAGTACCGCCCACGGTGAACTGACCGGCTGACTTGCCGTCGGCAGTCTTATAATAATAGGTAAGGCCGGGGAGGAGGTTGTAGAGCTCGACAACGCTCTTGCCAGCAGGAACGATCAGGGTCTCGGCCGTCATCATGTCCTCGCTCAGGCAGTAAGACATGATCTGGTCCTTATCGGCAGCCACAACGGGAATGGTGACGGGGTTGGGCTGGTCGGTACGGTTGTAAGCGGGCAGGTTGAGGTACTTGCCGATGGCGGTGGGAGTCTCTGCCATGTAATCGGGGTTCTGTGCCCAGAAGCGTGCGGCAGCGTTGTTCTCGATGGTGCAGGTGAACTTCATGTTAGCCAGGTCGGCCTCGGTATAGGTGAGGTTGGCTACGTTGATCTCGCTGCCATCAACAGCGGTTGCAGTCCAAGTGAGCTTGTTGAGGTCGCCCTGCATCATGGTGTTGTCCCACATAGAGACGGTTGCCTTGGGATTGGTGTAGGTGATCGTCACGTCGCCTTCCTTGATGTTGTTCTCGCCAGTTGCCTTGATGACGCAAGGCTCGCCGGTTGCAACAGCGTCAGTAGCAACGAGAACGGCCTGACCATTCTGGATCTCAGCAATCTTGTAGACCTGTCCGAAGTACTCAGACTTAACAGGATAAGGCATGCAGACTGCAACGAAGTCGCCAGCATTTGCCTTCAGGTCATAGAGTTCGAAGGCGGGGCCATCCTCCTCTGCATCGCCAACGCGATAGAGACGGAAGTTATCGTAGGCCATATAGGGCACAATGCCATCGCCGCCCTTCAGCAGGTTCTTGATACCGAGAACGAGGACGCCATTCTGGCCGACAACGCATTCTACCTGATTCTCATACATGCCGAACTCGCCGAATGCACGAGCAAAGTTGTTTGAGTTGTAGGGAATCTGACCGCCGTTGCTCATGGTCAGGTCAGAAGCGGCCTGTCCACTCTCGCCGGCAAAGTCGAAGGCGTTTGTCTCATCATAAATATTGACAATCTTCTGCTCTACACCGTTTGCATACACATAAGCCTCGTTGGGGATGTCCTTGCCCTCAGCCTTACGTGCTTCGTAGTCGTCGATACCGGCCTTCTTGTCCATATAGCGCGAACATGCCTGTACCTTGAGGACATACTTACCAGGCTTCAGGCCTTCAACCGTTTGGCTGATGTCTACCTGATAGTTGTAAGCGGTAACAACGGGATTGCCGGTGCTGGCGGCCTTTACCTCAATCTGTCCCGTGTTAACAGTCCAACCATTCTTGCCATCGTTAAAGTTGGGGTTTGCAAGCATATTGGTGCAGTCTTCCTCTTCGTTCATCTTGTAAAGACGGAAGTTGTCGTAGGCAATGTAGGGAATGATGTCGCCTGACTTCAGCAGTTCGTTCTTGATACCGAGGTTCAAGACGCCATTGGCACCGACGGAGCAAATAACGAAATTCTCGTACATACCAAACTTACCGAAAGCATTTGCAAAGTTGGTTGAGTTGTAAGGAATCTGCTTGCCGTTTGAAAGGCGAAGATCCTCGACGTTCTGACCGCTCTCGCCGGCAAAGTCGTAATCGGCACCTTCATCATAGATGTTCTTTACCTTCTTCTGCTCGCCGTTAGCGTATACATAAGCTTCGTTCTGGATTTCCTGACCCTTGGCCTTCTTATTCTCATAATCCTGAATACCGGCCTTGCCCATCATGTGGCGTGAGCAAGCTTGAACCATCACGACATACTTACCGGGTTCGAGACCAGTAACTGTCTGACAAATATCAACCTGATAGTCATAGGCTGTAATAACGGGATTACCTGAACTTGCAGCCTTCACTTCGATCTTACCCGTGTTAACGGTCCAACCGTTTTCCTTATCGTCAAAGTTGGGGTTAGCGAGTTTGTCGGTCATATTGACGAGCTTACTCATATCGAGCTCATCGTCTGCGGGTTCGTCACCAGGCTCGGCATTTTCTGCCTTTACAAGGTAAATGCCGGTAATGGTAACCTCAACATTCTTCAAATCACCACTCGCATTGAAGAAGAGAGAGAAGTCTTCGATTCCATTAGCCTTGTCTTGATCTGTAAAGGTGTACTCCCACTTGTCAAGGCCGCTCATTGATGTCCAGTTGACAGGAGAAACTAGACCAACAGGAATAAAACCGTATGTCATATCACCACTAGATGCTGGAACGGTTTCTGCAAACTCGACTACAATCTTTTCATAACCAGCAATTGTGGAGGCTGAAAGTGGAGCAAACTTGAAGAAGCTAAGATGCGAGGCGTTGTTACCCCAAGTACCGTTCTTAACGATATATTTGGCAGCAAGGGGATTGCCTGCCTCGTCTTTTTCGAGAACTTCAACGGTCAGTTCTGCACCATTTGGACTGCCTGCGGGGATGGCGATACGATCGCGACCTTCAACAGGTTCTGCAGGCTCATCGCCGGGATTGTCTTCCTCTGTCAAATCACCAACACGATAGAGGCGGAAATTGTCGTAACCCACATAAACATTGTTACCTT
>JAKSLN010000096.1 GCA_024401165.1 Bacteroidaceae bacterium
CCGGCGCGGGCCCAGGGCTTCTGCTCGGCTAAGCGGAACTCAACGTTGAGGTAGACCTCGCCTTCCAGGCATTTTCTGCCCAAATAAAACTTGAAGGTTTGCGACTGGCGTGGGGCGATATTACGACCCAGTTCCAGCGTTATGGCCTCAAAGGGCTTGCCGTTGATGATGGGAATAGCGCTGATTTCATAGGTGTTGGGTGTGATGGGCTCGAAGTAGTTCTTGTTGAATACCTTGATTGTTACCTTTTTGGCTTGATGCGTTCCTTTTGTGACGTCTTTTACTTCTTCGATGGTCACACCCACGTTCTGGTACACCTTCTTTACCTCGAAATACTGTGGCTTGGGAGTGAGGTCGGGCAGGATGATGCCGTTCATGCAGAACATACCATCGTTGGGCCAGTCGCCATGGTCGCCACCATAACCCATGTACTTGACGCCTTCGGGGGTGTAGGTGTCGATGGCCTGGTCAATCCAGTCCCAGATGGCACCACCGCAGAAGAAGTTGGTGGACTCCATGGCATCCCAGTAGTCCACGAGATTGCCGAGGGAGTTACCCATCGAATGGGCGTACTCGGAGATGTGATATGGATACTTTACATTCGACTTACCCTTGGCTACCTGCTGTACCCATGCCACGCTGGGGTACTGGTTAGAACCCATGTCGACGATGTTGTTGTTACGCTCGTACTGTACGGGACGGCTCTTGTCGAAGGCCTTGATAGCCTCGTAGGCAGCCTTGAAGTTGTCGCCGGGACCAGCCTCGTTGCCAAGACTCCAGATGACGATGGAGGGGTGGTTGATGTGTCCGTGTACCATCTCCATGTTGCGGGCCACGTGGGCAGCCTTCCACTCCTCGGGGTGGGAGAGTGAGGCATCGCCGTAGTAGTACTCGTGGCTTTCGAGGTTACACTCGTCCTCGAGGTAGATTCCGTACTTGTCGCAGAGGTAGTACATATAGGGATCGTTGGAGTAGTGCGACATGCGGATGTGGTTGATGTTGCCACGCTTCATGAGCATGACCTCTTCTTCCATCTGCTCGTGGGTGATGGCGTGGCCGCGGTCGAGGCTCGTCTCGTGGCGGTTGACACCCTTCAGCTTGACGGGCTTGTTGTTGACGTAGAAGTAGCGGCCAGCCAAACCGAACTCATCCTCGTTGGCGGGAGTCTCGCGAATCTCCACCTTGCAAACGCCGAAGTAGGTAGAGACGCAGTCGATGGTCTTACCCTTCTTGTCCTTCAGCTCAGCTACGAGGACGTAGCGATGAGGAGCCTCGGCGCTCCAGAAGCCCCCTCCGACTCCCCCAAGGGGGAGGGGAGTAGATACATTTGACTGCTTATTTTTTCCGATAGTGATGGGGGCGTTGTGCAGAGGCTGCAGGTTGGCTGCAAGCTCATCGCTGTATAGCTTGACAGGAGCCACGGAATACTGGATGGTCAAGTTCTTGGCATCCTTGGCTGTGGCGTTGGTCAGGTTGGCATCTACTTTGATAATAGCTTCGCTTGCTGATTGGTTTATGGACTCCGTTCTCACTACCAGATCCTTTATCTTCACGCTTGGCGTAGAGGTGAGGTAGGTACTACGGAAGATGCCGGGCAGGCGGAACATGTCCTGTGCCTCAAGGAAGGAGCCGTCGCTTGAACGGTACACCTCGACAGCCACCACATTCTCGCCCTTATTATTAATATAAGGTGTGATGTCGAAGGAGGCTGTGTTGCGACTGTTCTTGCTGAACCCCACGTACTTGCCGTTGATCCAGAGATAGAAGAATGAGTCGACACCATCGAAGTTGAGGATGATGTTGCGGCCTTGCCATCCCGCAGGCACCGAAAAGGTGCGACGGTAGGAACCCACTTCGTTGGGGTACTTGTAGGTTGTGTAGCGCTGGTCCTTGGGCTGACGCATAACGCCCTCCTTCCAGTCGCCCACCTTGACCTCGTGGTAGAACATTACGGGCTGGTTGACGTAGAGAGGCACACCATACTTCATCTCGCCATGCTTGCCTAGTCCCTGCACGTTCCAGCAACCTGGCACCTCGATGTCGTCCCATGAGGACACATCGTACGATGTCTCGTAGAACTTGGCAGGACGATCGTCTGGCTTGGCTACCCAATGGAACTTCCACGTTCCGTCGAGCGACTGGTAGTAGCTGCTTTTCTCGGGCAGAACGCCCTTGGCCTCCTCGGTATTGGCAAAGTGGAACATGTAGGCCGTTGGCTGCAGCTTGTTGAGCGAGAGGCGTTCGGACGACTGCCACTCGCTGCCGTCGGGATTGTTCATGACGCCGTATTCGAAGCCTTCGAGGCGGGTATTCGTGTCTTGCGCCCAGCTCATTGTGGCGAGGCTGCACAGAGCGATAGCAAGTAGTTTCTTCATGATGTATCAGTTTGTTTTGGTTTCTTCGAGTGTAAAGGTACGTATTATTCCTCTAATTTCCAAGAAATCGAATGTCCTTTTTCGTTTTAGGCCCTTGATACGCCTTTTTTGTGTCGATTGCGTACTTTTAGGCCGACCCTCATTGACATATATCAATTATAATGCATATTTTGTGAATAATCCGATGGAAAGTTTTGTTTGAGGCGTAAAAAGTCCGTACCTTTGCATCAGAAAAAGGAACACAGCGGTGTTCGACCTAAGAAAAAAGAATTCAATAAGGTATACAGAGATACATCATCAAGAACTCAGAAGACATAGGTATTACGAAATAAGGTAAAACAACAGGTGTTAAGTTTAAGGTGAAAGATTTACTTAGGTAATAAAGTTTGGATTTAAGGTTAGTTAGATATTAGTTTTGGTTAAGATTTGTTAGGTATTAAGTTTTGTTGGGTTGAAAGTTAGATTTACTTAGGTTATTAGAAAAAGCATTAAGGTTGAAACCAGGCAAGACTGAAAAGAAAAAAGATTCGTTAGTATTAGTTATTTTAAGGTTAATTAAGATTGATTTTATTCAAACTAAGATTAGCTGTTAAGAGCGTTCTTTTGCGAAAAAGGATGCTCTTGTTGTTTTTATGCGGTTGTGGGTTTTTGAGGTTATATGGTTATAAGGTTTTGAGGTTGTGTGGTTATAAGGTTTTGAGGTTGTGTGGTTTTAAGGTTATATGGTTTTAAGGTTTTGAGGTTGTGTGGGTCTATCTTAAAGGGGTATGCTGACGTTCATGCGTGTACCGTTGGTGTAGGTGGGGTCGACGCATATCTCGCCACCCATGCGGTTCAATATTGCTCTGACAAGCGAAAGGCCCAGGCCAGAGCCGGGTACAAAGGCATCGAGCTTGACAAAGCGTTCGAATACTCGTTCGCGGTCTGCTTCGGGTATGCCTCGGCCCGTGTCGGTGACGGACAGATGTAAGTGCTGGTTTTCGTGTCGGTAGCCGATGGTGATGCTGCCCTCTTCTGTGAACTTGATGGCGTTCTCTACCAGACAATGCAGTATCCTGTCCACCGCCTGACGGTTGAGGGGCAGTACGATGTCGTCCTGAGCTGTATCGGTTGCCATGCCTATTGTGATGCCTGGTTTCATGGTCTTGCCAAATCGGTCGATGGTCATGTGGCACATCGAGAGTACCGATGTCTCGTCGGTAGGCAACGGCTTGCTGTCGCTCTCGTAGTCGCTCATGGTGATGATGGTGTCTACGATGTCCTTCAAGTGTGCCGAGCTGCGACGCAGTTCATCCACCATCATCTTGTCCTCCTCGTTGCTGGGTTGCAACATTTGTGCAAAGCCCGTAATGGCATTGAGCGGGGTGCGTATCTCGTGTGTCATGCTTTGCAGGAAGGCAGCTTTTGCATGGTCTGCTTTCTTAGCCTGCTCAAGGGCTTCGCTTAGGTGCTGGTTGATGACGGTCTTCTCGCTGGCAGCCTTTTGTACTTGGTCGAGTGCCTTGGACAGGTTGCGATTAAGGCGCCTCTGCTTGTGCAGGAAGTAGACGATGATGAGGGTAATGACGACGAGCACGCCGACCAGGATGGACGAGAATGTGGTCCTCATTTGCTGCTGCTTTATGTAACCTCGCATCAGTTCCAACTCCTTATTTTCCAAGGCCACACGTTCTGCCATCGTGCGCATAAGCGTATAGTTGCGTCCGTTGATGCGCAGCGCCTTCTTCATGTTAAGCTGTTTGTAGACCTCTGTGGCCTGCTTGTAATCGCCCATCTGCTCGTAGCATTGGGCTATGATGTCCCATACACTGTCTTCGAGTGTGTCGGGTATGGCGTATTCCAAGGCCTTGTGCGGGTTGTTGTGCTTCTGTTCGTAGCGTGCGCTGGGCTTGAGCAGACTGGCGCTTGCCGACTTGTAGTTGGCCGAGGTTGGGTCTATGGTGTCGACGGCTTCGTGCAGTCGTTCCATCGCATCTTTGTATTCGCTATCTTTGCCAATCCAGGCATAGTAGTCTGCCATGACGCTCAGGTTGCGTGTTATGACGGGTAGTGACTTTGTGTAGCGGATGTCCTCGTTGAGTTGGGGCATGTACTCTTCGAGCCAGAGTGTGTCTTGTTGCTTAAGCTTGCATTGTGCCATCATGTGATGGTTGTTGGCATACGTGATGAAGATGGGCGAGGTGCCAATCTTCGCTTTCCAGTCTTTGCCCAGTTTCTCTGCATAGTGGTTTACTAAGATGGAGTCGGCTGTCGTGAAGCGCTCGAAAGCCCCTTTGTAGTCGAAGTTGCGCAAAAGCGAGGATCCTACCAACGAGTTGGTGAGGAAGATGCCAACCTCCATCTGCTGCTCGTGGAAGAACTTGGTCATGCGTGCCGTCTCGGAATAGAAGAGGTCTCTCATCCCCAACTCATAGTGGAACTTGGACACCATGGCGTGCCAGTAGGCCAGGAAGAGTGTCTGGGGCATGGCCGCATCTTGCTGGGCCGTCTGCATGAACCCCCAGTAGGCGTCCTGCTTCAAACTGTCGTTCTTGGCCACCAAGAAGGCTTGCTTGTACAGCTCTGCCTGGATGGCATTGTAGAGGAATGGCTTCTGCTTCTCCAGCTTCTGGACATAGTCCATCAGTTCATCGTAAGAAGCTTCCTGGTGGCTGTTTTTCTCTTTCAACTCGGCGTACAATGCCGGATTGTCCCCTCTTTCTTTGACATAGTCAGCGAATTCCTTGGACTGGGACTCGTCAAATACGGGGTCGTCCCACAATCCGTGGTTCGTCAGGTTGAATTGCGTGTTTGCCTTGCCAACCTCTGCGTAACCCTTGTCGACATCGTCTCCACATGCTGTGAGTAGTATGGCGAAAAGGCATGGCAGCAAAAACCGGATGTATGTGAAATGCATCTTTTTGGTTACCATAAGGGGTGTTTCTGTGTTTCCTGGATAGGTTCTAAATACTTTCTGCGCTACAAATGTAGTAAAAAAGGTTGTAATATGCGTGCTAAACGTACATATATTCTATGAATATTATGTATTTTGCTATTTTGTGTTGCCATTTTCCGTTCAATTTGTCATCTTTTGCAAACGGGAGAGGCCGTAGATTTGCAATTCCATGCCTTGTCGGTTTGTCCGACATGTCGTGTCTGTTCTTTCCTCATTATCTGTGAGGATGGATTCGGCAAGTGAATAGCTTGTGTGTTCCTGAAATGTAATGAATTTTTGTGTAGTACAAAATAAACGTTCCGTCTCTTAAGAATTCTTGCTGCTAGAATTTGAATTTCGTGCAGCGCGAAATGAAAATTTGTGCAGCATAAATTTGAAATTTCTGCAGCATGAATTTTCTGCCCCGTATTATCAGTAAGTTACGAGTTTTTCACCTTTTCTGTTAGATGTAAGGATTATTCGCAGTTTGTAAATGAGGCAATCTTGCCGTGAAAATGCAAGGATAACGGTGTGGCGATGAAAAAGCTGCTAAAAAACTTGGTAGTCCGGCTAAAAGTGACTACCTTTGCGCGCAAATTAAAAATAAATAAATAAGGTATGAAGGAATACAACTTTAGAGAAATCGACAAGAAGTGGCACGAGAATTGGGTTGCCAACCAGACGTATAAGGTAAAGGAAGACGAGACGAAGAAGAAGTTCTACGTCCTGAATATGTTCCCCTATCCCTCGGGAGCAGGTCTGCATGTAGGTCATCCTCTGGGCTACATCGCCAGCGACATCTACGCCCGTTACAAGCGTCTGCAGGGCTATAACGTGCTCAACCCCATGGGTTACGATGCCTACGGTCTGCCCGCTGAGCAGTATGCCATCAAGACGGGTGTGCATCCCGAGGTGAGTACCTTCGCCAACATCGACCACTATCGCGAGCAGCTAGACAAGATCGGCTTCTCGTTCGACTGGGATCGTGAGGTTCGCACTTGCAGTCCTGGCTACTACAAGTGGACACAGTGGGCCTTCCAGAAGATGTTTAACTCGTACTTTGGCGCCCCTCTCCCAACCTCCCCCGAGGGGGAGGAGCCAGGAGTTTGCAAGGCCCGTCCCATCGGGGAACTTGTGGCTTATTTCAAGCAGAATGGCGTTTGCGAGTTGGATGAGTTTAATGTAGCAAAGAGCGCTCCCCTCGGGGAGTTGGAGGGGGCTGCATGGGACTCTCTTGACGAGAAGCAGCAGAGCGACGTGCTGATGAATTACCGCTTGGCCTTCATGGGCGAAACGATGGTTAACTGGTGCCCTCAACTGGGTACTGTGCTGGCTAACGACGAGGTAGTGAACGGCGTGAGTGAGCGTGGTGGCTATCCTGTGGAGCAGAAGAAGATGCGCCAGTGGTGCCTTCGTGTCAGTGCCTACAGCCAGCGTCTGTTGGATGGTCTCGATACCATCGATTGGAGTGAGTCCATCAAGGAGACCCAGAAGAACTGGATTGGCCGAAGTGAGGGTACCGAGATAGAGATTAAGGTGGCTGATCAGGATGTCGACTTCACCATCTTCACCACCCGTGCCGACACTATGTTTGGCGTTACATTCTTCGTACTGGCTCCCGAGAGCGAACTCGTAGACCTGGTGACCACCGCTGAGCAGCGACAGGCCGTGGATGAGTACATCAAGTATGTGAAGAGCCGTACCGAGCGTGAGCGTATGATCGACCACACCGTGACGGGTGTCTTCAGCGGTGCCTATGGTATCAATCCCATCACCGGCGACAAGTGCCCCATCTACATTGCCGAATACGTGCTTGCTGGATACGGAACCGGCGCCATCATGGCCGTTCCTGCACACGACAGCCGCGACTACGCCTTTGCTAAGCATTTCGACCTTCCCATCGTACCCTTGATTGAGGGGGCCGACGTGAGCGAGGAGAGCTACGATGCCAAGGAGGGTATCGTGACGAACAGTCCCGTGAGCGAGGACAAGGCCGTAAGCTATGACGGCGAGTTCCTGAACTTGAACGGAAAGACCATCAAGCAGGCTATCGCCGAGACCAAGCGCTTCGTGAGCGAGCACAAGCTGGGTCGCGTGAAGGTTAATTATCGTCTGCGCGACGCCATCTTCAGTCGTCAGCGCTACTGGGGCGAACCCTTCCCCGTTTATTATAAGAATGGTATCCCTACGATGATTCCCGAGGAGTGCCTGCCCATCGAGTTGCCTCAGGTAGAGCGTTTCCTCCCCACCGAGACTGGCGAGCCTCCATTGGGCAACGCTACCGTTTGGGCCTGGGATGAGCAGAACAAGAAGATTGTGGAGAACAGCAAGATAGACGACAAGACCGTCTTCCCCATCGAACTCTACACGATGCCCGGTTTCGCAGGTTCGAGCGCTTACTACCTGCGTTACATGGATCCTCAGAACGATGACGCTTTGCTGAGCGAGCAGGCTGCAAGCTATTGGCAGAACGTAGACCTCTACGTGGGTGGTTCTGAGCATGCAACAGGCCACCTCATCTACTCACGTTTCTGGAACAAGTTCCTCTTCGACCTGGGTGTGAGCAAGAAGGAAGAACCCTTCCAGAAGCTCATCAACCAGGGTATGATTCAGGGCTGGTCAAGCTTCGTATACCGTGTCCGCAATACGAATAAGTTTGTCAGCTTCGACCTCTTGGAGGAGAAGTACGACGATGCCAAGAAGAAGAACGTATACTTCTACGAGGGCATAGATGCCGACCCCGTATATGCCGACATCAGCATGGTGAGCGGCAACGTGCTCGACGTGGAGAAGATTCGCCAGTGGACTCCCGAGTTCAAGGAGGCTGAGTTCGTGCTGAACGCCAACGGCCAGTACATCGTTAGTCAGGCTATCGAAAAGATGTCGAAGTCGAAGTACAACGTCGTCAATCCTGATGATATTTGCGAGAACTATGGTGCCGACACCTTGCGTCTGTACGAGATGTTCCTCGGCCCCATCGAGCAGTCAAAGCCTTGGGACGTAGCCGGCAT
>JAKSLN010000097.1 GCA_024401165.1 Bacteroidaceae bacterium
GCGGAAATTTCAAAATCCCGCTGCGGAAATTTTAAAATCGCGCTGCGGTAATTTCCAAAAAGCGCTGCGGTAATTTTTGGAAGTATGAAAAAGGTTTACAAAAGGAAAGAAGACGAGGACCCCTTCCCCCGCCTCTCCCTGGGGAGGGGCGCTACCGCGAAGGGTGTAATGTTTTCCAAAGTGTACCTACTCAGCTTGCTGGCATTTTTGGTTATAAATTAAACACACCGCTTTTGATACCTGAGTATACTCAAAAGCGCGTCTTTGCGTTTGTTTTGTTGCAAATTGGAAAAAGTTTGTGGGTAAAATTGCAAATTTGTAGTTTTATTCATAAATAATGTGTATATTTGCATTTTGAAAGGCTATTGTTGGCCTTTGTCCTACGCAAATCTTTTATCTCATGAAACTGAAACTAGTACTTTCCATCTGTTTGATGTTCTTTGTGGCCCAGGCTAAGGCGTACAAGGAGCAGAATCTCGAAATCACAGTCAACGGTCAGAAGCGCAGCATGATATGCTATACGCCCAACCTGATGACGCGTAACATGCCGCTCTTCATCATCACGCATGGCATGAACCAGGACCCCGTGTATCAGCGTGACAACGACAAGTTCTACCAGCTGGTGGACACGGCGAAGTTCGTCATTACCTACCTGAAGTCGGACGGCAACACGTGGGACATCGGCGGGCAGAAGGACCTGAACTTCGTGAAGCAGACCATCACGACGATGAACAAGCTGTACGGCATCGACAAGAAGCGTGTCTACTGGGCAGGCTTCTCGATGGGTTCGATGCTGATCTACCATGGCATAGAGAACGGCATGGACAGCTACATTGCAGCTTTTGCGCCCTGCAGCGGCGTGAAGTTCAGCGAGCCCTGGAAGAACCGCAAGAAGCCCATCAACCTGATTCATTGCCACTCGA
The DNA here is from genome assembly GCA_024401165.1 of Bacteroidaceae bacterium. GTDB lineage: Bacteria > Bacteroidota > Bacteroidia > Bacteroidales > Bacteroidaceae > Physcousia. Next base: position 924 of record JAKSLN010000097.1, read on the forward strand.
AGAAGGATGACGTGTTCCCCATCGACCAGTACAAGCCTCGTGACTACGCGGCGCACTTTGCCGACGTGAACAAGTGTACGCAGTACAAGAAGTCGACCAACGTGGGGCTGCCCGGCGGTTGGGACAACGGCGACAAGGAACGCTGGTGGGGCGGCACGAACGAGTCGGAAGTGGAGATATTCATGTGCAACGGTGGTGGCCACTGGCCCACGCAGAACTACGTCCGCGAGATTTGGGGCTTCTGCAAGCGCTTCTCGCTGGATGGATATAAGTACAACTACACATCGCTCATTCGCGAGGCCAAGTCGCTGCTGGGCGACTGGGAGAACGACGTCACGCTCTACACGGGCATCAAGAGCAGCTACAACAGCCTGAAGACGGTAGCGGAGACGTTTGCCGAGGACCTGGTGGAGACGACGGACACGGCGGCAACGAAGACGGCCATCAAGAAGCTGGAGACGGCCATCAAGAACTTCAACACGGCTGTGGAGAAGACGATGAAGACGAGCAAGAGGGTGACGAAGTCGGAGTTCGACCCCAACTTCCACATCTACCTCTGCTTTGGCCAGTCGAACATGGAGGGCAACGCAACGCCTCAGATGTTTGACTACTCGGGCACGAACGAGCGTACGCTGATGCTCTCGGCCGTAGCCATGTCGACGTACGGACGTACGAAGAACAACTGGTACATGTCGCGTCCTCCGCTGTGCCGTGAGGGAACGGGCCTGACCCCTGCCGACTGGTTTGCAAAGACGCTGACGAAGAACTTGCCCGACAGCATCACGGTAGGCGTCATCAACGTGTCGCTGGGCGGCTGCTCGATTGACATGTTCAACGAGGACGGCATTGCCGACTACATAAAGAAGCAGGCGACCTGGCTGCAGGGCTATGCCAAGTCGTACGGCAACAACCCCTTCCGCTACCTGGTGGACGCTGCCAAGAAGGCGCAGCAGGTGGGCGTCATCAAGGGCATCCTGCTGCACCAGGGCTGTACGGACAACGGCAGTCCCACCTGGCCCGACCGCGTGAAGCTGATCTACACCCGTCTGCTCGACGAACTGGGCCTGACGCAGGGCGACGTTCCCCTGCTTGCCGGCGAACTGATGCGACAGGACCAGGGCGGCGTGTGCTATGGTCATAACACCCAGATTGCCAAGCTGCCCAGCGTCATCGAGAACGCTCATGTGGTATCTTCGGTTGGCTGTACGGGTGCTACCGACGGCTTGCACTTCACGGCTGCCGGCTATCGCAAGATTGGCGAGAACTATGCCAACGTGATGCTTGACCTGCTGAAGCGCTTCATGCCCGACAACAGTCACAGCATCAAGAGCATGAAGGCAAAGCAGGGTAGCATAAGCATGGCCTGCAACAGCAAGGCACCCGTCTACATCATGCTGACAGATGCCAACGGCAAGGAGCATGACGTGACGGCATCGTGCCGCTTCACCTGCCTCTCGAACAAGCTGAAGTTTGACCAGACGAACGTCCTCTCCTCTGACCAGGAGGGCGACTACACCGTGGTGGCAACCTATACGAACGAGGAGGGCGAGGAGATAAGCACCGAGTTCACCGTTAGCGTCCGCCTCTTCTCCCTCTCCACGGGCAGCTTCAACCCCAGCATCCTGCAGACGGGTACCTTCACCGTCAGCACGGCGAGCCGACTGTTCAAGAGCGTGAAGGGCGGCATGGGCGGATGGCAGTTTGCCGAGCCCGTGGACCTGTCGGGTCGCGACTCGCTGATCGTCGACCTGCGTACCACCTCGCTTGCCAAGCCTGAGTTGCGCATCTACGACGTCAACGATCCGCAGTCGACCTCGTACTACAGCCTGCCCATGTCGAGCGGCAAGCACTTCGTGGTGGACCTGAAGAACATGAAGGATGCGGAAGGCAAGGCCATCGATCCCAGCCACATCTACATCGTGGGCATTGCCGTGCAGAGCAACTCGAACGTGTCGCTCAGCAACGTCTATCTGTGTGGCGGTGAGGAGACGGCCATCGAGACGGTCCGCACCGAGAAGGATGCCAAGAGCAGCGACGTGTACGACCTGAACGGACGCCGTGTCGGCAACTTCCTGCGCAAGGGCATCTACATTCGCGATGGAAAGAAATTCATTGTCAAGTAGCCTGTTGAGGTTGTAGCCATCTATCATCAGAATGAAATTGTTAGCAAAGATGAAGCTGATATTTGCATTACTTGCCATTATTGGATTTGCCACAGGAGTCCAGGCGCAGAATCCCTTGATACGTCATCACTATTCGGCCGACCCAGCTCCTTTTGTCTATAATGACCGTATGTACATCTTTTACGACCGTGACGAGGGGCCCGACTGGTATGTGATGAACGAGTGGCGCGTCATCTCGTCCGACGACATGGTCAACTGGACAGACCACGGCGACGTACTGCCTATTACGGCTTTCAAGTGGGCCGATGCTCCGTCACATTCTGCCTGGGCCAGCCAGTGCATCGAGCGCAACGGAAAGTTCTACTGGTACATCTGCGTGCAGTACAAGGGAGACTGGCGACATACCATTGGAGTGGCCGTCAGCGACCGTCCTGAGGGACCATACAAGGATGCGCTTGGCAAGCCGCTCGTGCCAGTCATCGAGGGCGGACAGATTGACCCCACGGTTTTCATCGATGACGACGGACAGGCCTACCTCTACTACGGCAACAACCTCCTGCGCTACGTCAAGCTGAACGAGAACATGATCAGCTATGATACCTCCATCGGCAACAAAGGCATCGTCAGCGTAGAACTGACGAAGGAGGCCTTTGGCGGCGTGAAGAAGGAGCGCACCAAGGCAGACGGGTCGAAAGAGACCTATATTGACGGTGTGGATGCCTACGAGGAAGGCCCCTGGCTGCACAAGTACAACGGGAAGTATTACTTGTCCTATGCGGCCGGAGGCGTGCCCGAACACATGTCGTACTCGATGAGTGACAAGCCCACCGGACCCTGGAAATACATGGGCAAGATCATGCCTACGAAGAACACGGGCAGCTTTACCAACCATGGTGGTGTTGTCGAATTTCGTGGCCATCACTACGTTGCCTATCACTCAGCATGGCTGCCGGGTGGCAGCGGCTTCAGGCGCTCGGCCTGCCTGGAGGAGTTCACGTATAATGCTGATGGCAGCATACCGGAGGTTACTGAGTCGAAGAAGGGCGTGAAGCCTCTCTCCACGCTCAACCCATATGCGCCCCAGGAGGCCGAGACCATGAACACAGGCACGGGACTCTGGGTGTACACCAAACCCGATCCACGCACCATCTACGTGGGCGATATTGACAAACTCGATACCCTGCGTGTGCGCAATGCCGACTTCGGCGATGGGGCTGCCGCCTTTACTGCCTATGTCTCGTCGACTTGCTCGACGGGCTATATCGAGGTGTATGCCGACAAGGTAAACACAACGAAGCTGCTGGCCAAGGTGCCCGTGGCATACACGGGAAGCGGAGAGAACTGGCAGCCGGTCACCGTACCTGTAACCCGGGAGGTGAAGGGCGTGCATGATATTGTTTTCCGCTTCAACTGCACGTCTACGAAGGAGAAGACAAATACCTTCACGTTCGACCGCTGGCAGTTTGCGCCCAAGTCGGAATCCAGGACGCTTGTCGGTATTCACGCGTCGATAGACAAGACGGTTATAGACAAGGTGGAGGAATACGACAATCAGGCGAAGCTCAGCGTTGCTGCTGTGTACAGCGATGGCACGGAGGAGGATGTGACAGCGAGCGCAGACGTCACGTTCAACGAAGAGGGACTTGTCTCTCGTGAAGGAGAGACGCTCACGGGCGTTGGTTACGGCCATGCCGTCGTCAAAGTAAGCTACGAGGGCATGTCCACCGAACGTTATCTGACGGTCCGCAGCTACTTCGACGAGAATGCTGTGGGCAGCATACGCCTTGCTGGCGATCAGCTTAAAGACGGCAAGTGCACGCTGCTTTGCGGCAGTACAAAGAACATTACGGCAACGGCCGTCTATCTTGATGGCCATGAGGCAGATGTGACATCAACTGCAAACTTCGCTTGCGCGCAATCCGATATCGTGCGCAACAGCCGAGGCAAGCTGACTGCCCTGAAGGATGGCGATGCGCTCATGACGGTGGCCTATCAGGGCAAGCTGGGCGACATGCAGGCGGCAGACGTCATCCTTCAGGTCCGAAGCTTCCCTCTCGTGAGCGAACTGATGAACCTGTCGCTGAGCGGCACCTGCTCCTTTACACAGAGCAGCCAGTTGCTGAAGGTCAGCAAGAACGGTCTGGCCGGCTGGACGTATGCAAGCCCCATCGACTTGCGTGCTTTCGACTATCTTGTCATTCGTCTTAAACGATCGTGTTCCTATAAGCCAACCTTTCGCCTCTACGACTCCAGCGACATTAATGCTGCCTTTTATAGTGTAGACATAGCCAAGGAGACGGAAGTGGCAGTCCCTCTGAAGGACTTGGTGAAGACAGACGGCACGCCCCTTAATCTTGCCAAGATTCGCATGGCTGGCTTCTCGCTTGGGGCGGCGGGCAGCATCTCTCTGGCGGACATCATACTTACCAATGACGATCCGACGGGCATGGACAAACTGCCAGAAGCAGAGGCTGCACCAGAGCATGCCAGCACTGATGCGCTCTATGATCTGCAAGGCCGTCCGCTCTCTCAGGTTCAGCGTAGAGGGCTCTACATCAGCAAGGGCAAGAAGGTGCTGATGAATAAAAACTGAAACAAGAACAATTTCTTAACCAAACAGATAAAATTATGAAAAAACTATTCATGACGATTGTGGCTCTGGCTGTTAGTGCAACCGTTTGGGCACAGAACAACCTGTGGTACAGTGCACCAGCACAGGACTGGCATGAGGCGCTTCCTCTCGGCAACGGCCGTATGGGCGCTATGGTGTTCGGTGGCATCCAGAGCGACGAGATGCAGCTGAACGAGGGAACCTTCTGGAGTGGAGGTCCTCACAACAACAACAGCACGGAGTCGCTCGCTCACCTGGCTGAGGTGCGCCAGCTGATTTTCGACGGAAAAGAGCAAGATGCCGCCAACATGGTGGACAAGTATTTCATCAAGGGCCCTCACGGCATGCGCTTCCTCACGCTGGGCAGCCTGCACTTCGACTACGAGGGTCTGACGCCCGAGGGCGTGACGGACTATCGACGCGAACTGGACCTGCGTACGGCCACCAGCACCGTCTCCTTCAAAAAGGATGGCGTGGCATACAACCGCACCACGTTTGCTTCCATCGCCGACACCGTCATCGTGGTGCGACTGACGGCCAATGGCGGCACGATGAACCTCAAGGTGTCGCAGGACTGTCCGTTCCCCATCGAGAGTTCGGCCGACGGCAACACATTGGTTTCCAGCATCAAGGGTGTTGACCAAGAGGGTATTCAGGCCAAGCTGACGGCCCAGTGCCACACACGTGTCATCAAGACCGACGGCAAGGTGAGCACGTCCAACGCCGACGGCAAGGGAGCCCTGAAGGTGAGTGGCGCCAAGGAGATCATCCTCCTCGTCTCAGCTGCCACCAACTTTATTAATTATAATAATGTGAACGGCAATGCCGAGGAGAAGATAGCCCATGCGCTGGCTAACGCTTCGCACAAGGGTTACAAGAAGCTCTACGACCGTCATCTGCAGAGCTATCAGAAGTACTACGGTCGTGTGGAGATGAACCTCACGAACCAGGTTGATGGCGACAAGATGCCTACCGACGAGCGTCTGACCCAGTTCGACGGCCGCGACCTGGGCATGGTGTCGCTGCTCTTCAACTATGGCCGTTACCTGCTCATCGCCTCTTCGCAGCCCGGTGGTCAGGCCGCCAACCTGCAGGGTATCTGGAATCGCGACGTCAACGCCGCCTGGGACAGCAAGTACACCATCAACATCAATACCGAGATGAACTACTGGCCTGCCGAGGTCTGCAACCTGACGGAGATGAACGAACCTCTCTTCTCGCTCATCAAGGACCTGAGCGTCACCGGTAAGCAGACAGCTCGTCAGATGTACGACTGCGGCGGCTGGATGGCACATCACAACACCGACATCTGGCGCATCGCCGGTCCCATCGATGGTGCGGCTTGGGGTATGTTCCCCAACGGCGGTGCCTGGCTGGCTACCCACCTCTGGCAGCACTATCTCTACACAGGCGACAAGAAGTTCCTCCAGGAGTGGTACCCCGTCATCAAGGGTACGGCCGACTTCTACCTCGACTACCTCCAGGTGCATCCCACCTACAAGTGGCTCGTTGCCGTTCCTTCGGTAAGTCCCGAGCAGGGTCCCGTTGGCAAGTCTACGCCCATCACGGCTGGCTGTACCATGGACAACCAGATTGCCTTCGACGCTCTGAGCAATACCCTGCAAGCCGCTCAGGCACTGGGTGTTGACGCGGCTTATCAGCAGAAGTTGCGCCAGGCCATCGATCAGTTGCCTCCCATGCAGATTGGTCGTCACAAGCAGCTCATGGAGTGGCTCTGGGACGGCGACGATCCCAAGAACGAGCATCGTCACATCTCGCATCTCTACGGACTTTATCCCTCTAACCAGATCAGTCCTTACCAGCATCCCGAACTCTTCTCGGCTGCCAAGACCACGCTCATGCAGCGAGGCGACGAGGCAACGGGCTGGAGCCTGGGCTGGAAGGTGAACTTCTGGGCTCGCATGCAGGACGGCGACCATGCCTACAAGATTCTGAAGAACTTGCTGAAGATCATCCCCACACGCCCTGCTGGCGGTGCCCGTCGCGGCGGCGGTTTCGGTGGTGGCAATGGTCGTATGTATCCCAACCTCTTCGATGCACATCCCCCCTTCCAGATCGACGGTAACTTCGGTGCTACGGCTGGTATTGCCGAGATGTTCATCCAGAGCCACGACGGTGCCGTTCACCTGTTGCCCGCTCTGCCCGCTGCCATCGAGCAGGGTAGCGTTAAGGGTCTGCGTGCGCGCGGCGGCTTTGTAGTAGACGAGAGCTTCAGCAACAACCAGTTGACCGCGGCCACCATTAAGTCGACCATCGGCGGTGTGCTGCGCCTTCGCTCAAGTGTACCATTGGAGGGTAAAGGCCTCAAACTTGTCATCGACGAGGAGAATTGCCCCAACGCCCTCTATCAGGGTGCAGACGTCAAGCAGCCCATCATCTCGCAGGAGACGGGCCGACTCAACGACGTGGTCATCCCCAGCTACTTCGAGTATGACCTCGACACCAAGGCTGGCAAGACCTACAACGTCAAGGCCGTTGACCTCAAGTCCAGTGATTTGAACGGTGCCGCCAAGCCCAAGCTCGATCCCAACCTGTATTACATCAAGAGCAAGTAAATTTATCAATAAACAAAACTATGAGTACAAATCAATCTTCCGGAAGCAAGAGTTATCTCTTC
>JAKSLN010000098.1 GCA_024401165.1 Bacteroidaceae bacterium
CAGGGATAACTTGCAGAGACTGAACGCGAATCTCCTTGTACTTAGCAGCACCGATAGCGTGCAGCAAGTAGCGTGGCTCGTAGTAGTCGCGCTTTACGATGTTGCCATTCTCGTCCTCGTTCTCACCAACGCTTGCACGGTTGATGCAGATGTCAGAAGAGAAGCTGACATAAACATCATAGCCAGGGAATGCCTTCTCGTACTCGGCCTTAGTAGCATCGAAAGCCAGGAACGAGTTGTTCCAGGTTGAACCGAAGGCAACGAGCAAGATTGCCTTCTCATTCTTAGACTGTGCCTTCTGCTTGGCAACGGCCTGATCGTTCAGGTCATACTCACTTACAATGTTCTTGATGTCATCGTCATCATTTGAAGAACATGATGCGAAACCGAGGACTGCAACAGCAGCCAAAAGGAAAAATTTAATCTTCTTCATTTCTTGTTTGTTTTTTTATGTTAGTATTTACTTTCTTTCCTTGATTGAATTTGATGGAGAATGCGGCATAGACCGTGGTGCCCGAAGTAGTATTGCCCAAGTGATAGGGGCGCATCGTGGTGTCGCGGAAGTTGAAGATGTTGTCAACGCCCGCCTCAATGCGATAGCTCATCTTGCGGTCAGTTCGTCCCAGGTCGTGGGTTGTATTCAGGCGCCATATCTGGAAGGCCTTTCCATTGCCATTGTTCTGATAAAGACGCTCGCTGCTGCCTCGTGTCGAGAGATTCAATCCCAGTCGGTATTTTGCATCAAAACGATGCTGCCACACAGCCGAAGCACTCCACTTGTGATGGGCCGTTCCATCAATGGTTACCTCCACCAGACGGTTCTTCTGCGCATCATACTGATGGGCATCGGTATCCAGATAGCTGTACGCACCAGTCAACGTCAAGTCGCGCGACAATTTAAAGGAGAGGTTGACATCTATGCCGTGGGTTCGGGCATCCTCCATATTCTTGTACATACGAGCCTGTACATTGCTGCTTCCATCTCCTAAATAAGCTGTTGTCACACCAGCAGGAATCTCTCCCACAGGAACATTGACCAAGGCAATCATCCGATCCAGAGCGTTATAGTAGCCCGTCACCGAGACAGTCAGTCGTTTGCCACGATACTCGATGTTTGCGCTATAATAGTTGCTTGTCTGAGGATTCAGATTGATGTTTCCGATATTGAAGAAGGTACTTGAACCCATAACATGCAAATACCTGTAATGCAGCTCTTTGACCGTAGGCGTCTTGAAACCCTGGCTCCAGCCCAGACGGAAACGCCAGTCGCCAGCAGAGAGCATTGTACTGACCTTCGGTGTAAGGCGGACGCCAAATTCAGCATTGTCCACGAGTCGAAGACCAGCCGTTACGTTCAACCATCCGATCAGGTCAAACTCATCTTGCACATAGAGAGCACCGGTCCAGTCGCTGGCATGACCGTTCTCGGTTCGCAGGGGAGCATTCAGATAGTCATATCGATACTCGGCTCCGGCATTCAGCGTGTTGGCGTAAGGCAGGTAGAAGACACTCTTCAACTGTGCCATAACACGTTGCTGGTCGCTCTGCAACTTCGACTGTCCAGCATAGTATGGTACCGAGTACCACTCACCATTCATCTCGCCATATTCTTCACCAATGAGCTTCATGTACTCGTAGGTACGGGCCGTATAATCGTAGTAATAGGCGTGCTTGTTCCAGTCCACGTCAAGGTTGAGGTAGTCGCGCGAAGTCAGCATCCACTTGCCTCCCACGCTGGCACTTGCATCGCGGTAACGGAGGTCGTACGTATAGACGTCACAAGAGGGATGGTTTCCGTTGGTGGGACGATTGATTTCCTTTGTGTAGTACATGCCCTCGGCATAGAGACTCAAGTCCTTATTCATCGTAAAGTCCAAACGTTCAGCCACTTGCCAGTTGGTATACTGATTGACCGTCTTATTGCGACTGTCAGTTAGCACCTGCCCTTCCGCCCACTCGTTTGTCGTATTCTGCCAACCATCGGTATGCTGCAACTGGAAATTAGTGTAACTTGACAGTTTTCCTATGCTGAACCCAACTCCATTGTGTTGGCGAAGGTCGTTGTGCATGCCATAGCGTGTGGTATTCTCCAGAATGAGTCCTTCTTGATCGCGTTTTTTGGTAATGATATTGATGACGCCTGCCATGGCATCGCTACCATAGAGGGCAGACTGAGCCCCTTTGACAATCTCGATGCGCTCGATGTTATGGGGGTCGATAAGTCCCAGATCGTTCTCACCACCCACGTCACCATGAATGCGCTTTCCGTTTATTAATATTAATATGTACGCATTGCCAAGGCCACCCAACTGCATCTGGCTGCCCATGTCGCCTTCGCTGAAGGCAAACGAAGCTGTCAGACCACCCAGAATCTCCTCTAGGCTTTTACCTCCATAAGTATCAAGCATTTTACGCGAGATGACCTCAGTCTGCACAGGTGCATTGCGGAGCAGGTGTTCTGTTCCGGTTCCGGTCACAACGACTTCACGCAACGTATCTACGTATGCAGTCTGACCTTGTGCAAACAAACAGCATAACGACGCAACGATAGTATGCGCCAGCCTTCTCATATCGGTCATTTCAGTCACATGGCCCCTTACCTGGGAGCACGATTGTTACTATTTATATCGAGATGGCAGGTATTCTGGCTTTCCACAAGATCGACGTCTTCCCGCTTTCGCAGTGACTTGTTGTCGACCTCACAACGTGGATTACAGCTGCAGGAACAGCTCAGGTTTTGCACCTGATTCCCTTTCACGAAACGAATTTCGTTACCAAATCGAGGGCAAAATTACCATTTTTTTCTTTTTCTGCCAAACAAATACAGAATTTTATCGTAACTTTGTCTATTGACTGGTAAAAACTCATGCTTTTGATGCTTTCTGCATGTTAAAATATAATGTAGTTTTACAGTCAAGGCGTGAAGCGTAAAACATAAAAACAAACAAAACAACACTCACAGGAATGGGAAAATGGATTGGCGGTTTCCTCGGGCTGCTCAGCGGTGGTCCGTTGGGTGCGCTCGCAGGCTTTGTATTCGGTGCTTTGATAGATATGTTTGTCCCCATCAACATGGAGGTACATCGAAGTCCCGAAGAAGAAGCGCGTTACCAGCAACAAGGGAACCGTAACGGTTTTCTCTTCTCACTGATGGTGCTCACGGCCCATATCGTACATGCAGACGGACGCATCATGCACAGCGAGATGGAGTTTGTCCGCCGTTTCCTGCGTACCAATTTCAATGCTGATGCAGAGCGTGAGGGCGAAGCCATCCTTCTCAAGCTCTTCCAACAGAAAAAGCAGATGGGCGCAATGCAATGGGACAACCAGATACAAGCGGTTTGTGGCCAGATAAGCACCGCCATGCCTCACGAGCACCGGCTGCAGCTCATCGCCTTTCTTTGTGAGATTGCCAAGGCCGATGGAACCATAGCACCCGAGGAACGGGAGGCTCTTCGCCAGGTTTGTGCCTACATGAACCTCGAAGCAGGAACTGCCGACCAGATGCTTGGCTTAGGTGGTTCATCGCTCAACGAAGCCTATCAACTCTTCGGCATCACGCCTGATGCAACTGACGATGAAGTTCGTCGAGCCTACAAGAAGATGGCCATGCAGCACCATCCCGACCGTGTCGCCCACTTGGGTGAAGACGTTCGTCGAGCCTCAGAAAAGAAGTTCCAGGAGATAAATGAGGCCAAGGAACGTATCTACAAGGCGCGTGGGATGAAGTAAAAAAAATGGGTACCGCACAAAGTGCGATACCCATGTCTTACTGTGGATGTCCTTTAGGTGTAGTCTGCCCTACCCCAAGAAAACATTTATAATCAGATTATTCGTCGATGCCATCGATGGTCTGAATCTTTCCATTCTCGTCGAAGGTGATCTCGCAAACCTTCAGGCTGCGCAACCATGACTTGCCACCGCTGGGAACACTGTCGTGATGGAAGAGATACCACTTGCCCTTCCACTCGATGATGGCATGGTGAGTAGTCCAGCCAACAACGGGAGTGAGTATCTCGCCCTGGTAAGTGAAGGGACCGTAAGGATTGTCACCTACTGCATAGCAAAGCAGGTGGCTGTCACCGGTTGAATAAGAGAAGTAGTACTTGCCATTCATCTTGTGCATCCAACTTGCCTCGAAGAAGCGGTGGGGATCATCGGCCTTCAAGGGGTCGCCATTCTCATCAACAACGAGGATTGGACGGGGTGCCTCGGCATAGTTCATGCCATCCTTTGTCAAGCGTACGCAACGGCTGGGGAGTGCGTCAACATGGCCTTCGGGCAGATAGGGCTCCTCAAGGTGGATATTGTCCTTGTAGCGCTGCAGCTGACCGCCCCACAGACCACCGAAGTATACATAAACCTCGCCATCTGCATCATCGCGGAAAGCACACATGTCGATGCTGTAGCTGCCGGCAACGGGTGCGGGCTGAGGAATGAAGGGACCTTCAGGATTATCGGCAATGGCAGTTCCCCAGTGGAACACGTCACAACGGTCCTTCAAGGGGAAGTACATGACATACTTCTTCACCTTCTTGCTGAAGCCCATGCCCTTAGCCTGCTCCTCGGCATTGGTGGGAACCTCTACCTCGTACTCCTGTACGTCACAGTCCCATAACTGGCGGCCTGCCCAGGGAATATCCTCCTGACGCAATACGCAACCGCAGTCAACAACCTCACCGTCCATGGGATCGCCATCGATGCGAAGCACATGGTAATCCTTCATGATGTACTGGTCGCCATTGTCGTTCTCGACATTCTCGCTTTCCCAGTCATGGCTGGGGTAGATATAGATCTTACCGTTGAATACGTGTACGGAGGGGTCTGCCATATAGTCGGCAGGGAAAAGATAACGCTTTTTAGTTTTCATTTTTTATTTATGTTTTATGGTATAATCTTATTTACTATTTGACGATTTACTATTTACGATTTATTTAGTTATTTATTGAATAATTTAAGTCTGCGGAATGTACAAATCGTTAAATAAGACAATTATTAAATAAATCGTAAATAGATAATTCGTAGATGAATTTACTTGCTCTCGTTTGCCAACTTTACGATAGCCTCCACAAAGGGCTTGGGGTTGTAGTCACGGTCGATGGCCAGGGGATAGTCGGTACGACCCGCCATGGGCCATCCGTTCTTCCAGCTGTCTGCATCGGTAAGTCCCCAGAAGGTGACACGGTCGATGACATCGGCATGCTTGAGGTAAATCTTGAAGAGCTTAACGAAGAAGTCGGTCTGCTCCTGTGCCTTCTCAGCAGGGAGTCCATCGGTATAGGGGTTCATCGACTTCTGGTACTCAAAATTGGTCTCAACAGCAGCACCATAGTTACCTGAAGGCCAGGGCAGCACACTGAGGTCCAACTCCGTAACCATCACCTTTACGCCTTCTGCGGCAAAGGCCTCAAGGCTCTTCTCGTACTCAGCCAAGTTGGTCGAAAAAGATACGTGCGACTGCATGCCCACACCGTCAATGCGGCATCCATGCTCCTTGAGGTCACGGATCAACTTGACCACGGTTTCGCGCTTGGCAGGATTATCCATGCTATAGTCGTTGTAGTAGAGTTCTGCATCGGGATCTGCCTCGTGTGCAAACTGGAAGGCCAGACGGATATACTCGGGACCGATGGTGTTGTAGAAGTTGGTGGGACGCATCTGGCCGTTGTCGAGGATGGCCTCGTTGACAACATCCCATCCTTTGATCTTACCCTTGTAGCGGCCCACAACGGTCTGAATGTGCTCCTTCATGCGGCGAATCAGTTCGTCCTTGGTGACGGGCTGTGCCATGTCGTCCTTGAAGAACCAGTAGGGAACCTGCGAGTGCCATACAAGGCAGTGGCCGGTGATGGCCTGCTTGTTCTTCTTGGCAAGCTTCACAATGGCGTCAGCATCCTTGAAGTCCCAGAGGTTCTGCTTGGGATGTATCTCCTCAGGCTTCATGCAGTTCTCGGGCACGAGAGCGCTGAACTGCTCCTTGATGACACCCTGGATCTTGGCATCCTTGCTTGCCACCTGACGGGTATTGATGGCAGCACCGATAAGGAACTTGCCCTCGAACGCCTCGCGCATGGTGCTCTGGGCAAGGACTGACTGCGACATTAGTCCAAGACCCATAGCAAGTATAAGTTTGTTGAATTCCATGCTCCTTTATTTAATTAAATAAGGTGTTACTTGTTGCGCTCCTCGATTTCCTTGTTCATCTGGTCAAGCTTCTCGTCAGTAAGGGGATACTTGTAGATGAGGTATGCCACCACGATGAGAAGTGCAGCAGGAATGATGGTCGTGAACCACAAGATAGCCTCCTTAGCAGTAGCAGAGTAGTCTGCCAGCTTGGTATAGTATGCGTTTACGGGAGCGCTGATGAACGAAGCAAGGAACACAACGATGAAGATGCAGATCATCAGCTGCAGACATCTGTTCGCCTTGAACTCTGCAAACATTTCGCCAAACGACACGGGCTTCTCGGGGGTAGTAGCAATGCGCTCCTGGCAACCCTTGAAGCAGAACATCAGCAGTGCGAAACCGATGACAGCGAAGAGTGCCGTAACGGTGAACCATGCCGTAGGATCGGTAGGCAGTGAAGACTTCTCCTCAGCAAAGTTGAAACCTACCCAACCCATTACAAGGGGAGTGATGAAGCCTGCTACGGAGAAACCTGCCTTGAAGGCAACGCCAGCAAGTGCATTAACGGTTGCAGCAGGACGGTTGCCCGTGCGATACTCTGACTCTGTGATGACTTCGGGAACGAGTGCCCACATCAGCGAACCAACAAGCAGACCTACACCGGTCATAATCTTTGCAATCTGAACGATAACGTTGCACTCTGCCACATCAAGGAACTTGCCAATAATGTAGAGGGCGATGAAACCAACAAGGCCTACAGAGAGAAGTACGTAGTAGAGTCCCTTCTTGCCAAATACCTTCTTCAGAGCTGGCAGAGAAGGCAGGATGACGAAGGCAGGAATGGTACCGATGGCCATGAACAGAGCCTGGTTCCAGTCAATCGTCTGGCTCAATACCATAGCCAAGCCGATGGGGAAACCGGCCTGAACGACAATCTGGCCGATGTTGGCACATACCATACGGGTTGAAGTAAGCTTCAGCACCTCGTCATTGTCGCGAGTCATCGAAGCCATGATGGAACCGTAAGGAATGTTCACTACCGAGTAAATCATACTCAGCAGCGTGTAGCTGACGGTGGCGTAAACAATCTTCATAGTGGGCGACCATGTTGCTGCCTGGGGAAGCATGAGGCAGCAAGCAGCGATGGTCAAAGGAATACCACCATAGAGCAGGTAAGAACGATACTTACCCAACTTGGGGTTGTGGTTGTCGATGTAACGACCAACTACAGGACTCCAGATACAGTCCAAGAGACGTACGCCAAGAATCAGTCCACTGACAAAAGCGGGACTAATCTTCAAAACCGTAGTAAGGTAAAGCATGAGGTAACATGCCACTGTCTGGAAGATAAGATTCTGCGCCAAGTCGCCCGAACCGAAGCCGATACGTTGCGCCCAGCTAAGTTTGTAGAAGCCTTTAGCTTCTGTTGCATTGTTGTTTGCCATTTTTTTGTTATAATTTAGTTTTGGTTATTTATTTTCAGTGCAGGGAAGTGTATTTCAAGGTATCGCACACATTTGATTGCAAAAGTACAATAAAAAAACGAAATAACCTATTTATATTACAACAAAAAATATTAATTATGTAACATTCTGCCTCTTTGCTGCCGAATCAGTTCTTTGCAAATCAGGCACGTTCACCATCCATCGCATTAGAACGCCTTCACCACGGATAAGTGAATCGGCAAGCGAACCGTTGAACTATTTACACCTTTTCCATACCTTTGCACTCGCCAAGCCATAGTGGGCAGGCAAACGTTATGTCGAACACTAAAACGGAACGAACATGGAAAAATGGATTTGTAGTGTGTGTGGCTACACATACCAGGGAGATAGCGCCCCAGACCGCTGTCCGAGATGTGGTGCTTCAAAAGCACAATTCTATCTGAAGAACAAGAGTAGCAACAACATCTTCGGCATCCTGATCATCATCCTGATACTCGCTGTTGTCTTCTGCCTCTTCACTTGCTGACAATGACGTACCGTTCAGAACTAAACCAAACACCTATGAAGAAAAATGCCCCACCATCGGTGGGGCATCACGTTCATCAGGAATCGTGCTGTTCTTCCATTGCCATCCATGTAGGGGTGAATATAGACAAAGAAGAAAT
>JAKSLN010000099.1 GCA_024401165.1 Bacteroidaceae bacterium
AAGCCGCCACCTCCACCGAAGCCGCCGCCAGGCATACCGCCACCGAAGCCACCGCCGCCGAAGCCGCCACGGCCACCGCCGCCACCGAAGTTACCACGGCTGGGAGCAAAAATCTGTACAAGCTGCTGGGGAGTAAGCATCTGCATGAACTCAGCAAGATACTTCTTGGTTACCTCAAGACGCTTAGCAGATGAAGTAGCCTGCTGCTCCTGCATCTCCAGGGCATCCTTAATCTTTGAGAAGCATTCCTCGTCGGTCATCTTCTCGGGCTTCTTATCATCGTCGCCACCCATACGGCCGAAGTTCATGTTCATAGAACTCTGCAACTCAGTCTGGTAGGCCACATATTTCTCAATGAAAGCAGTCTTAGCCGCATCGTCCTTGATACCCAAGGTCTTTGCCATAGACTCACTCTGCTTCTGGATTTGCTCTGCGCGCTGCTTTGCGCGATCCTCATCACTCATTCGCTGGCGGTTACGTTGTGCGTTTGCACCAACACAACTCAGAAGTGCAATCGTCAGCATCAAAATTGTCTTTTTCATTTTTACTAGGATTTTAAGTTTACCCAACATTGGAGAGGTTCGAGAAGCAACTCATCATTGCAAATCATCGACCTACATTAAGACTGACGGCGCAGCAGAAAAAAGGTTTAAGTGATGATAAAAAAATAACTGAGCCAACTTTTTTCTGTTTTACAGTTGTTGGGGGTTACGGTTTTACGGTTATTCGATTATTCGGAAATTGGAAATTGGAAATGTTCATTGGGTGCGAAAGTTGCGTCATCATTTCTTCACTTTGCGGACTTGCACGGTGCCATCGCTCATCAAGGTGCGCTGGATGCAGATGCCAGAGGGACGAGCGACTTGCTGACCGTTGAGGTTGAAATACTGCACACTCACCACACGGCCTTCCGCTGGTCTCAGTTCCCGAATCACGTCTTCCAGATCGTTGCGTCCGAAGTGCAGCACATAGGGCGATCTGAGCGAACCAAGGCTTTGCATCGACGTCATAGCCTGCTGTTGCTTTGACGTGTAGAGACTGCCATCAGCAGTAAGCAACCGGAAGCAGATGGATTCGTCGCCATCGCCATGAATGTTCATGTAGAGGACATCGCCATCCACCTTGGCAACACCTCGGCACTCATCTCCGCAGAAGGCTCCCACATAGTAACCTGCCGTCAGATCCACTTCATCTGCTTCCAGTCGACCTACCACCGTCATCACGTTGGGATAGGCATGAATGTCGAAGTGCCAAGGGGCAACATCTTCCAGTTGAGCAGCAGCATAGCGGCGTTGCTTGACACGGCGGGATGTGCTGAGGTCCTTCCATGCAAAGTCCTGCGCTTGAACTGCCTTAAAGAGATAAGCCTGTCCAGGTTCCAGTTTTGTTAGCGAACCCCTCCACGCTCCATCCTCAAAGAAAGCAAATCCCTCAAGACCAACAATTTGGTCACCCACGGAAGGGGAATAGTTCTCAAGAGCCGCTGTAAGGGCTGTCGTGTTCTTCAAGGGCATGCCCATCCAGTTCCACCCTTCCTTGAGATGGACAGGAACAGCCGCATCATAGAGATGGCCGCGCAGGGTGATGTCGACAGCCTGCTTCATGCGCAGCTTGTATCCTTCTGCCTTGTTCAGATTACTGATGTCGCCCATCCAGCCACGTTCCTCATCCAGATAGCTACTCGTCGTCTGTGAGCGAATCTCGCTGGCAAATGCGTTGAAGCGGGAGACATTGATGTTGCCGTCCATGTTGTGACTAGTCCAGTTCCATCCCTCTGCCATGGCGAGCGTGATAGCGCTCTCGTCGTCTTCCGCAGGATCATACATATTATAATCTATCGTACCGTACTGGTTGCTCTTGTCTATGGTAGGAACGTTCAGCAAAGAGGCAAAATTACCACCGTCGGGATAGCGCCCATAGGTCTTCCAACGAGGCTGACTGAGGTAGGTAAGTTGGTCGGCCCAGGTGCCGTCGGCAGCCTGGATGCTTACGGTAGCGCCATCGGCATTGTCGAGTTTGAAGGGTGCATGAAGTTGCGAGACTGGTTCCAAATTGTCACACCAGATGATACGCGTTCCATGAGCAGGAATGATGGTTCCGCCCACCTTACTGCTTATCTGCCACTTCTGAGGCTTGTTGGCCTTGTCGCTCAGGTAGAACCCGGAGAGGTCAATGTCCTCGTCGGTGGTATTGTAGAGTTCCACCCAGTCGTTCTTCTTCCGGTAGTCGTTTACGTAAATGTCGTTGCCTGCACTTACCTCATTAATACGTACGGGGACGCCACCAGCCTCATAGCGCTGCTGCTTGTTGCCTATCTCCTCATAGACGGCTTCCAGGATGTAGGCGCCAGGCACCTCGTCAGAAAGGCACAAAGTGGACGATGTTCCCACATCAACCGTTGAACTGCCCTTCGACACATATTGCAGATTGCAATCCCAGAACATGTCGCTGCTCGAGTACGAGTTGTTGTGTATCTCAACAGCCAGCGTGTTCCAGCCCTGCTGCACGTCGGACGGGCGTATCTCGAAGGAACCTTCGTCGGGCGCCCATCCGGCATAGTCGGTCGTTATGAAGTCGTACCTGGCATCTGCCTCCGACACACGGAATCCGTTGATATACTTGCCATTCACGTAGAAAGCAAAGCCGTCGTCCACCCTATAATTCAAGCGTATCACATCGTCGGGCGTAGGTTCGTTCTCGACATAGAATTTGGTTCGGAGATAGTACGTCGGGCGCTTGTTGCCGGAGTCGCCGCCATAGTCAAGTTTGGTCTTGGCGTTGCCAGCTTCCGAGTCAGAGTTGCCATAGCCAAAGGGCGCAGGCTTACTCATCTTCCAACCGTGACTGGATGGGGTGAAGTCGACACTCTTCCAGTCATACGCATCCATGCTTCCCTGGTCGTAGTAGTCCCAGTTGGAACCGTAGTCGATGAGCGTGCTGACAGTACCACCGCTACGCCCCTTCCAACCCAAAAACCTGTAGCCGGCTGGGGCTTGTGCCTGGATATGAATACCCTTGCCAGCGTAGTCGTACATTCGTCCGTCGAAGCGTCCCGTTGGCACGCGCAACCCATTTATCAATAGTTGGGCCGCCTCAATATTACTTGAGAGTTCCAACCAGTAGGGCGTACTCAAACTGTACAGAGAATGGCGTGCCACATTGTCCAGAACGGCCCCCTTATAGCGGGCTCTCAACTGCTCTGTAACCATGTCGCCAGGCGACAATCCCTCGAACGAGAGGGCCTGTCGGGTGTTGTCGGCTATTTGCTGCGCGATGTCCTCAACACGCGATGGTTCCATGACGCTGCCCTCTACGAGGCACATGGCATCGAGGAACTGCCTGCGGAAGTCTTCGTACTTTATCAACGAACGGAACAGCTCGCCTACGATGTTGCCGCCTATCCTGCCATCGGCCAGGTAGCCAAACATCGACAGCCAGTACTCGGTCTTCTCCAGCGCAGAATCCACATCGTACATCACGAAACGGAACTTGCCGCCGTCGCTGCGACTGCGGTAGGCTTTCAGGTTGTTGGAGTAAGACATCGTCAGCCAGTCAGAACCACCAAAGTAACACTGCACGGCCATGTAGTTGATGAACTCGTCTACGTCGAGCAACTCCTTCACAGCCTCATAGTCGCTTGCACGCTGACTGCCGGCCAGACGATTGGCCCGGCTCTGCAGTTCGTCCCATGCAGCACGGTCGCCAACCTTGAAGTCGCCCCAGTTCTCAAACTGGTCCATGTCGTCGGTATCGATGCCGAAGTTGCTGTATCCGTACTGTTTATTAGAGGACTCGCGTATGTTCATCATGCCAAGGTAAAGTCCGTTGAAGAAGACGTGGCAAGGCTGATAAGCCTGACAGTCGACATCCATGCCGGACGTTATGACTGCCTGCTGCAACGTGGGGTCCTTGGAGCGATGGCTCGAGTCGTTACCTCCGTTGCGCACCTGCCAGGCTTTGTATTTATTGTAAGGTTTATCAGAAAAGACAGGATAAGGCAGCTCATTGAGGCCGTCGAAGGTCTTGCTCGTCTTCAGCCTGAAGCTACTCTTGGCGTCCCAATGATGGCCATCGGTCGTAGCCTCGCCGAAACCACGGCTCCATCCGCCACATATCTCAAAACCAGTTTCTTGGTTGACGACAGCCTGGTAGGTCGCCACGCCATCGGTATTCTGTTCGGGCACGAAGTATTCCACGTTGACGGGGCGCTCCCAGTCGCGATTCCAGTTGCAAGGTTTATCCTGTCCACGACCATCAATGCCATTGGTGCCTCGAACGTAGATGCCTATCTCGTTATCAAACAGGTTTTCTGGTTTCGTGGCTATGCTCAGCACGGGCAGATAGTAGTCGTGATTGCGGAAGATGAAGGAACGAGTCACCACAGGGCTTGGCAGTTTGTCGTCCTGCACAAGGCAGAAGCGGAATATGGTAGTCTTGCTTATAGTAAAGATGCCCGTCAGACTCTTGTTGCCATACGTTGCCGTGGGCGTGGAGCCATTGGTGGTGTAGCGAAGCGTAGATCCTTCGGGAATAGATACTTGGAAGCTTATCTTCTCACCTTCGTCAAAGAGTCCGCCATCGTGATTGACAACGGGTGCTTCCAGGCGCTCGGTGGCAAACTTGGCACCTGCATTCGAACTGCTGGGCGTTGGCATTCCCGTGGTCCCCCACTCCTCGCCGCCATCCATCATTCGGGCATAAGAGCAACGGGGTATGGCTGGCGGATAGTTGACGCTCTGCACCAGTTTGCCGTTAGGGTCGCTCAAGTAGATGGTTCCACCCTCGGGATTCAACTTGAATCGCACCTGTGCATCGGCCTTGTTGCTGAAACTTCCATCCTTAGTGTTATGGTCGAACCAGATGTTCTTGAAGCCATGGGCGGGCACAGCACCGATACTCATGGGAAGCATGAATTTCTTTAGGTTATACAGGTCGTCGCTTACATAGTATCGCCCCAGACTTACCTCCGTGTTGCCAGGGTTGTATATTTCTATCCAGGCGCCATAGTTGTAAGAGGGATCCATGAAGAGGTCATTATTGTCCACCTGAATCTCATTGATCACCAACGTCTGGTTGCCTTCCCCACCTTTGGGCAGCAACTTTCTGACCACCACCTCGCTAAAATAGAAGTTGTTGGCCGCCTCGCCACTATGGTTCAGGTCAAAAGCAATGGCCCCTAGACCAGCGCTGCCGGCTTGGCTACCGGTTACCGTTCCTTCCCATTGCTTTGTCTGCCAATTGGACGTGAAGTTGATATTGCCCAACATCTCCCAATGATTGTACGAGCCGGGCACGCTATGAGCCTCGGTGTTGCAAGTCTCATTGCGGTCTGCCTTGAAGGAGAAGCTAATATAATACTGGTCTCCTTCAAGGAAAGGTGCACCCGTACGTATGAAGAACTGGCTGTCCCAGTCGTGCTCGGTATAGTCGGTACTGTTCACGGTAATGGCCTTCTTGCCGCTCTTGGTCACAATCTTCATCTTGACGCCACTACCCGAACAGAAAAACGAGGAGAGGTCATCGGTTAGGAGATCAGAATTCGCAATCAGATTATCACTCCATTCGCAACCATCAGGAGGCGTAGGCAGTTTTTGTGCAAGGCAGGCGATGCATCCTACCAGAAAAAGTCCCGCAAGGAGGATTCGTCTTGACATTAGATGTAATAAGTTAGGCATTTGTTTTTCAAGTATCCAAAAAGTGAATGGGGTTGATGGGGGGAGGTTAACGCACCGTGATATGGAAGCAAGACTGCTTGACCTCGTGTTTGACGTAGCACGCTCCCTCTTCACGCAAGTCACGGAGCACCTCGCTCAGCACCCATTTCAACGTATCGTCGCGAACGGTACGACGTACAGGACCGTCGGGATTCGAGACGGGATGAAATCGGGTGTAGCAAATATCTACCGTAGTGCCATAGCGATGGCAACTTTGTTTGCTTACATTGCCATTTCCCAAAGACAGCTTCTCAACGTCCTCTTCGCTTCGCAAAACACTGGAAACAATAATCTTGTGCAAAGGTACACCCTTCACATAACACGAGTCGAAGAAGCTGGTGCCTATTCGCTCGAGCATTAAAGCTGCGCGTGGCACCAGGTAAGGAATGCTGCTCGACATTGTGGGGTCAAGATGGTAATAAGGCGAACTGCCTACGTAAACCAGCTCCGACTTTCGGCGCTCGGCCTCGGCGCGGTTGCGAGGAGGGCGAACGCCCCATTTTTGCGCAGCCACAATCTGCACATCCTGCAGATCGTTGAACACGGCATCGTAACTGTGTACGCCAAGGATAGGGTGTTTATCAGAATCCGATACAAGTGCGATGGACTGCCGCTGTGGGGAAGAAGCGTTTGCCGAAACAGCATCGTCACTAGTGGATGTCCCGAATACACGGCGAAGTTCCTCCTGACTGGGACGCATAGCCTCCTGTTCGTCCTCCGGAATGTTCACAACGGGCGGCAAGGGTGCATCCTCCGGCTCCGATTCCCTGTGATTCAGTACACTGGGGAAGAGCAAACGGATGACCCACAGCAGCATGAAAACTGCCAGCGAAATCTTATAGAAGGTATTTAATTTAGAGAGAAACTTCATTTTCGGAAACAAAGTTAATCAAAAGTTGGTAAATAACAAAAGTTTTCTGTAATTTTGCAGCAAAATAGGTTTACGAAAAAGCGAATGACAGAAAAGCATATTGTTTTAGAAGACATTGACCCAGTGATATTTTATGGGGTGAACAATGTGAACATGCAAATGATCAAGGCCCTGTACCCCAAATTGCGCATCGTCGCCCGTGGCAACATTGTCAAGGTGATGGGGGACGAGGAGGAGTTGGCAGCCTTCGACGAGAACATGAGTAAACTGCAACGTCATTGCTTAAAGTACAACCAGCTGACAGAGGAGGACATCCTGCACATCCTGCGAGGCGAGAAGACCAAGAAGGATGGAGAGCAGGGTGTCATTGTTTATAGCGTGCAGGGCAAACCCATCACAGCACGCTCCGAGAACCAGCAGCGACTGGTTGAGGCGTACAACAAGAACGACATGATCTTCGCTACCGGCCCCGCCGGTTCTGGAAAGACCTACACCAGCATTGCCCTGGCCGTCCGCGCCTTGAAGAACAAGGAGATACGCAAGATCATCCTCTCGCGACCTGCTGTAGAGGCTGGCGAGAAATTGGGTTTCTTGCCTGGCGACATGAAAGACAAGATCGATCCTTACCTGCAACCTCTTTACGATGCGTTAGAGGACATGATTCCCAGCCTCAAACTGCAGGAAATGATGCAGCAGAACATCATCCAGATAGCTCCCCTCGCCTTCATGCGAGGCCGTACGCTCAACGATGCCGTTGTCATCCTGGACGAAGCCCAGAACACAACCACCGCTCAAATTAAGATGTTCCTTACCCGAATGGGCATGAACACAAAGATGATCATCACAGGCGACATGACGCAGATTGACCTTCCCCATGGTGTCAAGAGTGGCCTTCGCGATGCCAGCGAGATACTTCGTGGTGTCGAGGGCATATCCTTCATCGAGATGAACAAGAAGGACATCGTCCGCCACAAATTAGTGACTCGCATCGTAGAAGCCTATGACCGCGTTGACAAGGAGCGCAAGGCAGAATGGGACAGAAAGCACCCCATACTTGAGCCAAAGTAGCCTTTAAAAGAGCTATTATTAGCAAAATAGTCAACGAAACACCGAATCATCGAATCATCGAATCATCGAGATATCGAGATATCGAGATATCGAAACACCGAAACATCAAAAAACAAAGAAAAACCAATCAAAAACAAATAATTATGAACGCTTTAGTAAAGACCAACTATTCATTTCCCGGCCAGACCGGTAAGTATTGCGGCAAGACACGTGATTGCTATTATGTAGGCGACGACCTCATGGTCATGGTTGCCAGCGACCGTATCTCGGCTTTCGACGTCATTCTCCCCAAGGGCATTCCCTTCAAGGGTCAGGTACTGAATCAGATTGCAGCTAAGTTCCTCGACGCTACCACCGACATCTGCCCCAACTGGAAACTGGCATGCCCCGACCCTCAGGTCACCATCGGTGTCAAGTGCGAGGGTTTCAAGGTTGAGATGATCATCCGTGGCATACTCACTGGTTCTGCATGGCGTGACTACAAGAACGGCTGCCGCGAGATCTGCGGCGTTAAGCTGCCCGACGGCATGCGCGAGAACGAGCGTTTCCCCGAGCCCATCATCACCCCCAC